>NZ_BAABDQ010000009.1:0-349935 GCF_039539705.1 Nonomuraea rosea | reverse complement strand
GGTGCCCGAGGGCAAGACCGTGAAGAACCGGCTCCACCTCGACGTCAGCCCGATCGACCGCAGCACCGACGACGAGGTGGCCAGGCTGCTCGGCCTCGGCGCCGCCAAGGTGGACATGGGCCAGGGCTCCGGCCGGAGCTGGGTGGTCATGGCCGACCCCGAGGGCAACGAGTTCGATGTCGTGCGCACCCTGGCACCGTCCAGCTAGATGATCGGTCCCAAGGGTTGGTGGTCGTAGGCGGGCAGTGAGCGCAGGACGGGCTGTCCGCCCTGGTCGTTGTGCCAGATGGCGGTGGTCAGCGTGAGGATGCGCTGCATGACGCGGGCGACGGCGCCCGCGGGTGTGCGGCCGTGGTGCCGTTGCAACCGGATCACCTTCACCCGCCACCCGTGCCGAGCAGGTTCGCCGCTCCCTGACGATGCGCCTGCGGCGGGTGCTCCTCGGCAACGCACGGCTGAGCCAGCTCCTGGCGAGGAGCAATCAGATGCGCTCGCGCAATGAGGACCTACCCGCCGCCTGACCCGCCACGACAATCTGAGGCGTCCTCGCGACGGCACCCACGGCCCGTCCCCGCTCAAGGTCCAGCATCGTCGGCACATTCACCGTCGTTGTCCGTCAGCACGGCTTGAGAAGGGGTTCCTTGCCGTGCCTCTCAACCACAGCGGGACCCGCGCATGGAGCCCCTGGCTCCCGCTCACGCCGCCGTGAGATCTAGCCGAATTTCCATGTCCAGCCGGAACCGACCGTAGGGGTTCGCATGAGCCCAGAACAGCGGGCTGAGCGCTCGCCGGTCTTCCTCGGTAAGTTTTCCGGCCCACTGCGGATCACGCAGAACAGCTTGCAGAAGCTGGGTATTAATGAACACCAACGAGGACTGCAGCAGGTGCAGAGTGAGCATGGACACCTCGGCGTGCTCGCAGTCGGCGCCGATCAGGACCCCTTCGCGCCCGTAGAAAATCTTGTCGTGGCGCTGTCCCAGTTCTCCACAACCTGCAATCCGCTGCTGATCTCCCGGCGCAGTTGCTCGTCCGCGAGATAGTCGCAGGCGAAGATCGTGCGCACGATCCGGAAGAGTTCTTCCAGGGCCAGATAGACCGGATGCTTGGGGCCGTTGCCTTTCATGAAACGGCGCAGCACCTGCTCGGTTTCCGCCGTCCGCAACCGTAGGGCCGTCGCGTATTTGATCATCTGATCGTAGTTGCAGGCGATGAGGTCCCAGTCGATCGGCCGCTTCCTGGGGATCTTGTCCACCTTCGGCCAGGCGCTCTGGGCGGTGTCAGGGCTGTACAACTCGATCGCGCCGATGTTCTTCATCCGGGGCAGCATCTTGAACCGCAGCAGTTCGGTGAAGGCGAACCCAACCGTTGTTGTTATGTGGACAAGTCAAGGTCGCCGCTGGCTCCAGTAGCGTGCTGTTCAATGTGCACCTCGGCCTGCGTGGGTGTGAGGATTAGGGATGCGCCGAGCGCTGCCAATTGGGGCTTCTTCGTCTCTTTGAAAAAAGTTGTCGTCGGTGGCGACAAAGACGTCTCTGAACCGCCCCGACTTTGATGGAGACCTCGGCGGTTGATTGCTAGGGCGTCGTTGGGCTGGTGTTGAGCGTAATAGATTGCCTCGAACTCCTCAGGTGGAAGGTGTCCGATCGCCGAGTGCAGGCGGGTGGTGTTGAACCAAGCGACCTATTCGGCGGTGGCCAGTTCCACGTCGGCCAGGCTGCGCCAGGGGCCGCGGGGCTTGATCAGCTCGATCTTGTAGAAGCCGATCTGCGATATACAACGCCGTCGCCCCGTGGCCGCACCCGTCCAGGAAATCCCGCAGCACGTAGGTGAACAGCAGCCGACTGTTCGCCCCGGCCCGGGACAGAAACTCCAGTGTGGCGTGGACGCCCTGCTCGGTCAGGTACTGCGTGACCGCCTCCCACACGAACACGGCGGGCCGACCGGCCTCGAGCCCGTGCTCGGCCAGCAGCGGAGTGGGGCTTTCATGACCTGTGATCGCCCACCTCAGGGCCGGGCGCGGTCGTCCGGCTGGAGGGGCCTCCTGGGCTACGGCACCGGGCTGCGGGCCCGGCCTATCTGCCGCAGCGGGAGTAGCCCAGGCGAACGGCAGGTCATCGTGCCGGACGCCGGTGCTCAGGCGCCCCGGTCCGAGTCCGCTCCTTCAAGAAGGTAGGCCACGACGTCGGCCGCGGTGTAACCAGGGTGGACGGCGGACAGGTGGCGTACGGCGGACAGGTCGGTGCCGGCGGTCACGATCGCCGGCTCGGCGTAGCCGTCGAGCCGCTCCTGACCGTACCCGGCGGTGGCCAGCAGGGCGTTGCACAGGCAGCGGCGGCCTTCGGTGTTCTGGGCCCGCCCGCCGCGCCGCTCGTAGACGTCGACCGGCTCGGCCGGGCAGCGGTAGCCGATACCGGTGTCGGCCTTGCGGTACGGCGAGCGCAGCACACCCAGGTCGCACAGGCGGGTCCGGTCGGCGTACACGTCGTCCCGCGCCACGGTCCCCTCCAGATCGACCGTCTTGAACGGGAACCCGGTCGGCGAAATGCGCGGGTCGGTGCGCACGCGCGTGTCCCCGCGCGCCACGTGTTCCAGCACCGCCCGTTTGAGCGGCGCGGCCATGCCCGACTCTGCGCAGAACGCGAAGGCGGTGCCGGCCTGGATCCCGGTGGCGCCGCCGGCCAGCGCCGCGGCCAGGCCGTCCGGGCTGCCGTATCCACCAGCCATCCAGAAGGGCACGCCGATCGCCATCATCTGCTCCGGCACCACCACGTCGCGTTCCCCGTAGACGAGCTGGCCGGCATCGTCCAGGAGGCGAGGTCCGCGCGGCGGCGCGTTGTGTCCGCCCGCCGGCGAGCCCTCGACCACGAAGCCGTCGGGCCGCGTCGCGGGGTCGGCGGCCAGGGCAGTGGCAAGGTCGACCGAGGCGACGATCGCCTCGAACCGGGGGCTGCGCAGCGCCGGCGGGGCCTCCCACAGGGCCGCTGGGTCGAACTCGACGCGGGCGTCGCCGTCGGCGGAGGTCGCGCCCTGCACGCGTACGGGTAGCGCCACCTGCCGGTGGCCGGCGAGCCGGTCGAGCAGCGCGGGCAGTTCGGCCGGGTTGCCCGCGCCCATCAGGATGTGATCGACACCGGCCAGCATGGCGCCATAGCAGGCGAACGGGATGGGCAGCTCGATCTTGCGCAAATAGTTGATCCCGACCCGCCCGTCGTGTCCCTCTTTGGCCAGGTACACCTCCGCGAAGTTCGCCACGATGGTCAGCTCCACAAGGGCGCGGCCCGGCCGCAGGGAGTACCTCGGCACCGGGCGGAACGGCGTCCCCTGCGGCTTGCCGCCGGGGACGTAAAAGGTGCGGATGACGCGCTGGGCCATCTCGGGGATGGGAAAGCAGGCCAGCGCGCGCCGCACGTGACCTCCCGGGTCGCCGAGCTGCAGACGCCTGGCGCACACCAGGTCGATGGCCGTGCCCGAGACGACGCCCAGCTGACCGAGACGGGAGACGACGCGGGCGAGGCGCCAGTCGGAGACGGCCACGCCCATGCCGCCCTGGATGATCGGGGGCAGGTGTGCATCGTTCACGGTGCCTCCACAACTCGATGTCAGGCAGGTCTTTCGACGACCGTGCTGTCCCGCAGGAGTTGCGGGCTCGGTGAGATTCCGTCCTACCCACCGCACCACCGCGCGCCGTGCCCGCCCAGAGCCGTCCGACCCGGCCCGGCCCGCCAAAAGGCCCGGGTTCCGCTCCCTGTGGCGTCACCGTCGCTGATCCGGGCGACCGGGATGACGGTGACGCAGTCCTGGACGGTCGGCTCGCCGAAGACCCGTTCCACCCTGAGCCATCGACCACGTCGGCCAGGGCCGTAGCGCCAATGGTCGCCAACGTCAGGGCTGCAGGGAGCCCGCGAAACGCGGAAGAACCGGTGCGTATGGCAGTGGTGCCGGGCTCGTTCCGGCCCGTCCACCGCCGCGTCTGTGAGATCGGCTGTACCACAAAGAGCGGCGAACGAGCGGTAGCCCGGCGCGGTGAAGCAGGACCAGAACACCGCCGACAACGGGGATAACGTGCCATCTCAGAGCATCCCGGATCCGCTCTTCACCGGCCACGTGCCTCCGCTGCTCTGCGGGCCGATGCGGAGATGCTCGAGGGGCCTCGGCGGGCTCTAAGCCACCCACGTCTCCCTCGTCACATGCATGGCGATCAAAGAAGCCGCGAAACACGAGGGTGCAAATCCTCCGCCCTGCACGGTTGCGGCAACCTTTGAAGTACGGTCACTGAAAGTAATGTGCCATCACCATATGTAGCGAGCCGAAAAAGGGGCATTGCCATGAAAGTCAGCCTCACTCTCCTCCTGATCGTCGCGTCCGTGACGACGGGCGCTCCCGTCGCGCATGCCGCCACCGGGCCGTGCCGTTACCCCGCGGACGTCCTCGACTTGGCCAACTGGAAGGTGGCTCTGCCTGTCGACGACCCTGCGCTGGCGGGCGTGCAGCCGCTGGAGACAAGACAACCCGCTCTCGCCAGCTACTCCCTTCCGCCCTACTTCCAGGTCGCGCCGGGATGCAACGGAGTGCAGTTCCGCGCCCCCGTCAACGGCGTCACCCAGGGCTCCTCCTTCCCCAGGTCGGAGCTGCGCGAGATGAACGGCACCGCCAAAGCCGCTTGGACATCCACCTCCGGCGTCCACACCATGGTCATCAGGCAGGCCATCACGAGCCTGCCCGCCGACAAGACCCAGGTGATGACGGGCCAGGTCCACAACGCGACCGATGAGATCGCGGCCTTCCGGCTGGAAGGTAGAAACCTCTTCGTCAGCAACGGCCCTCAGAGCCAGTACAAACTGGTGACCGGGGACTACAGGCTGGGCACAGTGTTCGAGACCAAGTTCGTGGTGGGCGGCGGGCAGATCAAGGCGTACTACAACAACGTGCTCCAGGCGACGATCACCAGGAACTTCGCCGACGCCTATTTCAAGGCAGGTATGTACACTCTCGCCAACTGCGCCTTGTCGGCGCCGTGCAGCACCAGCAACTATGGCCAGTCCGTCATCCACGACCTGCGCATCACCCATACGTCGTAGAGCTCCTGGCCAGGACTTCACGGGGTGTGACCCAAGAGGCGGATGGGCGTTGACAGCGCGTGCGTGACCTCGCGGACGCTCAGCCGCCGGGCGAGTTCGTCGGCGGGCACCAGGCCACGTCCTGGAGGATCTCCTGCAGCGCGAGGACACCGTTCACGATCCCCATGAGGGCCCAAAGCGTCCGCAATCCTTCCTGGCCTCCGCGGCAGGAGAGCAACGAGGGGGCCGGCAAGCTCGACCATCGTTCTTGCCGGCGGTTCGGGTGCCTCGTGCGGGCCCTGCCCGCAGCTCAAGGCCGGACGAGCCGCCCCAGCCTTTTGCCCTGTTTGCGGTTTCTGCGCCGCTGGCGGTCCATGGCGAGATCCCCCTGCCCCTGGTCGATCTTACGGAGGCGCGTACGCATCGAGTTGCGCTCACGCACCGTACCGGAGCAGGACATGCGCATCGGTCTGTGACGGGAGGCCACGACGATGGCGGCGGATCCGCTGACAAGGACGACGGCGAGGAGGCTCCACAGCCGAAGGAGGACATCGACTCGCCACCGCTCGCCGTTGCTCGCGGTGATGGTGTCGCGGGGGACGGGCGCGGCGGGCCGTGCGAACGAGAGCGGTTCGGGGCCCGATCCGCCGGTGCGTGGGATGGGGGTCTGTACGTGGCCGGCATCCGTGCGTATCCACGCCATGCCGAGGGACAGTGTGAACCCCGTCGCCAGCAGCACCATGAGGAGTACGAAGACGCCGCCGAGTGAGCGGCGGAGCGGCCGGCGACGCAGATCGGCGAGATCACGAGCAGCGGGCATGGCAAGACCTTTCGCAGGTTCGCATCAGAGGCGCGGGCAGGTTTTGGCGATGGTGACGAAGCGTCTGGGTTTCCCGGTCAGCACGCTGCCCACGATGACGATGGCGGGCATCACCGCGGTAGGCACGCACAACACGACTGCCACCAGCGCCTGGGTCAGTCGGAAGGTCAGGAAACGCGCTCGCGAGCTCATCACCCGGCCGTGGCCGGAGAAGCGTTGCCGATTGGCCTCGCCGCCCGAGTTGATCCACCCCATCAGCCCGTAGGAGGCGAACCAGGCGGTGAACGAGGTCCAGAAGACCGTGTAAGCCTGGGGCGGTACTTTGGTGACGCCCATCGCGAGCAGCACCCCGCCCACCCCGGACGCGCAGATCGACAGCACTCCCATGCTGTACTTGACGGCCTTCGGGATCGCCACCGACAGCGGCAGGATGTCCCGCCTGCGGATCGCCGTGAAGTTGCCCCACGTCCAGCGCTTGCGCTGCTTCCAGTAGTCCATCAGGTTCCACGGCGAGACCAGCTGGATGTACTCGTGGAAGTAGCCCCAGCTGAATCCCGCGTGCGCGGCGTTCGTGCCGAAGACCAGGTCATCGGAGGCGATGATGGGGTGATTCCAGGTGATGACGTCCTCGACCAGGCCGGTGACGCACAGGCCTTCGCCGTGCACAAAGAGCGGTTTGCCGGTGATGCCCTGAGTGCAACTGCAGTAGATCATGCAGTTGCGGGCCCGGATGTTGTCCAGGTGAGACAGCAGGAAATGCGGCCAGGGTCGCGTCGCGTAGTGCCGGTTGACCACCGTCACGCCCTGGCACAGGTCGTAGTCACCGCTGAAGGCCTTGGTGATGTACGCCCTGGTCGGCAGCGTGTCGTCGTCCACGAAGAGAATCTTGGTCTCGGCGGTGTTCCAACCTAGCCTGACCCGTATCAGCCTGGAGAACTCCAGCGCTCGGGCCTTGTCCACCGCCTTGCAGCGGAACCAGGACGGCACGGGGATGACCCGGTCGGCCAGCGGATAGTACTCGTCGTGCCCAGGCTCGATCACGACCCAGATCTCGTACGGCATGGTCAGCTCGTAGCCCCGGATGGCGGCGACGGTCTCGCGCACCAGCTCGGCTTCCTTGCCCACCGTCGTGATCTGGATGACCAACCGCCTGAACCTGCTGGGCGCGTACCGGTAGCCGCCTCGCATGCAGGCGTATCCGACGGCCATCAGCATGAGCTCGACGAGCGGGATGGAGAAGAACACCAGACAGGTCCACTGCGCGTATGCCGTCCACTCGGCGGTCCGCATCAGCGACACCGCACCTGGCTGTTGCCGGTCCGGCGGTTGACGGCCTGCGCCGCGGCGACCATGGGCGACTCGATCGAGCGCTGCGCCATCTCCAGCAGCCAGGCCGCGACGTCCTTGGGCAGGCAGCTCCCGCCGTACGGGCCGAGGTCGGCGATGCCGTACAGCGGGTTGCGCATCCCCTCGGCGCTGCGGGCGGTGATCAGGAACAGGTCATCCACGTCGCGGATGCCCAGGTGGCCCGCGGTCGTACGCATCTCGTTGAAAAAGGAGATCTTGACCGCGTTGAACAGGTTGTGCACGTACTTCTGGAACTCCGCGTCTTCAGGGCTGACACGCGCCAGCGGGCAGGAGAAGTGCTGGTACAGATCTCGTACGATCCGCCAGGTGCGCTCGTCGTCGCCGATCACACCGACCGTCGTCACATCAGGGTGCAGGAAATCCTCGTGGGCGCTCTCGGCACGCAGGTACTCGGGACTGTAGGCGACTCCGAAGTGCACCCCGGCCCGCAGCCCCGACACCGCTTCGAGCAGTTTTGAAAGGATCCTGGTCGTGCCCGGCGGCACCGTGCACCGATACACGATCACCGGATATCTCGTGCGGAAACCGCGCGTAAGCGCCTCGCCGAGGGTTCGCGTGGCCATCCGCAGGCAGGCGGTGTCCACGCCCTGCTCGCCGGTCGGAGCGCTCACCGCCACGAAGACGACGTCGATGTCCGCCAGACTGACATCGTCGGGCTCCACAGCCACAAAACCAAGCTCGCCCACCCGCCGACGGGCCTCGGCATCAGGGTCGACAAAGGTGATCTTATGCTCGTGCTGGCTGAAACCATGGCCGACGGCGGTACCCACCACGCCCGCTCCGGCCACCAGAATATTCGCCATTGGCTACTTTTCCATCTTCCATCTGGTACGGCCGCCTTCTCATGGGCACCAATGGCTTTGGCATGGCGGAGATTCGCGGCGCGGCGACGGAGATATTCCATCCTCCGTAATATTCCTACCAACCGTGAATACGTTCCACGCCGACGCGGTATGAGGTCATGAATCAGCGTACCGAGCTCGTGAAGGGAGATGCTACACGCGATCACCCGGCAGACCTCCAAGCCTCGCGCCCCCTGCCAGGCCTGGCGAACAAACTTGCCTTGGCATGTTCGAGACTGACGCATAACAATTGCGCTCCTTATATCGGAGCAATACGGCGAACCAGCCGGTAAGGCAATAACCCCGCCGCCTTGGTCATTACTCTCGGGAATGTTCTTCGCATCTCGCTATCTGTCCTACAGGATCGCCAAGTTCGGCCGCCGGCGAAACCGGGTCGAAGAGCATGTGCCGGAGCCAGGCTACGACTCCGTCTTTGAACCGAGGGCGAATCTTGACCGTATCGATTGCCGCCGTACAGCGCTCGCCGGCCGGAGCCGTCTCTTCCTTCAGCACGCCTACGAGCACAAAGATCCAGCCAGGCCAGGAGCTGTACTTCGTCTCAGGCGATGAACAGTCGCGGACGAGGGTCGTGCGAGTACGCCTCCTTTGATGCCCTTCTGGGCGTCCTCGCCCCCGGGGGTCGGTGGAGTCGCGTTTCTGGATCTCAGGCCACGATGCGCGCCGGACGTGGGACCAAGGTCCTTGCGGAGGAGGCCGCACGACCCTACAGCGCGACTTCGCGCTACGGGAGCCTGCCCAGCATGGATGTCCTCGACCTTTCCCGCTGGCAGTTCGGCATCACGACCGTCTACCACTTCCTGTTCGTGCCGCTCACGATCGGGTTGTCGATCATCGTGGCCGGGTTGCAGACCGCTTGGCATCGTACGAAGAAGCCGGAGTACCTGCGGCTGACCAAGTTCTGGGGACGGTTGTTCCTGATCAACTTCGCGATGGGCGTGGTGACCGGGATCGTGCAGGAGTTCCAGTTCGGCATGAACTGGAGCGCCTACTCGCGCTTCGTTGGGGACGTGTTCGGGGCGCCGCTGGCCATGGAAGGGCTGATGGCGTTCTTCCTGGAGTCCACCTTCCTCGGCCTGTGGATCTTCGGATGGGACAAGCTACCGCCCCGGCTGCATCTGGCCACGATCTGGCTGGCCGCCATCGGCACCAACATCTCGGCCTACTTCATCCTCGCCGCGAACTCCTGGATGCAGCACCCGGTCGGCTACCGGATCAACCATGGCCGGGCCGAGCTGACCGACATCTGGGCCGTGCTGACCAACTCCACCACGCTCGTCACCTTCCCGCACGTCATCTTCGGCGCGTTCCTGACCGCCGCCGCCTTCGTACTCGGCATCAGCGCCTGGTTCCTGCTCAAGAAGCGGGACACGGCGCTGTTCCGGACCTCGGCCCGGCTGGCCATGGTGGTCGCGTTCGTCTCTGCTGTGGGCGTGTCGTTCTCCGGCCACTGGCAGGCGCAGATCATGACCGAGCAGCAGCCGATGAAAATGGCCGCGGCCGAGGCGCTGTGGGAGGACGAGAGCTCGGCGGGCTTCTCCCTGTTCGCCGTCGGTGACGTCGAGAACGGCCGCAACCACATCAACCTGCAGATCCCGTACGGGCTGAGCCTGCTGTCCACCAACACCCTCGACGGCAAGGTCGCGGGCATCAACGACATCCAGGCCCGCTACCAGGAGCTCTACGGACCCGGCGACTATCGGCCGGTCGTCGGCCTGGCGTACTGGTCGTTCCGGCTGATGATCGGCTTCGGCGCGCTGTCGGCGCTGCTGGCCGCGGCCGGGCTCTGGCTGAGCAGGCGCGGCAGGCTTCCCGCCGGCCGCTGGGCCTATCGCCTGGCCATCGCCGGGATCGGCCTGCCGTTCCTGGCCAACAGCCTCGGCTGGATCTTCACCGAGATGGGCCGCCAGCCTTGGACGGTATTCGGCATCATGCGCACCGCCGCCGCCGTCTCCCCCACCGCCGACGTCCCGTCGGTGGCCATCACGCTGGTCGGCTTCACCCTCGTCTACGCCGTGCTGGCGGTCATCGAGGTGCGGTTGCTGCTCAAGTTCATCCGCATCGGGCCGCACGAGCAGGCCGAGCCGGAAGCCTCCGTTCCCGCCCTGAGCTACTGAGAGGACGTCTCTGCCATGGAACTGACCACCGTCTGGTTCGTGCTGATCGCCGTGTTGTGGACCGGCTACTTCGTGCTGGAGGGCTTCGACTTCGGGGTCGGCATCCTGCTGCCCGTCCTCGGCGGCGACGAGGCCGAACGGCGCACCATCGTCAAGACGATCGGCCCGGTGTGGGACGGCAACGAGGTGTGGTTGCTGGTCGCCGGCGGCGCGACGTTCGCCGCCTTCCCCGAGTGGTACGCCACGTTGTTCAGCGGCTTCTACCTGCCGCTGTTCCTGATCCTGCTGGCCTTGATCATGCGTGGGATGGCGCTGGAATACCGCAACAAGAGCGACAGCACGCGCGGCTGGGACCGGGCCTTCTTCTGGGGCTCGCTCGGACCCGCGTTCCTGTGGGGTGTCGCCTTCGCCAACATCGTGCGCGGTGTCCCGCTGGACGCCGACCACGAGTTCACCGGGAGCCTGCTCACTCTGCTCAACCCGTTCGCCCTGCTCGGCGGCGCTGCCACGCTGGCGCTGTTCACCCTGCACGGCGCGATCTTCCTGGCCCTGCGCACCACCGGAGAGCTCCGCCAAGGCGCCGTCCGGATCGCCCGCACGCTCGCGCCGGTCGCCATACTCGTGGTGATCGCCTTCCTCATTGCCTCCGATGGCGACAAGCCCGCCTGGTGGGCAGCGGTGGCGCTGGCCGGAGCCGGCCTGGCGGCCGCACTGATCGCGACCCTCCGCGGCCGGGACGGGTGGGCGTTCACCGCCAGCGCGCTCGCCGTCGTCGCGTTCACCGCCGCCCTGTTCACCGGGCTGTGGCCGAACGTCCTGCCCGCCCTCGACCCGGCCCACAGCCTCACCGTGACCAACGCCGCCTCCAGCCCCTACACCCTGACCGTGATGACCTGGGTCGCGGCCATCTTCACCCCGGTCGTCCTGGCCTACCAGGCCTGGACCTACTGGGTCTTCCGGCGTCGCCTCACCGGGCCGGCCGATGTGCCCGTAGGTCCGCCGAACCCGGGACCTTCGGCCCTCACTCCCGCGAATGGCGAGTGATGTGCTGATCGTGTCTCAATGGAGGTGGATGCCATGAACACCCGTACAGCCGCCGAAAGCACCCTCGCCATCCGCGCAGCCCTGGAGGCCGCCGCCTGGGCGCCGTCCGTGCACAACAGCCAGCCCTGGTCGTTCGCCGTCTCCGGCGACGAGATCAGCGTGCGCGCGGACACGGACCGGAAGCTGCGCTACGCCGACCCCGACGGCAGGCAACTGCTCATCAGCTGCGGCGCGGCGCTGTTCAACATCCGTACAGAGCTGCGCTACCGGGGTTATGAGCCCGTCGTGCGGGTGCTGCCGGACCCTGATCGGCCCGCCCTGCTGGCGACCGTGCGGCTGGGAGAGAGCATCACCGCCGACGAGCACACCAAGGCGCTGCACGCCGAAGTCGAGCGACGCCGCACGCACCGGTCCGCCTTCACCGATCTGCCCGTACCGGATCGGCTGGTGGAGACGCTGGTCCAGCAGGCAGCCGCCGAAGGAGCCCAGCTGACCCCTGTGCGCGCGCCGCAAGCCGTACGGGTCGTCGCCACGGTGACCGAGGCGGCCCAGAACATCCAAATGCAGGACCGGGTCCTCAACCTCGAGGTCATCCGATGGGCCCGCCCGCCGGGCAGCGCCCGCAGGGACGGCGTGCCGGCCGACGCCTATCCCGCCGAGCCCGCCGAGACCGATCCGCGGTTCGCTCAGCGCGACTACGCCTGGCGGCACGACTGGGGCACACGGCAGGACAGCGGGGCGAGCTCCACCGGTGTCGTGACGCTGCTCACCACCAGCGGCGACACGCGTGAGGAATGGATCGCCGCCGGCCAGGCCCTGCAACGGGTCCTGCTGCACGCCTGCGCGCACGGAGTCAGCGCCGCCTTCCACACCCAGGCGCTGGAGATGCACCATCTGCGCGAGTTCTTGCGCCAGGAGCTCTGCTCGGGCCAGTATCCGCAGATGGTCATGCGTCTGGGGATCACGTTTGACGATCACGCCGGTGTTCGACGTCCCTTGTCTGATCAGGTGGATTGACGGACACCATTCACGCCGGCGGTGAATTGAGTGGCTCGTAGCTAACCACGTGTCTGGCCTGCGACCTCCCGGTGTCCTGGGACCGCGTCTTGGCGCCCAGTAAGCCGTACCAGATCACCTGGAAGGTGCTGCCACAGGATTACGGGTTCAAGGCCGGGCACCGGCGCCGCGGTCACCATCGACCTGGCCAGCACCTCGGTCGGTCGCGGGCCGCATCGGCGGTGGCTTCGGCACAGGGGTAAAGGCGCTGGTCGGCCAACTGGAGGACTCACCGCATCCGCACCACCTCTGTCATCTCCGGGAGCGCCCTGGCCCGGATCAGGTGTGTTGCGACAAGCACTAGAACCCGAGCAGCAGGTACAGGTCATGATTCGCAGCCATGTGGAGTAAGAAAGAGGAATGGCCCTCATGTCGCGATTGATCTCCCGGATGCTCGATCTGCCACCGGCCGTCGCCACCGACCTGGAGTATCAGACCGACCTGGCCGCTCCGATGCCCGACGGAGCGGTCCTGCTGGCCACCCGGGTCGCTCCGCGGGGCGGAGAGGGGCTGCCCATCCTGCTGATCCGCTCGCCGTACGTCTCTCGCGGCCGGAAGGCGGACCTGATGAGCCGCCTGCTGGCCGAACGCGGCTACCAGGTGGTCTTCCAGAACTGCCGCGGCACCTTCGGCTCCACCGGCGCGTTCGAGCCGTTCAAAAACGAGCGCGAGGACGGCCTGGCGACACTGCAATGGCTCGCCACCCAGCCGTGGTTCAGCGGCTCGGTCGCCATGTTCGGCCTCAGCTACTACGGCTACGTGCAGCTGGCCTCGGGCGCGGGCGCCCCCGCCCACCTCAAGGCGTTGATGCCGCAGATGGCCGCCTCCCGCGTCTACGACGTGCTGCGCGGCGAGCCGATGCGCCTCGACGGCGTGCTCAGCTGGCTCTACACCACCTACAGCGGCCACGCCGCCGCCTCCCTGCTCGACCGGACCCGGGCGACAATGCGACGTAACCGCGCCTTACGCACCGGCTTCCAGCACCTGCCGGTCGGCGAAGCAGACCAGGCGGCACTCGGGCGCACCATCGGCTTCTACCAAGACGTCGTCCGGTACGGCAGACCGGACGACGACCTGTGGGCCGCGACGGACAACGCCAAGCACGTCCCCGGCATCCAAGCCCCCGTACACTTCCTCGCCGGGTGGCATGACTTCTTCCTGCGCGACGAACTCGCCGACTACCAGGCACTGCGGGAGGCGGGCAAGAACCCCTACCTGACCATCGGCCCCTGGACCCACGCATCACTGCCCGGAATCAAGGCCGGCCTCAGGCACAGCCTGCAATGGTTCGACGCCCACCTTCGCGGCAACCACGGCGCACTGCGCTCCGCTCCGGTACAGGTCTGCGTGACCGGCGCCGACACGTGGATCGACCTGCCGTCATGGCCGCCATTATCCACCCCCACGGTGCGCCACCTGCGAGCCGGGGGCCGCCTGTCCACCGAACCACCCGCAGGACAAGTCCAGCCTTCCCGCTACCGCTACGACCCAGCCGACCCGACACCCGGCCTCGGCGGCGCGGTGATCCAAGGCGGCGGCGCCAGGGACAACCGCAAGCTCGAAGACCGCCCCGACGTCCTCACCTTCACCAGCGACCCCGTGCCGCCCGACACCACCATCATGGGCACCGTCACGGTCAGCCTGCACGCCCGCTCGACACTCGATCACACCGACTTCTTCGCCCGCCTGTGCGACGTCGCCCCCAAAGGTACCTCGACCAACCTGTGCGACGGCATCGTCCGCCTCCACCGGGGCGGCACCCAGCAGATCACCATCCAGCTGACTCCCACGGCCCACTGCTTCAAGCCCGGCCACCGGATCCGCCTGCAGATCTCCAGCGGCGCCCACCCCATGTACAACCGCAACCCGGGCACCGGCGAACCACTCACCACCGCAACCGCGATGCGCCCCGCGGACCAGGAGATCTTCCACGACGCCGCGCATCCCTCGGCGATCATCTTGCCCATCGTGTAAGCGTTGGAGTCTGTATTCGGTCCGCTGCATCGCGGGCGGCGGTCCAAAATGTTGAACCACTCAATGCTGAGCGGGGACGGCCCGGTGGCGGTCGGCCTATTTTCGGGCGGTCTTCGAGACAACCATGAACATGGTCGCGGCAGCGGACCTCAGCCTGGATCTCCGAGCCCGGTAGGCCATCACCGTGGCGCGTGAAGACGAACCTCACCGACGGTGAGCGGTCCCTGATCGAGTGTCGTCTGCCCCTCGGTGAACGAAACCCCATGCCTGCGGCGACAGTTCGACACGGTGATACGACGCTTTCTCACCTGCAGCCTCTGGCGGGATCTGCCCACCGAGCACCACCATGGCCCACCTTTTTCGATCGGTTCGGTCGTAGGCGATGACGGGTGTCTTCGAGGAACTGATGCAGGTGGTGATCGCTGGGGCCGTGGCGTGTGGGCAGGTCGCCTTCGACCTGGTCAGCGTGGATTCCACCGTGGCCCGCCACGGTCACGCCGCAGGAATGACCATGGATGGTGAGGTCGGGGCGCTGGAAGAATCCGCCGAGCAGGAAAGGACCTCGACTGGTGACCGCGAAGCCGCCCGCTCACGCGCTTGGCCGGCCAGCGAGACCGATCGGCTGTGCTGTCCGTTGTCCTTCGTGTTGGCCTCCGGGCCAACACGACGACAGCCGCCGTTTCGTGCCGTACTGGAGCGCATCAAGGTCATCCTGACCATCGGCCGGCCGCGCACCCACTCAGGCGCGGTGGCCGCAGATGCCATGTGTTAGCGGCTTCCGGGCAGTTCGGTGATGGCGATCTGGCCAGCGGACGAATAGGCGGCGATCTCTGGCGCTATGGCACTGTCCACGATCACAGTGACCTCGTCCGACGCTCTGTTTCGGCTTAGACCGACGCTGGTGACCAGGGCGTTCTCGGCCAGTAGCCGGGTCTGCAGTCCCGCCGCACTATTGCTGCTGGGAACGAGCACAATCTGGACACGCTGGCCTGGCTGCATCTCGCTGGGCAACTGACCCGGCTTCAGGGCAAGTCCGACCCGCGCCTTGCCCGGCCCGAGCTCCTGGTGCTGTTCCACGGTCATGTCGGTGGTGACGACGGTTCCGGGGAGCAGAGTGACAGCGGCGAGGGCTTGGGAGACTTGCGCACGATTTGCCCAGAGTTCGTAGCGCACTCCATCCTCGACAACTCGCGCCTCGCGAATCATCTCAGGGCGAAACGGCCGTCCCGCGCCAATCTGCTGCGTGACCATGATCGCCGAAACACGTTTATCCGCATTAATCACCAACACCGTCGTGGCCAGCGAACCTCCCAGAATCAGCAGGACCGCGAGTGCAGCGAGTCCTGGCCGCCGCTTTCGGGCGGGAACCGGCAGCATCCGCAAGGCGGCTTCGGTGAAGGAGCTTCTCAGGTTCTTGGGGTCCTCGTTGGAAGCTCCCGTCCCCCGCGATGCGTGATCCGTCGACATGAGCTGAAAGCTTGCCTCAGCGGTGTAGCTCTCGGGCTCGAAGCGCCCGATGGAGCCCCAGGTAATTAATCAACCACCCCAAGAAAAAAAACATGCCTGCACAAGCCGTGGTTCAGCTCCTCCATAGCAAGAGAACATGCTGGCCTCGACCTCGAAAATCTACCGCGATTCATGGCGAGGTACCTGCCACTCAGCAGTTCGACCGCAACTCCATCCATCAGCATGTCATGACAAATCATGCGCCTTTTCGCGCATCCAAGAGGAGACTTCATGCGCAAGCACATCTTTCTCGTGGCACTGACCACGGCAGCAGCACTACCGCTCGCCAGCCCGCCTGCCTGGGCCGCCACAGGCCCCTGGGAGCAGACCCTCGGTAACAATGAGGGCGGCGCCACCGTAAATAAGGATGCCGACAAGATCACCGTCTGTGACAATATTTCGGATGAGACTTTCATTAAAGCCAAATACACCAACTCGTACAACTTCGCCTTCACCGTAGAAGCCCCGAGCGCCGATTGCGAATCCGATCGGACCTGGATCAGTTACATCAAAAGCTTCCAAGTCTGCTGGGGCCATAAAAGCTGGGACCGCAAGTCGGTCATCTGGGACGGCTGCATGTCTCGCGTGAAGACCGGATAATGCTTCAAGCGGTGAGCACAAGAAATGTCACATGATGCGCCCGCATGCGCGGTGTCGAACGCGGCCGGCGGATGGCAGGCCGTTCAGCGCGGTGTGTGCGATAGCGGCGGGTGCGTTCATGGGTAATGCCCTGTGCGATGAAGTGCCGCGCCGCAAGCGGGAGCGGAAGTAGCTGCCGTCGTCGGCCGGCATCAGGCACACGCGATCCTGGCAATGGCGACGAGGGCTTGGGCGCGTTGTCAGAACGCGGCAGTACTTTGCCTGGCCTCCCTGGAAAGAATCTTGGTGCATGCCAGGCGGGAGCCGTCGATGGCGTTGTGCATATAGCCGTTAGCCGCGGTTGGAGCGGCCGTGGTGGGCGGCCTGTTGCGGCCGCCCATCTGTTCCCGTGCGCGCGGAGCTGCGCCGCCGCGATGGTGCCAGGCTCTACGATGCCGACGTGGACGGGGTCGCCGGAGGAGGGGACCTTCCTAGTGGCGAGCAGCCCGGCCCGTGACGCGACTCAGGTGGGCCGGCAACGGGTGACTACCCGCCTCGCCGGCAGCGAAGGTCGGGACTGGGTGGCGGTGTGGTGGCCTACGTATCGGGCAGTGCTTGATCGCGTCTTCGAGCTGCTTCCCTGCTCAGAAGGAATAGCTGATGGTTGCCACTGGGAGGCCGGATCGGGACGTTCGGCCCTGTCGGTCGAATGTGCCGGCTCGCATGATTGAGCTGACGGTCGATGGCCCGGACTCGGGGGTGACATGGAGGTCTCTCATGCGGTTCAGGCGCGCATAGAGGCGACCATGCGCGCGGATCGAGTCCCGGGCCTGTCAGTGGCTGTGATACGCGCCGATCGCACGGTCTGGCACCGCGGGTTCGGTGTGACAGACCTGCTGAGCGCCACGCCGGCAACCGCGCGGACGCCATATCTGTGGTTCTCGATGACCAAGATCGTCACCGCGACGGCGGCGATGCGGCTGGCCGGCCTCGGCGCCCTTGACCTCGACGCCCCAGCCTGCGAATACTTCCCGCCGTTCGCCGTGGTGCGGCAGCCGCGACCGGTGACCGTGCGGCACCTGCTCAGCCACAGTTCCGGCCTGGCCAATCCGCTGCCGATCCGCTGGGTACGCGCCGCGGACACGCCGGCTCCGGACCCGGCCATGTTCGTGGAGCGACTGCTGGCCCGGCACAACCGCCTGAAATACGCCCCTGGCGCGCGTGCGAGCTACTCCAACCTCGGTTACCTCGTGCTCGGCGAGGTGATCGCCGCAGCCGCAGGGGCTCCGTTCGACGAGCACGTACGCACCTGCCTGCTGCCCCTGCTGGGGATGAGGCATACGGGTTTCTCCTATACCGACACCGGAGGCGAGCAGCCGGCGACGGGCTACCAGCGACTGCCTGCGCCGCTGACTCCGTTGCTGTGCGCGATCCTGCCCGCTCACATCGTGGCCGGTCGCCAGGGCAGGTACGTCGCCTACCACCCGTTCTACGTCCTTGGTGCAGCCTACGGAGGGCTCGTGGGCGGCGTGGCAGACGCCGCCCAGTTGGCGCTGCTGCATCTCAACGACGGGGCCGTGCACGGAACGCAGGTGCTCGCCCCTGGCGTTGCGCTCCAGATGCGCCGAGTCGCCGCCCGCGGTGGCCCGCTGGACTTCGGGCTTGGCTGGTACCGCCCGGCAGGGAAGGGCTCAAGCTTTGTCGAGCATCTCGGCGGTGGCAGCGGATTCTGGAACGTCATCCGCCTCTACCCGAGTGCCGGTCTCGGCGTGGTGGTGATGGGCAACACCACTCGCTACCATCATGAAGCGATCATGGCCGCAGTACGCCGCCTCTCGGATGAGGACAGCCGGTCGTAGGAGTTGGCCAGTGACCAGGCGCTCAGCACGGCCTGGCGGGTCAGGGCGACGGTGTCCGGCCGACCGGACTGAAGCGGGTTCTGGTCAGCGTGCGCGGCTCCCAGACGACCACGATGACGATGGCCAGCACGGCCATGATGACCGCGACCGAAGGCTGATCGAAGTACGACCCGTAGACGGGGAACACCTGCCAGCCGAGGTTAGCGATCATGTGGAAGAGCGCCACGGCGAAGACGCTCCTGCCGGTGTTGTCGTACAGCCACACCATGATGACTCGCATCGCCACCGTGGCCAGCGACCACCAGGCGATCCATGACATCGAACGGTGGGCCTGAAGGAGCGCCGCCCAGTGCCACACCGCCCATACCGACCCCACCACGAGGCCCGCCGCCAGCGCCCCCCACCGGCCCTGCAACGACTCGACCGCGTATCCGGACCAGCCGAGCTCCTCACACAAGGCGCCCACGAAGAACGCTGCGCCCAATGCCAGCACCGACACCACGGAGATCTGCGGAGCCGGCACATCGATCCCGGACAGCCGAAGATGGACGAACGACACCGCCAGAACGGCCGGATACAGCAGCAGGACAGGAACGTACCAGCCTTTCGCCTTGACCCTGGCAAAGTCGAATGACCGCCGCAGAAGCACACCCACGCTTGTGCCGCCACCCCGTCGATATTCAAGGATCACCGCAGCTGCAACCGGACAAATGACCGCGAAAGCGGCCAGCGGCAGGTCTGGCAGGATCTGCGCCTGACTCACCGCGTGAAGGGCCAGGAACGGAAAGGTGAGCGCAAAGACCAGGACGAAGAACGTCCAAGGAGACGTTTCGGACGCGGCTCTGCTCTTCATGGGTCATACCTTTCCGGACGGATCCACAGGCGGAGAGCCGACGACGGGGTGGCCTTGTCATTGGTCGATCACGCACCTCTCCTCAGCTCACACTGAAGGACAGCTCTCATGGGCGGCAGAGCCGTACGGTTCGGCGAAGGGGACCTTGGTCCCTGCACGACGCGCCCTTCGACGCTGCGGATGAATGCCCCGTGACCGAACAGGGCGCCTCTCATACCGTCGTCGTCTCGCAGCCGGGCGAAATATTCACCGTGATCGCCAAGGCCGCCGCAGCCGCACGGTAAGCCGACCCTGCGGGCACGAGAGCATGCTGCGGCGCCGGCCGTATGGCGGCCGCTGCTCCGCGGCACTAGATAAGCCATCCCAGCTTGTTAACTCCCAGCGCGAAGCCGGGCGCGGCCGTACGGATGAGCGGGTCCAGTCTTGCCGACCTGGGTTACCGGTGCCGCAGGAGCGGCGGCAGCGCGCGAACGGTCAGGGTGACTCTGATCAGGCTCGCCGATGTGGCCAACGCCAAGGGCCAGGGCGACAGGTTGGCGACGGCGGCCGTGAGCATGCCCGCGTCCAACAGGATCAGGGCGATGGCGGCGGCCAGGGTGGTGGCCTGGGTACGGCGGTAGGCGCGCTTTTCCCGCACGACGCTCAGCAAGGTGAGCACGGTCGCGGCGAGTGCGAGGCCGTAGGTGATACGCAGTGCCGGCGCGATAGGCCAAGTCCACATCCGGGCGGAGATCAAGGTCAGGCCCCAGAGCAGGGCCATGATCGGGCCCGTGGCCAGCAGCGCCACCGCCGTGCGCCGCCAAGGTGAGTCGCGGACGAAAGCTGCGGTGATCACTTCCGCATCGCCGAACTCGGCGATCGCCGCGCGAGCGGCCGCGCCAGGCTCGCCGAGCGCGGCAAGGTGGGCTTCATAGGCTTCGGCTAGCCCGTCGGCCAGCTCCTCCACGGCCTGGTGCGGCAACGGCGGGCCAGGAGGGCGAGTTGGGCCTCGATCAGCTCGTGGCCGGCCATGGCCGCGTCCCCAAGGCTGCGGTGACCGCGCCGGCGAACTCCTGCCAGCCGACCCGCTCACCGCTCAGCGCGACGCGGCCATCGTCGGTGAGCTCGTAGGTGCGGCGGCGGCGCCCGCCGACCACCGACCAGCTTCCCGTGATCAGTCCGGCTCGCTCCAGCCGATGCAGCGCCGGGTAAACGGTGCCGGTGGGCAGGTCGATCCGGCCCGCGGTCGCATCCCGCGGGCCTCCTTGACCGCGTAGCCGTGCCGCGGCCCGTCCTCCAGCGCCGCCAGCAGCAGGCCGCCCAGATGCCCCTTGAGCGCTTCGGCCCTCATAGGTAGCAACGCTATATCGGGTCTTCCCCCGCGGCAACCGCCGATGTAGCGTCGCTATATATAGCCACGCTACGCATGGAGCCTTGGCATGAACGGAATCGACGTCGGGGGCGTCCGGGTGCCGGAGGCGGGCCCGCTGTTCCTCGCCGTCCTGGCCATCCGTGTCGTGGCCAGGTTGACGTACGTCACCTGCGGTGCCGTGGCGGCACTGCCGGACAAGGGCGGTGTCCGGCACCGGCGCTTCGGCCTGATCTACCTGGGGGCACTGAGCGTGGTGTTCGCCTCGATGACCGTCCTGTCGACGGCCCACTGGAGCCGCAACGCGTATCTGTTCGTCATCGGCACGCTCGCCTTCGCGCTCGCTCTGGCGGGTTATCTGTGCGGACGGCCCCGATCGTGCCTGCACATCGCGGGCCTGGGCGGCTCTTACCTCGCCTTGATCACCGCCTTCTACGTCGACAACGGCCCGCACCTGCCCGGCTGGGACCGGCTGCCCACCTGGATGTTGTGGACCCTGCCGAGCCTGATCGGCCTGCCGATGATCGCCCGCGCCATCGGGCGCAGGCTGTCCGCCAAGGGAGCAAGATCACAATGATCGATCTGCTGCGTCGTCGTCGCCGCACCGCGGCCGGCCTTCGCTGGTACCACTTCGTCTACCGGCTCATCTACCGCCTCCGCCTGACTGTGTGGCAGAGGCCCGCCCCGCCCGCCGACCTGATCAGGCTCGTCGAAGGGCCCTCGGCGCCGGCGCCCAAACGGGCCCTGGATCTCGGTTGTGGCACCGGCACCGACGCCATCTACCTGGCCACGCACGGCTGGGACGTCACCGCCATCGACATGGTGCCCAAGGCCCTGGCCGCCGCCCGCCGCAACGCCACCGCCGCCGGTGTAGCCCCACGCTTCGTCCAAGGCGACGTCACCCGCCTGCGCGATCTCGGTGTCGGCGACGGCTACACCCTGCTGGTGGATTTCGGCTGCCTGCACACCCTGCCCGAGGACCGGCGGCCCGCCTACGTCACGTGCGTATCGTACGCGGCAGCACCGGGAGCCATCTTGCTGCTGTACGGATTCAGCCGGCCGCCCAAGGCCGCTCCCATGCACCCCGGCCTTACCCTCGACGAGGTCCGGCAACGCTTCACTCCCGCCGGCTGGCAACTCCTCGGCGCCGAGCGCACTTCAGCCGAGGCGCTCGGCATCGGTGTGCGACGGGCTGACGGCCGGTTCGAGCTCTGGCGCTACCAACTCCAACGCGGTCGGCACGGGGGCGCCCGGAGATAGTCCGTACGTGCCAGCGTTTGGACCGCCAGGGGGACTGACGTTGTCGGCCCCGGCCCGCCGGCGAGGCGGGCCAGGGCTCGGCGAATCGGGAGAGGCTCCTCGCGGTTGGCGGCGTCGGTCCGCCCTGCCCGGTCACCGCCTCGGAAAGGGCCAGTGACCATCCGTCAGCGGCCACAAGGCACGGCGACCTCACCCGGAGGGGATCTCAAGGCCGGCTCGCCAAGAGACCCTCGGTCCTCACTCCCGCACATCTGACAGGGGACGGCGGACCGAGTCCTTGTCGTCGAAGGTGACGCCGAGCCGCATGATCATCTGCGGATATTCGCCCGAGCAGAGCTCAAGCCGCAGAAACTCACGCAGCAAGCCCATCTCCAGCGCCTGTGTATGGAAGGCGGCGCTCACGCCGTAAGCGGACGCGTGCAGCAGGATGTGCTGCAGCGCCTGCCCGGCGTCGATCCACTCCTGGCGAGTGTCGCCCCGCGTGGTAAGCAGCGCCACGACCCCCACAGACGTCGCGGTTCGCTGGTCAGTCTGGCTGCCCCAGTCATGCCGCCAGGAGTAATCGCGCTGCGCGAAGTCGGGGTTGGTGCGTTCCACCCGTTGCGGGTAGCCCCGGGCGGGCACGCCGTCCGTGCGGCGGCTGCCGGGCGGCTGCGACCAGCGGATCAACTCCAGGCTGAAACGCTGGTCCTGCGCCTGTACGCCCTGCGCCGCCTGGGTGAGCGCGGCGATGATCCTGACGGCTTCCGGGGGACGGACCGGCGTCAGCTTGGCGCCCTCTTCCATGGCCGCTCGGACCAGCCGCTCGACCACTCTGTCCGGCACGGGCAAGTCGGCGAAGCCCGCCCGGTGCGTGCGACGGCGTTGGATCTCACCGCCCAGAGCCCGGATGGACTCGTCGGGCTGGACTTCGCGACCCGGCCGGAGCGTGGCGACCAACGACGGGCGGTCCGGGTCCGGCAGTGTACGCACCTCCGGCTCGAAGCCCTCGCACCGCATCGCCGTACGCATCGTGAACAGGGCGGCCCCGCAACTGATCAGCAGCTCACGGCCTGAGGCGTCGCCGACGCACAGTTTCCTGTCCGAGTCGGCCCGCAGGCTGATCTCCTCCCCTGACACCGAGAAGCGCCAAGGCTGCGTGTTGTGCATGGACGGCGCCCAGCGCGCGGCCTCGACCACGGTGTCGAGCGCATGTTCAGCCGAAAGAGCGGCCATGACTTCCACCTCCACGAAACCTCAGCTCCAGCGCACCACGGCCGAGGCGGTTGCCGTCAGGGCCGAAGGTCCCACACCCCCAGGGTCATGAGCCCTCTGACGTGGGATTTCCTTGTGCACACAGCCGCGGCAGCCGTGTCGGCGCAGGCAGGAGCCGCGCTTGAAGGAGTGCCGTCATGAAAGCCCTTGTGTCACGTCGGGCACACGCGTCTCGGCCCGTGGCGGCCGCCGGTAACCGCTCGACGCGGGCCGCGGCGGAATCTGCAGCGGCGCCCGCCGCACCTTCTGGTAGGGGACCGTGGACAGCAGATGCGCGATCATGTTGATCCTGGCCCTCCGCTTGTCCTCACTCTCCACCTCGTACCACGGCGCCTCTGGGATGTGCGTGTGGATCATCATCTCGTCCTTGGCCCGCGAGTACTCCTCCCACCGCGTGATCGACTCCAGATCCATCTCCGACAGCTTCCACCGGCGCATCGGATCCTCCAGCCGTGCCCGGAAACGCCGCTCCTGCTCGGCGTCGCTCACCGAGAACCAGTACTTGCGCAACAGGATCCCGTCCTCCACCAGCAAACGCTCGAATATCGGGCACTGGTGCAAGAAGCGCGCGTACTCCTCCTGCGTACAGAACCCCATCACCCGCTCCACGCCGGCCCGGTTGTACCAGCTACGGTCGAACAACACGATCTGCCCCGCAGCCGGCAGATGCTCCACGTACCGCTGGAAGTACCACTGCGTCCGCTCCCGCTCGGTGGGCGCGGGCAGCGCCACGATTCTGGCCACGCGCGGGTTGAGATACTCGGCGACCCGCTTGATCG
This sequence comes from Nonomuraea rosea, assembly GCF_039539705.1. Classification (NCBI taxonomy): domain Bacteria; kingdom Bacillati; phylum Actinomycetota; class Actinomycetes; order Streptosporangiales; family Streptosporangiaceae; genus Nonomuraea; species Nonomuraea rosea. The sequence goes on along the minus strand of NZ_BAABDQ010000009.1, from coordinate 326,201 downwards.
TGCTCCCCTTCCCCGCGGCGTCCCTGCCCTCGAACACCACGGCCACCCGCCGGCCCTCGGCCTTGACCCACTCCTGGAGCTCGACCAGCTGTGCCTGCAAGTGGTACAGCCGATTCTCATAGGGCTTGCGCCGCAGCTTGTCAGAGGTCATGGAAAGAACCTTCCCATCTGCGAACCCACTCCGCCCAGCCCAGGTTCGCCGGGCGCGCTCGAATAGAGGCATAGGTCCTTTGGCGTAAAGGCCGTAGCCCCTATCCGGTCGCGTGCGAGTGACGCACGCTGGTACTGATCCACTGCCGAGCCGGCCGGGACGACGATGACCACCCCACGCCAGATGACAGACGAGGAAGCACGATGGGCATGAGCGTGTCGCAACCGCACACGGACGGCAGCCCGCCCACGACCGGCCGTCGCGTACTGATGTTGAGCTTGGCCACCGCCGGGTTCGCGGTGAACTTCTGGGCCTGGGCGCTGCTGAGCCCGCTCGGCCCGCTGTTCAAGGACGCCCTGAGGTTGAGCGCGTTCCAGCAGGCGCTGCTGGTCGCGGTGCCGGTGGTGGTCGGGTCGGTGGGCCGCATCCCGGTGGGAGCGTTGACCGACCGGTTCGGTGGACGGGTGATGTTCCCGCTGGTTTCCGCGGTCACGATCGTGCCTGTCCTGTTCCTCGGGTTGATCGGGCATACGTCGCTGGCCGCGTTGCTGGCCGGCGGGTTCTTCCTCGGGGTGGGCGGCACCGCGTTCGCGGTCGGGGTGCCGTTCGTCAACGCCTGGTTCCCGCCGGAGAGGCGCGGGCTGGCGATCGGGATCTTCGGTGCGGGGATGGGCGGGACGGCGGTCAGCGCCCTGACCACCGTCAAGCTGGTCGATGGGTGGGGTGTGGCGACACCGTTCGTGGTGACCGCGGTGGTGCTGGCGGTCTACGCGATCGCGGCGGCGGTGCTGCTGCGGGACGCGCCCGGACGGGTGGTGCCGACCGAGTCGCTCAGCCGCCGGCTGGCGGATACGACGCGGTTGCGGGTCACGTGGCAGGCGTCGGCGCTGTACGCGGTGGGCTTCGGCGGGTTCGTCGCGTTTTCCGTGTACCTGCCCGCCTATCTGAAGACCGCCTACGGGTTGACGCAGTCCGACGCGGCCAACCGGATGGCGGGGTTCGTGCTGCTCGCGGTGCTGATGCGGCCGGTGGGGGGTTGGCTGTCCGATCGGATCGGCCCGGTTCGGGTGCTGACGGCCTGCCTGGGGGTGGTCGCGGTGGGCGCGACGGTGCAGGCCTTCACCCCGCCGTTGCTGCCGCTGGGCACGGCCGCGTTCCTGTCGATGGCCGCCGCGCTCGGGGCGGCCAGTGGAGCGGTGTTCGCTCTGGTCGCGCTGCTCGCGCCGCCGAACAAGGTCGGCTCGGTGACCGGGCTGGTCGGCGCCGCCGGTGGCTTGGGTGGATTCATCCCGCCGCTGGTGATGGGCGCCCTGTACGGCGCTTTCTCCTCGTACGCGCTGGGCCTGGCCGCGCTGGCCGTGGTCGCCCTCGCCACCCTCGTGTTCACCACGACCGCAGTACGTCGCACCGTGCATGCCCACCGGCTTCAGGGAGGCCGCTAGCCCAGAAAAGGCCTCGTCGATCAATCAACCCGTCGCGATTGCCAGGAGGAGCCGAAACCGTGCCCGAGACCGATCCCCGCACGGCGGGGCTGGACAGCGAACTGGGCGAGGCGCTGATGCGCACCCGCCGGTTCTTCACCCGCGCCGAGATCTCCGACGACCTGCGGACCCTGCACAAGATCGGCGGGCGACAGTCCGACGACTTCTACCGGGACCGGTGGAGCCACGACAAGGTCGTCCGATCGACACATGGCGTGAACTGCACCGGATCGTGCTCATGGAAGGTCTACGTCAAGGACGGGATCATCACCTGGGAGGCTCAACAGACCGACTACCCCTCGGTCGGCCCGGACCGTCCCGAATACGAGCCGCGCGGATGTCCCCGGGGCGCGGCGTTCTCCTGGTACACCTACTCCCCCACCCGCGTTCGCTACCCGTACGTACGGGGCGTTCTGCTGGAGATGTACCGGGAGGCCAAGGCCCGCACAGGAGATCCGGTGCTCGCCTGGGCCGACGTCGTGGAGGACCCCCAGCGGGCCCGGCGCTACAAGGCGGCTCGGGGCAAGGGTGGGCTGGTCCGCGCGTCCTGGGACGAGGCGACCGAGATGGTCGCCGCGGCGCACGTGCACACGATCAAACGGTACGGGCCCGACCGGATCGCCGGGTTCTCCCCGATCCCGGCGATGTCGATGGTGTCGCATGCCTCGGGTGCCCGGTTCGTGTCGCTGCTCGGCGGGTCGATGCTGTCGTTCTACGACTGGTACGCCGACCTGCCGGTGGCCTCGCCACAGGTGTTCGGCGACCAGACCGACGTACCGGAGTCCGGGGACTGGTGGGACGCCGGCTACCTGATCATGTGGGGCTCCAACGTGCCGGTCACCCGCACGCCGGACGCGCACTGGATGGCCGAAGCCCGCTACCGCGGCCAGAAGGTCATCGCGGTGGCCCCCGACTACGCCGACAACGTCAAGTTCGCGGACGAGTGGCTGGCGGCCCAGCCCGGCACCGACGGCGCGCTGGCCATGGCCATGGGGCACGTCATCCTGCGCGAGTTCTTCGTGGAACGTCAGGTGCCGTACTTCGCCGGCTACGTCAAGCGCTACACCGACCTGCCGTTCCTGGTGCGCCTCGACGAGCAGGGAGACGCCTGCCGGCCGGGGAAGTTCCTCACCGCCGCCGACCTCGGCGCCCTGCACGACACCGAGAATGCGGCGTTCAAAACCGTGCTGCTGGACTCCGGCACCGGCGAGCCGGTCGTGCCGGGCGGATCACTGGGGTTCCGGTTCGGCGAGCAGGGCGCGGGACGGTGGAACCTCGACCTCGGCGACGTCGATCCACTCCTGTCGCTGGAGGGTGGCGAGTCGGTCGTGGTGGACCTTCCGCGTTTCGACGCGCCGGACGGCTCGACGGGCACGGTGCGCCGCGGGGTTCCGGTACGCCGGGTCGGCGGCCATCTGGTCACCACCGTGTTCGACCTGCTTCTGGCCCAGTACGGCGTGCACCGGCCCGGCCTGCCGGGCACCTGGCCGACCGGGTACGACGACGCCAGCCAGCCCTGCACGCCGGCCTGGCAGGAGACCATCACCGGGGTGCCCGCGCAGGCCGCGGCCCGAATCGGGCGGGAGTTCGCGGCCAACGCCGAGGAGTCCCGCGGCCGATCCATGATCATCATGGGCGCGGGCACCAACCACTGGTTCCACTCCGACACCATCTACCGGGCGTTCCTCACGCTGACGACGCTCACCGGCTGCCAAGGCGTCAACGGCGGCGGCTGGGCGCACTACGTCGGGCAGGAGAAGTGCCGGCCGATCACCGGCTGGTCCCAGCTGGCGTTCGGGCTGGACTGGTCTCGCCCGCCGCGGCAGATGATCCAGACCGCTTACTGGTACCTGCACACCGACCAGTTCCGCTACGACCGGTTCGGCGCGGACACCCTTGCCGCCGCCACCGCGGGCGGGCAGCTCGCGGGCAAGACCACCGCGGACGTGATCGCCCAGGCCGCCCGGCTGGGCTGGATGCCCTCCTACCCCACCTTCGACCGCAACCCTCTCGACCTGGCCGACGACGCGGAACAGTCCGGAACGTCCGCAGCGGACCACATCGTCGGGGAGCTGAAGGCCGGGCGGCTGCGGTTCGCCTGCGAGGACCCGGACGCACCGGAGAACTTCCCCCGCGTGCTCAGCGTCTGGCGAGCCAACCTGCTCGGCTCGTCGGCCAAGGGCAACGAGTACTTCCTCCGGCATCTGCTGGGCGCCGACGACTCCCTGCGCGCGGAGGAATCCCCGCCGGAGGCACGGCCGAACGACGTGGTGTGGCACGACGAGGCCCCGACCGGCAAGCTGGATCTGCTGCTGTCGCTGGACTTCCGGATGACCAGCACCACGATCTTCTCCGACGTGGTGCTACCCGCGGCGACCTGGTACGAGAAGCACGATCTGAACACCACCGACATGCACCCCTTCGTGAACTCGTTCAACCCCGCGATCGCGCCGCCCTGGCAGACCCGTACCGATTGGGCCGCGTTCCAGGCCATCGCCAAGACGTTCAGCCGGCTCGCCGCGAAACATCTGGGCGTTCGCAAGGACGTGGTGGCGACACCGCTGCTGCACGACACCCCCGACGAGATGGCCACTCCCCACGGCGTGGTGCGGGACTGGAAGACCGGTGAGTGCGACCCGATCCCCGGTGTGACCATGCCACGGCTCACCGTGGTGGAGCGGGACTACACCGCGATCGCGGCGAAGATGGGCGCACTCGGTCCGCTGGCCGAGGAGCTGGGCGCCACCACGAAGGGCCTCACCTTCCGGGTCGAGCGCGAGGTGGAATACCTGAAGCACAAGAACGGCACCATCCGCGTCGGCCCGGCGGCCGGCCGGCCCTCGCTGGTCCGTGACGTGCACGCGTGCGAGGCGATTCTCGCGCTGTCCGGCACCACCAACGGGCGCCTGGCGACCCAGGGCTTCCGCACACTCGAGCTCCGCACCGGTACGAAGCTGGCGGACCTGGCCGCCGAGCACGAGGGCAAGCAGATCACCTTCGCCGACACCCAAGCCGCTCCCGTCCCGGTGATCACCTCGCCGGAGTGGTCCGGCTCGGAGACCGGAGGGCGGCGCTACTCGCCGTTCACCATCAACGTCGAACGGCTCAAGCCCTGGCACACCCTCACCGGGCGCCAGCACTTCTTCCTCGACCACGACTGGATGGCCGAGCTCGGCGAGCAACTGCCGGTGTTCCGCCCGCCGCTGAACATGACCGCGCTGTTCGGCGAGCCGCGGATCGGTGACAAGGGCGAGCTGGGCATCACCGTGCGCTACCTGACCCCGCACTCGAAGTGGTCCATCCACTCCGAGTACCAGGACAACCTGTTCATGCTCAGCCTGTCCCGCGGCGGCCAGACCATCTGGATGTCCCAGGAGGACGCCGCGAAGATCGGGGTGGCCGACAACGACTGGATCGAGGCGGTCAACCGCAACGGCGTGGTCGTCGCTCGCGCCGTCGTGTCGCACCGCATGCCCGAAGGCACCGTCTACATGCATCACGCCCAGGACCGGCTGATCGACGTCCCGCGTACCGAGACCTCCGGGAAACGGGGCGGCATCCACAACTCGCTGACCCGCCTGCTGATCAAACCGTCCCATCTGATCGGCGGCTACGCCCAGTTGTCGTTCGCCTTCAACTATCTCGGGCCGACCGGCAACCAGCGCGACGAGGTCACCGTGATCCGCCGCCGCAGCCAGGAGGTGACGTACTGATGCGCGTCATGGCACAGATGGCCATGGTGATGAACCTGGACAAGTGCATCGGCTGCCACACCTGCTCGGTCACCTGCAAACAGGCGTGGACCAACCGCTCCGGTGTCGAGTACGTCTGGTTCAACAACGTCGAGACCCGCCCAGGCCAGGGCTACCCGAGGCGCTACGAGGACCAGGAACGCTGGCGCGGCGGCTGGGCCCTCGGCCGGCGCGGCCGGCTGAAGCTCAAGGGCGGCGGCCGGCTGCGCAAGCTGCTCACCATCTTCAGCAACCCCAAGCTGCCCGGCCTCGACGACTACTACGAGCCCTGGACCTACGACTACGACAACCTCACCAGCGCGCCGCTGCAGGAGCACACCCCCGTCGCTCCCCCGCGGTCACTGATCAGCGGCGAGCCCACGAAGATCACCTGGTCGGCGAACTGGGACGACAACCTCGGCGGCGCCCCCGATCACGGGCACAAGGACCCGCTGCTCAAAGACATCGCGGACAAGGTCACGTTCGAGTTCGAGCAGACCTTCATGTTCTACCTGCCCCGCATCTGCGAGCACTGCCTCAACCCCTCCTGCGCGGCCTCCTGCCCATCCGGCGCGATCTACAAGCGCAGCGAGGACGGCATCGTGCTGGTCGACCAGGATCGCTGCCGCGGCTGGCGCATGTGCGTGTCCGGCTGCCCGTACAAGAAGATCTACTTCAACCACCGCACCGGCAAAGCCGAGAAATGCACCTTCTGCTTTCCCCGGATCGAAGTCGGCATCCCCACCGTCTGCGCCGAGACCTGCGTCGGCCGGCTGCGCTACATCGGCCTCGTCCTCTACGACGCCGACCGCGTGCTGGAAGCGGCGTCCACCCCGGACGACCACGACCTGTACGAGGCGCAACGGCAGGTGTTCCTCGACCCGCATGATCCGGCGGTCGTCCGGGAGGCCGGACGAGCCGGCATTCCCGGGGACTGGATCGAGGCGGCACAACGCTCACCGGTCTACGCGCTGATCAACACCTACCGCGTCGCGTTGCCGCTGCACCCGGAATACCGCACGATGCCGATGGTCTGGTACATCCCGCCGCTCTCGCCGGTCGTCGACATCGTCCGGGACACCGGCCACGAAGCCGAGGACCACGGCAACCTGTTCGCCGCGATCGAGGCCCTGCGCATCCCGGTGGAGTACCTCGCCCAGTTGTTCACCGCGGGCGACCCGGAACCGGTGAGCGCCGTGCTGCGCCGGCTCGCCGCCATGCGCAGCTACATGCGTGACGTCAACCTCGGCCGCGAACCCCAGGAGGCCATCGCGAAAAAGGTGGGCATGACCGGCGAGCAGGTCTACGACATGTACCGGCTGCTCGCCCTGGCCAAGTACGACGAGCGCTACGTCATCCCGCCCGCCCACGCCGAACAGGCCCACGGCCTGGAGGAACTGGCCACCGAATGCAGCCTGGACTATGAGGGCGGGCCCGGCATGGGCGGCTCGGGGCCGTTCGGCGAGTCCTCCGGCGGCGCCTCGCCGATCGCCGTGGAGAACTTCCGGATGCTGCGCGACCGGCAGACCACCGACACCATGGCCGGGCCCGCGGACAAGGGCAACCGCGTCAACCTGCTCAACTGGGACGGCAAGGGCACCCCCGACGGGCTGTTCCCGCCCAGGCAGACACCGACCGGCGACGACCCGAGCGCGGAAACGGACCCGACACCATGACCCTCGCCGATCCACGGCACGCCACCGCCTGGCAGATCCAGTCCTTGCTGATGAGCTACCCCGACCAGCGGCTGATGGACCGGCTGCCGTTGCTGCGGGCCGCGGCCCGGACGCTGCCCGCGCCGCTCGCCGCGCCGCTGAAGGCGTTCCTGGACCACCTGGAAGCCACCCCGCTGACCGAGCTCGCCGCGGACTACGTGGCGACCTTCGACCACCGCAAGCGCTTCAGCCCCTACCTGACCTACTTCGCCTACGGGGACACGCGGAAACGCGGCATGGCGCTGCTGCGGTTCAAGCACGCCTACCGCGCCGCCGGGCTGGAGCTCGACGACAGCGAACTGCCCGACCACCTGGCGGTCGTGCTGGAGTTCGCCGCCACCGGCGACCCGGTGACGGGGCGGCGGCTGATGATCGAGCATCGCGCCGGGCTGGAGCTCATGCGCATGGGCCTGCGCGAGGCGGGCTCGCCGTGGGCGAACGTCCTGCGGTCGGTGTCGGCGACCCTGCCGCCGCTGGGCAGGAGGGAGCACGAGGCGGTCGCCCGGCTGGCCGCCGAAGGCCCACCGGAGGAAGAGGTCGGCCTGGCCCCGTTCGCCCCACCGGAGTACATGCCACAACCGCAAGGAGGCCCTCGATGACTCGGTGGCTCACCGTCCAGGGCGCCGCCACGTCGTCGAGCACGCTGGACGTCATGCTGTGGATCGTGGTCCCTTACGTGTCCATCGCGGTGTTCATCGCCGGCCATGTCTGGCGCTACCGCTACGACAAGTTCGGCTGGACCACCCGTTCCTCCCAGCTCTACGAGAACCGGCTGCTGCGGCTGGGCAGCCCCCTGTTCCACTTCGGCATCCTGCTGGTCGCCCTCGGCCACGTCGGCGGCCTGCTCGTGCCCAAGTCCTGGACCCAGGCGATCGGCGTCAGCGAAGCCGCGTACCACCTGACGGCCGTCGGGCTCGGCGTGCTGGCCGGGGTCTGCACCCTGGCCGGGGCGGCGATCCTGATCTACCGCCGCCGCACCGTCGGCCCGGTGTTCTCCGCCACCACCCGCAACGACAAGCTCATGTACGTGCTGCTGGTGGGCACCATCGTGCTCGGCCTGGGCACCACGGTGCTGGGCAACCTCACCGACCATCCCCATGACTATCGCGAATCGGTCTCCCCCTGGTTCCGGTCGATCTTCCTCTTCCAGCCCGACCCCGCCCTCATGGCCGCCGCACCGGCGGGATTCCAGCTGCACGCGCTCTCCGCGTGGGTGCTGTTCGCGTTCTGGCCGTTCAGCCGTCTGGTGCACGTGTTCTCCATGCCGCTGGGCTATCTCACCCGCCCGTACATCATCTACCGCAGCCGCGACGCACAGCTCGGCAGCCGGGCGCCCCGGCGCGGATGGGAGCGCACACGATGACCGATCACTCGCCCGTCACCCCGGTCGACACCCTGGCCGCCGAGCTCCTCGCCGAAGCCCGCGAGCACCACTCCCGCCGCGCCGCCAGGACCCTCGTGACCGGCGCATCTCAGCGGGTCACCCTGATCGCGCTGGCCGAAGGCGCCGAACTGGCCGAACACGGCGCGCCTCCGGCCGCCTGTCTCCACGTCATCATCGGGCAGGTACGGCTGCATGCCGGCGACCACGAGTGGGTCCTGGGCAAGGGGCACCTCGTCGCCATCCCACCACAGCGGCACGGACTGACCGCCCTCACCGACACCGCCGTCCTCCTCACCGTCGCACTCCGCTGAGGTTAGGGCCGATCTCACCAACAGGTCCGCGGGAACTGGCCACGTACCGTCACTACTGGATTCGTGCCGGAGCCGATCCAGGGACAGACCCCTCATTCCGGTCGCCAAACCTAGAGCTCACTGTGCCTCCATAGCGAAACCTGCCATATTTTCACGGTTGAGGGCAAAAGGGCGGACGTCGGACGAGTGCCACGACTCAGTGGACGCGAGGTATTGCCCTCCGCAGCGCGCGGCCAAACGAAAGAACCACCAACGGGTACGCTCGTCCAGACTCCCGAACGTACAATGCAATAAGGCGGCCGCCTGCAGCGAAAGGAACAACTGACAGACCCAGTCATCATGGAAATCCCTGGCGACCAGTTCGTACTTATCGTCATACAACGTCCTTACCATCGGCGCGAAGAAGTCATCATTCGCGTCCTCCTGGAGGATCCAGGCGATCAGCTTTTCCTCGGCCCGGAAACCTTCTGGAATGCGCGTGGCGACAAGAGAGAGGAAAAGCATGGCGAGATCCATCGTGAGCGGAGCGCTCTCCTCGAAAGTAGTCAGATCAACAAGTATGAACCGATCCGGAAGCAGCTGTCCTAGTCTCGTTTGCGGAACGAGCACATTGCCCGCATGCAAATCGCCATGCGCAAACCCCCGCAGGTGCTGAATATTATACCGACCAACAATATCCCCAGCCGCCATGGCTACCGGATTCGGCAGAACTCCCACCGAACTCTCATCGCCGATGGTGATCCAGCGACATTCCGGGCGCAGAAGGCCGCTTCTCTCCGCCCAAACTCGAAGCTTCCCGCCCTGCTCGAACTTACCACGCATCCCACTTCGAAGATATTCTCCGGAATCGATATGCGAGTAGCAGTTCACTTTCTTCTCGTTCCATTCGAGAATCATACTCTTCGCGACGGCATGAAAGGTTTCGGAGATTTTTTCAGGAAAGGCAAGTCGTTCCATCTGACACATACGTGCGAAGCTGCCTCCCGCCACTTCTTGCAGGAGTATGTATCCTCCGTTATCTCCAATCCTCGGCGAATGCGGCTTGAGCTTCACCAGGTGTTCTTGGCGAAATTTTCTGGGACTGGTGTCCCATGCGCGACGATGCCGTGCAGGCTCGCGTGACAACTGGCCTGGCGGGCACAGTTTCGCGACCACCTTGCTGGTGCGCTCGTCGCTACCGGGCGGCGTTTTTATGATCAATGCGAGCAGTCGACTCTCGGTGTGCCCACTCCTTTCCCAGGGTGGCAAACTTACCAAAATTTCATAATTGGCAGTATCCGCCCAAGACTCGAGCGCTCGTATGCCAGCTTCACCAAAATTATCCTTGATGATCTCGCGGTGATCGGCGTGCACCTGGCGAGGCCGATCTAGTTCGGCCTCGAAGGCAAGTTGGTCAAGCTCATACATGAGCTCAGTGGGATCTTCGAACAGATCGCGACAATTACCTAGATGAGCCTGCTCCGCTGCCGACAACCGCCTGCTCGAGATCGTGCCACTCACCTTGACGAGAAGCGTCTGCTCAAGCAGGACCACCGCCGAGCTCACATCCTCTAGAGCAGCAATGAGAGCGTCGACCGCACCGATCTGGACCCCCTCGCCTGCCGGAACCTCATCACGCAGCGCTCTATCCATCTCTTCGAGTCGCTCGTCCACCGTCACGCCGGAAACATCGGTCCGCAGCTTCATCACATAGCGATCGCTGCGGGATCGATTCGCCGTCGGCACTTCAAAGCCAAAGGCATCGACGACCTGTACGACAGCGTCCTCCACCTTGGCGAACCCGGCATCGTCGGCGTCCGCGACCCTGATCTCCATCCTGGCCGAATCGGAAATCTCCCAGTCGCCGAGGGCGAGCACGGAAGCGGCATCCAGGTCCAGCTTGCTTCCTGCCGCAAATTCCCGGTCGTACCGCGCCTCTCCCACAGACACACGGCAGCGCTGTGCGCTGCTCTCGTATTCCTCAGTGAGCCACGACGCGCCGAGCATCGGCAGGCCCGCCAGCCTCCAGTTCCCCTGAATGGCACCGAACAGCCTGGCGGCCAGTACCGGCTGGTCTAGCCCCGCACAGGCACGCGCCAAAGTCTCAAGGGTAAGCAGTATGCCGAGCGTGTCATTAAAGTGCCGCTTGATCCGTAGCGCCTCCCTGGCGCACTGCAGCGCATCATTGATCCGGCCGCCCGCTAGCCATGTGCCCGCCAGAGCCCACTGCGCGTGCGAGCTCAGCCAGAGCTCGCCGCGTGCCTTGCACAGCTTCAGGCAGTCCTGCAGCAAAGTCTCTGCCTCGTGCAGGTCTCCCTGCACGGTCAGCACCAGCGACTGCTCCACGATGGCCGGTAGCAAGCCAGGATTGAGCTCCTTGTCGTCGATGTTGTAGTCCATCGCCACTCCCAGCAGCGCACTGGCCTTTTTCAGGTCACCTTGAAGCAGTGCCGCCGTGCCCTGCATCTTTGAGGACAGGATCACCGCCCGCGAATCACCGACGCTGACTGCCTCTGTGCTGCACGTCTCCGCCGCGGCCAGCGCCCCCGCGCTGTCTCCCTGGGCACTGCGTACGTAGGACAGCACCCAAAGCGCCTTGCATCGCTCCTTGCTGACGGTTCGATTGACATCTAGCGCACGCTCCAAGTAACGCTGTCCCTCACGGGCAAGCCCGCAGCACACCCACATGAACCACAACGACGACAACAGCTGCAGCGCCAACATCGACTTGCCGGACGATCTCAGCGCGTAATCCAGTACAGCCCGAACGTTGTCGTACTCCTGGCGCATTCGGACGAACCAGTAGATCTGCCGGGGCCCTGACCAGGCGTCCTCACTGCGTTGGGCCAGGCTCAGGTAGTACTCCAGATGCCGCTGGCACATCTGCTCGGCCTCGCCCAACTTGTGGAGCCGCTCCTCGCCATACTCGGCCAGAGTATCGATCAGTCTGTACCGCACACCTGCACGATTACTCCGCATGAGGAGGATCGACTTCTCGACCAGCCCCGCGACCAAATCGGTGATCTCCTCCGACGGCAGGCGCTCATCGGAGCAGACATACATGGCCGCGTCGAGCTCGAAGTCACCTGCGAATACCGACAACCGCGCCCACAGCAGCTGTTCGGCCGGGCGGCACAGCTCGTGACTCCAGTCGATGGCCGCCCGCAGCGTTGCATGTCGAGACAGCGCATATTGTCCTGCGCTGGTCAGCAGACTGAACCGGTCGGCCAGCAGCCCCAGCATCTGCTCGACGGACAGGGCGCGCAGCCGCACCGCGGCGAGCTCGATCGCCAGCGGGATGCCGTCGAGCCTGCGGCACAGCTCGGCAACGACGCCTATGTTCCGCTCATCCAGCACGAAGTCCGGCACGCTTGCCGCGGCTCGGGCAGTGAAGAGCTGTACGGACTCATTGGTGAAAAAATCTACACCTGATGCCTCGCCCGGGACCTGCAGTGGGGGCACAGGAACGACGTGCTCATATGGCAGGTGTAACGACTGCCGGCTGGTGGCCAGCACCTTCAGATTGGGTGCGGCCAGAAGTAGCTCGTGTACCAGTTCGGCGCACCCCTGAACCAGATGTTCGCACGTATCGATGATGAGCAGCATGTCGCGCTCGCCGACCCACTCCGCCAGCGACTCAGATTCCGCCCGCGACGATTGATCGGCGATCCCGAGCGCGGAAGCAACACCGTGCTTGATCATCCCGGGGTCCTTCAGCCGCGCGAGGTCGGCGAACCAGACTCCATCGGGATACTCGGAGCGGACCTGATGCGCCAATCGGAGTACCGTGCGAGACTTCCCTACCCCTCCAATGCCTGTGACCGTCACCAGGCGAGACTCGCCGAGATGCCATCTAAGGGTGGCGAGCAAACGGGTACGTCCCACAACATCAGTGATCTCATGGTGCAGATTCCCCTGTCGCTGGAAAGCGGGGTCCATGGCTCCTCCTGCAGTTCCGGAAATGCTTGAGCAAGCGTACGCAAAAGAGACCCCGAAGATGCCCCGAATAACCTATATGGATCGCCTCACCCGAAGTGAGCATGGTTCGATTTGATCAATCTCTTCAAATGCTCAAATACCCCCATTTGAGCTCACGGGGGAGCATATCGGGCAACTATCAACATAAAGCACAAATTGGCATTACGTTGCCTTGATGGCTTTTCGCTCGAAATCGAGTTGAGCGACCCGAGCTGCGGTCGGCGACTTGGCGATATCCACTGATCACCGCTGCGGGATCAGTACTCGGCCGATAAGGCGCAGGTCATTGAGCAGAACTGAAGCGTGCTCGTTTTGTAGGTTCCTGCGCCTGAAGAAGGCCAGCTGGGCGAGGAGGTTCTCCCCCACCGGCACTCCTGATCGGAGGTGTGCACCACCGTGCCCGTCCCCTTCTCCGATACGCCAATCTGCGACCTGGCAGGCAGGACTTCATGGACTGCACTCAACTGTGCCCCGCCTTCGGAACAGGTCCATGGCCTCCCCCGCAATCAGCGAGCGCCATCCGCGCGGCAAGGCGGTCGAGTCGGTGTCAACGGCCAAGTTCGTGTGGCTCTGGCGCAAAAGGGCGTGACGTCGTCACGGAGCGTGGCTTGACGGGGTTCGTGGGGGGTCATTGTGATCGAATAACTGTCGGCGCGAGAGCGACCGCTCGGTGATGATCTGGTTCGGCAAATGAACTCGATCGTCAGAAAGCGGCCGGGGAGTCATGGTGCGGTACGCCGGGCAGCCGGCAGGTCAATCCTGCCTCAAGGTGTTGCTGCCTCACCTATCGGCCTCTCGTCGTCGAGGAAACGACCGATCGCGGCAACTACGCGCTGATCGGAGCGCGGGCCAGGGCGGTCCCGTCTGTTGCCCCGGTTGCGGGATGGCGTCGTCTCGGCTGCACGGACACTACCGGCGGCTGCTGCAGGACCTGCCCGTCGGCGACGCCCGGTGCTGATCGCGCTGCCAGTCCGACGGCTGAAGTGCGAGAACCGGGCGTGCGATGCCGGGACCTTCGCCGAGCCGATCGCTGGCTTGGCCAGACGGCACGCTCGCAACACCGCACCGCTGCGGCGCATGTCGGACCGCTCGCGCTTGCCCTGGCCGGCCGAGCCGCCTCGCGCCTGGCCGGCATGCTCGGCGTCGCGGTCTCCCGCGACACCCTCATCCGGCTGGTCCGCGCCTTACCCGACCCCGACATCGTCTCCCTCGCTCACCGGGCCCCGGCATCCGCCAAGCAACCGCTCTGCCGAACAGGCTAGCTGTCGTGCCCGTGGAGCCCGGAAGGCGACGGGCGAGGCAGCCCACGACCTTCCGCCCGGCGAGGTGCAACAACTGGCTCCCTGCTCACCGCATGCGCACGAAATCTGACCTAAGGCCAGCACCCGTCCGGCTCAGTAAATAAGGCCGAGCAGCAAGCAAGACCCACGCGGTGAGGCATCACGTACGCAAGCGCTGGGGTGTGGAGAAAGATTCCTAGAGAACCCGCCACGCTGCCAGAACCGGCCCTGGTACTGTGACCGGAAACGATCATCGGGTTGACATATAGGGGACAAAAGGTTGATTCCTGTCAACCCCGCGCGAGCATCGGGAAAGAAGGCACGGTATGTTACGCAAGCCCGCACAGGTCCTGGCCGTTCTCATCGCCACAACGGCGACCGCCGTGAGCCTAACCGCTATTCCAGCCATGGCCGCCTCATGGAAGCCGTATAGAGTCTATTCAACCTCAGCAGCGTGCCACACGGCCGGGAAAAACATCACGGAACCGGGTTGGGCCGAAAAATACAAGTGCGAGTGGGATAGTCCCGGATTCCTGCTCTCGCTCTACTCCTAAGAGCCCTCGGAGCGTCCGGGCAGGCCGCACGGTCAGGTAAGCGGACGCTGGCAGGTCGTCTGGTCGCAGGCAACCGCAGTGGACTGATCTTTTCAGACTTCGGGGAGCTGCGAGGACGAACCGAACATGACATGCCGGCAAGGGGAACGTGAACCGAGGCCAGCTGTCACACCTTGTGACGTTTCGCACAAGTCGGTTGGTCTTACGAACATTTCCCAGAACGCGCCCCTGCTCCCACCTGCGTGAGAACAGGTTGTGAGAGGAAATCGGCGCCTTGGAAGATCTCTGACGCCTTGCTGACCTTGCTCCAGCAATAGGTCGTTTCTGCGAATGCGTCGGCTCGTTGTGGACACAGCCGGATTCCCGGATGGAGCTGCGCGCGTTCCACGAACGTTCGTGGAACGCGCGCGGGGTCTTCATGTAGTCGGCGAAGAACTCGAAAGTCTTGGCACGGTGAGGCAGGCGCGGACTCCGGGCGTTGTCCGTGGGCATGTAAAAGTGGCTCTGGCGCAAAGCGTGTGACGTCGTGTCGAGCACCAGATGGTGCCTCGTTGAGCAAGAACGCCGTCCACGCATGCCCGCAATTCCGGTTCTGTTCCCTCCCCACAGCAGCAGCTATGTGCAGGGAACGTTCGTCCGGCGCTTCCCGCTGGACAAGGGTCCAAAGTCCCGAGCGGCGTCCCCAACTGGCGGCGGCCCGTCCGCCATCCGCGCGTTCACCGGAGTGACTGGTGCGGTCGGCGAGGGTGGACGGCGAGAGTGAGCAAGGCGGCCAGCAGCAGGACCGGGATCACCAGGTCCACCGGATCGGCGTGCGCCACTCCGGGGACGCCCGCCTCCGCGACGAAGTACCGCGCCGCCAGGAAGTTGAGCTGGTACGCCCCGATGTAGACGCAGGTCGCGATGCCCAACGCGTATCCCCAGGCGGAGCGCAGCAACAGCAGGACGCCCGCCAGCGCCAGAGGCGGCGCCACCATGGTCAGGTCGAGGGCCATGCCGAGGTGGACCTGCGCCGGCGGCAGCGGCAGGACGTCCGCCGGCACCTCGCCCGTGGCGGCCTGGCGGACGAGCGAGACGCCGTACATGCCGGCCATCGTGGCGGCCAGCAGAAGCAGCAGGCCGCCGACCCAGCGCATGGCCCTCCGCGCCCGGACGGCGACGCGCAGCTCCGTGAGCGCCAGGCCGAGCGACGTCGCCGACAGGACGACGATGGCGACGTGCAGCAGGAACAGGTCGTTGAAGGCGGGGTCGTAGACGTAATAGGCGTAGTTGTAGATCGAGTACGCGAGCATGCCCACCCAGACCAGGTCGGCGCGGGTGGATCCCCGCACCGATCCAGCGAGCGCCACCAGCAGGATCGGCACGCCGGCGACCAGGGCCGCCAGGTCGTTGCCGCGGAACCTGGCGACCAGCACCACAGGGCCGGAATACAGGCCGTCGCTCCACAGACCGGCCGCCGCGGCGGCGACGGTGAGGACCACGACGAGCCCGCTCAGCCACCAGGCCGCCCGGAACCGGGGCCCTGGCCGAGTACGCGGCGGATCCGATGCCGGTGGCCGGGTGCGGGAAACGATCGTCTCATCCATCGGGAGAACCCCCTACCGAGAGAGCTTCGAGCCCTCATCGCCAGACTGCCGCCCGCTCCGACGCCCGCCCAGAGGCGTTCGCCCCGGAGGGCACCGCCGAAGGTCCCCCTGCTGATCGCCGGTCAGCGGAACAGCACGTCGTCGAGGGCGAAGCGGATGAACTCCCCCTGCGGCCACCAGCCGCCCCGGACACGTGCGGGGATGGTGAACCCGTCGAAGGTGGCTTCGTCCGCACACTCGATGCCGAACAGGTGCTCACGATAGGTGGTGCCGTCGGGATTGCCCCACCGGCTCATGGTGACGCGCTCCAGCCGGCCGTCCGGCGCGATGGTCAGCGTCACGTCGTGGTCCTCGCCATCGATCGGGACGGTGGCGACCGCGTGCTGCTCGTCGAGCGCCTTCCACCGTACGCGCGGATCGAGCGCGGCAGCGGGCGCCATGACGATCTCGCAGGCGAGCCGGCCCGCGGCGCTTCTCGTGATGTCCGGCCCGCTGCCTGACATCACGGGAAAGGTGTTGAGCAGCCGCCAGCGCATCTCCCCGGCTCCCGCGCGGTACCGGTCGAAGCCGTGCACCGGTGCCGGCCCCAGCCAGGCACTCGCCGACCAGACGTAGCCCTCCAGCGGCAGCAGGACCTGAGTGGCGTAGAACCGCCGCCACTGGCCGAGCTTGATCGTGCCGCGCATGGTCAGCACGACCGCCCGCGACAGCGCCGCACCCGGTGCGATGGCGTGGAGAATCCAGCGCCGCGCCGGCTCGGGCAGCAGGTCGGCCTGCCCGGGGTCGAACGCGGGCGCCTGCCGGGTCTGGCGCTGCAGCAGCTCCCAGTCCTGGCGTGCCTGCTCAGTGAGATGCGGCGGTGCGACGACGACGGTCATGACCGCCCTCCTCGCATATGTCTCTCAGGATTGTTCATCGTCTGCCTTCCTGCCTGATGCGGGTCGCGGCACCGGCACTCGGTGAGCGGGGAGCGAGGATGTGCGCGATCGCGGCTCCGGTGAGCGCCGCCACCGTCGCCGCCATGGCCACCCCGCCGAGGACGCCGATCGCGACGATCAGCCAACCAGGCTGACCTTCCTGCCACAGAGGTGTGGTCACCAGTGTGAACACGCCCAGTGCGACGAGCCAGGCCCCGCTGGAGGCGACGACCCACCGCCAGGCCGCCCGCACCTGCCCGCGCAGCACCCGCCATTGCAACAGGCCCATGGAGGTCAGCAGGGTCAGCCCGAGCAGAGCGAGCACCGCGGGCGGCCAGTCCAGGACACGCTCGCCCAGGACGATCGGCAACGCACCGACGGTCCAGGCGATGACCGCTCCGGTCACCGTCGCCCGCACCCACGCGCGAGTGGTGATCGCCGGAAGCGCGGCTCTGAGCACGTACGCCTGCGCCAGGCCGAGGATCGAGCCCTCCACCGCCCCCGCCAGAACGACGGCCGTGCCCTGGACCAGCGGCCCGATGCCCAGCAACTCCCAGCCGGGTCCGGCCACGGAAGCGCCGGTGATCGCCGGCACGCAGAACCCGGCGACCTCCCCCAGCGTCACCGCTTTCGTCCAGCGCCACCACAGACGTCCGCGGTCCTTCTCTAGTGCGGGCTCCTGCGCTGCGAGACGGATGGTGACGACGATCCCGTCCGCGGGTTCGCGTGATGCGTCGGCTCGCGCGGGTTTCCGGGTGACGGTGGCATGACCGTGCCGGGCCGTTCCTCTCAGCGCGAGCCGGACCGGCGCGCCGCCGTCGAGATTGCGCCACCACCGCCGTGTTGGACTGCTGACCACGGTGAGGGTGTCCCCACGCTGTTCGTACTGCACAGGGAGGCGGATGGTGGCCCCGCTCCGGCGGCCGGTGACGGTTAACAGAGCGATCTTTTCCGACAGCAGGTCGTGCAACGGCGTACCGAGCAACCAGGCGACGACCGGGTTCACCAGAAGCGTCTGGAGCCGGTCCACGACTCTCCACAAGGTCAGGTACATGGCGGACACCGTTTCCATGGCCGGAAGAGAACCTCTGGCCCTCCCAGCACATCGTCCGCGACCTTTGCCGAGCAGTGCCGTACGACCTGACGTGCCAGGACCTTCGTCCCCTTTCGGGACTGCGCCGCACCCAGGCCGCCGCCTGCACACCGATCGGCAGGAATGACGAGACGCCCACCACCTGGTCAGGGGGTGGGCGTCTGGTCGTCCGCACTACTTCAGCCAGGTGCTGCGCTGGATGATCGGCAGGTTGCCGAGCCCGAGCGTGGTCCCCGCGCCGGCGAGGGCCAGGCCGATGAGAACGACGGAGTAGATGAGGTGCTCGTCCATGAACGGGTTGTTGGCCAGAGGCAGCTCGGCCGCCCACATCAGGACCAGCATCGCGGTGCCCGCGATCGCGGCGATCCGCAGACCGACGCCCAGCACCAGCGCCAGGCCGATGCCCAGCAGACCGGCCATGAACAGCCAGTCCACCCACCCCTGCCCGGCCAGGCCCGAGAAGAAGCCACCGAGCGCGTTCTCGCCGGTCCCCTTCAGGAACCCGGTCGTCGGGCTGCCGCCCTCGATCCAGGCCCGGTTGGCCGGAGTGGCGAAACCCCAGCCGAAGGTCTTGTCCAGGAACGCCCACAGGAACACCCAGCCGATCGAGATCCGGGCGACCGCCCAGACATAATCGACAGGACGGTGGGCAGCGGCGATCGTACCTGCCGCTATCGGCTTGGAGACGGTGGTGGCCATGGTGAGCCTCCCTTTCAGCTCTTGTGACAGTCCTTGTCGCACCTCCATCACACCGTCTGGGGCGGCTCTCGTTCAGTGCCGTACGGCCCGGCGCGGGGGGACCTTGGTCCTCACTCCACGACATCGGACACCGGACGCCGGGGCACCTCCTTTGCGTCGAAGGTGACGCCCAGTCTCATGATCATCTGGGGGTACTCGCCCGCGCAGAGCTCCAGTCGCAGGAATTCGCGCAGCAGGTCGTTCTCCAGCGCCTGGGTGTGGAAGGCGGCGCTGACGCCGTGCGCGGAGGCGTACAGCAGAGCGTGCTGCAACGCCTGACCCGCGGCGATCCACTCATCGCGGCTGTCGCCCGGCGTGGTCAGCACGGCGACGACACCGGTCACCATCTCGCTCTGATCGCCTGCACTGCCCCAGCCATGCCGCCAGGAGTAGTGGCGCTGAGGGAAGTGCGGCTCGGTGGGCGCGGCCTCTCGTGGGTATCCCTCGGCGGGCACCCCATCGGTGCGGGTGCTGCCAGGGGGCCTCGCCCAGCGAATGACCTCCAGGTTGAACCGCTGATCCTGCACCCCCTGCACCCCCTGCGCCGCCTGGGTGAGCGCGGCCAGCACGCTCACCGCGTCAGGAGAGCGGACGGGCGTCAGCTTGGCGCCCTCGCTCATGGCCGCCTTGACCAGCGACTCGATGAGCTGCTCCGGCACCGGGACGTCGGCGAAGCCGGCCCGGTGGGTGCGGCGCCGCTCGATCTCGCCGCCGAGCACCCAGGTGGGCTCGTCGGCCTTCACCTGCCCGCCAGGCTTGACCGTCGCCAGCAGTCCCGGCCGGTCGGGATCGGGCAGGATGCGCACCACGGGTTCGTAGCCCTCGCAGCGCATCACTGTCCGCATGGTGAACAGGGCCGCCCCACAGCTGATCAGCAACTCCCGGCCCGCGGCGTCACCCACGGACAGCTTCCTCTCGGCGTCGGCCCGCAGGCTGATCTCCTCGCCGGCCACGGCGAAGGCCCAGGGCTGAGTGTTGTGCACGGAGGGCGCCCAGCGCCCTGCCTCCACGACCGCGTCCAGCACCTGTTTCGGCGATCGGATGCTCATGGTCCACCTCCGGGAATCGATGAGCTCAGCGCATCACGTCGGAGCCGTCACGTGAAGCCGCAAGCCCGGTGTGTCCGGCAGTTGTCATGTGGACGACAGCCCTGCCCCGTCCTGGAACGGCCGGGGACGTTTCCCCAGCACGAGGGCCGTTCAGATGAGCGCGGCCGCTGCCCGCAGCGTCATGCCCGTCCCCACGAGCAGGACGAGTGTGGCGGTCATGGCGGCGCTGTAAGGGCGCAACCGCCGCATCCGTCCTGCCAGGGTGAGGTCGCCCAGCCTGCGCAGGGTGAGCGCCGTGATCAATAGCGTGAGTGCCATGCCGAGTCCGTAGCACACGACGGTCAGGACACCGAACGCGGTGCGTCCCAGCGCCATCGCGCCGAGCAGGACCACCAGAGCCGACGGGCTGGGCACCAGCCCACCGGCCACCGCCAGCGCCACGACCCCACCAGACCACCGCCCATGCCCATGCCCATGCCCGTGACCATGTCCATGCCCGTCGTGGGGCCGGTTCCGGAAGGCGGAGCGCAGCAGGCCGGCGCCGAGCACGGCGATGAGGAGCCCGCTGGCCACACCCAGCCAGCCCAGCACCACTTCACCGGCGATCGCGCTGGCGACGGTGATCAGCACCCCTAGGGCCAGCACCCCCGCCGTATGCGTGGCGGTGACCGTGGCCGCGACGGTGACGGCGTCCCGCAGCCGCCCCTGCCGCCCGGCCAGGTACGCGGCCATGACGGTCTTGCCATGGCCGGGCATCGCCGCGTGCACGGCTCCCAGAACCAGCGACAACAGCAGAGCCAGCAACCCGAGTGGCACGGTCAGCCGGTCGGCGCCGATCAGGCTGTTCAGCCGGTCGGCCAGCAGGCCGGTGTAGCGGGTGACAGCGTCCACTCCCGGCACATCCGCCGGCGTGGCCGAGCTGCCATCGCCCGGCTCCGCCGTCAGGCGCGCCTGGCGTACGTCGAGTGGTGAGCTGAGCAGATCGTCGGGGTAGTCGCGTAGCTCGCCGGACACGCTGTCCGCGGGAACGGTGGAGTCGCGCAGGCGCACGCCGTGCCCCTTGGCCGTGATCTCCCGCCAGCCCACGGTGTCGCCACGATAGGCGTTGGCGAAGGTCAGGGCGAGCGGCCGGTCGACGCGCAGGGGCGCGGTCAGCCGGCACGTGAGCCTGCTGGTGCGCAGTCCGGCGGCGCCCGGCTGGTAGGTGACGGAGGCGTCGGTGACGCGCCAGGCCAGCGGCTGCCCTCCGGCCTGCGAGCGGGTGGCGTCACGCAACTCGGCGCACGTACGACGAGCGGGGCCGGCCGGAGGCTGTTGCAGGGTGGGGATCTCGGCGAGGTCCACGATGGCGAGATGTTCGATGTGGTCGCGGTGGATCGTCAGCCCGTCGTAGTGATTGACGCTGAAGTTCCCCAGCGGATGCGCGGCCAGCACCATCGCGATGGCGAGTGTCGTGATCATGACGTTTCCGCCAGCAGTGCCCGGGCCCGCTTCTCCCCGGCGGGGGAGAAGTGCGGGTTGATGGACAGCGCCCGGGTCAGATGGGCGCGAGCGGCAGCCGTGTGCCCGAGCGCGTGCTCGATCTTGCCCCGGTGGTAGGCGAACAACGCGTTGCGTCCGCCGAGCGCATCGGCGCGGGCGGCGTAGGTGGCGGCCTCGGCGTGGTGGCCGGCCCGGTGCAGCGCCCAGCCGAGCGCGTCAGCGACCTCGACGCTCTGACGTCGTGTCCATTCCGCCCGCAGGTGCCGGACCGCGGTGCCGGCGTCGCCGTGGTCGGCCTCGAACATGCCCGTGGCCAGGTTATCGGTGGTCCCGTTCGCGGCCAGCAGCTTGTGCTGGGCGGTGAAGACGGCATATTGCCGCCTGGCTCCGTCCATGTCCCCGAGGTGTTCGAGCAGTTCCCCGTATTCGACGACGAATGATGGGGAGCGGGCGACGGCGGCGGAGTAGTCGCGCAGGGCCTGGCCGGTGTGGCCGAGCGTGGCCTCCGCGCGGGCCTTGCCGGCTTGCGACGGAACGTGTCCGGGATCGGCGGCCAGCGCCTGGGTGTAGGCGGTGAGCGCAGAACGGGGGTCGCCATTGCTCCAGGAGAGCTCGCCGAGCTGCCATTGGCAGAAGGCGTACTCGGAGGGGTCGCCGGGGATCGCGCAGGCGCGGTTCAGCAGGTCGCGGGCAGGGCCGGGCCTGCCATGCAGCTGCTCCAAGCGCGCGGCCCTGGTGAAGGAGGCGAGATCGGGGCGGCCGCCGAGCATGCGGCGCAGCGCGGTCTCGGCCTGTTCGTACTGCCCGAGCTCCAGATGGGCGTCGGTGAGCACACCGTACAGCGGCCAGCGGAACGGCGCCTCCTTGCGGGCGCGCTCGGCCCAGCGCACCGCGCCGGCGAAGTCGTGCCGGGCGTTGGCCAGCTCGCCCATGCCGATCACGGCGTCGATGTACGGCTCCCCGTCGCCGGTCGGCCGGCGCATCGAACGTTCGAACGCCCCCTGGGCCTTGCCGTAGTAGGCGGTGTCCGCGGTGCGGCGGGCCTGCTCCAGGTACATGGTGCCGAGGGCCGCCCAGACCGCCGCGTCGTCGGGATGGCGGCGCAGCCGCGTCTGGGCGGCCTCGATCGATCCGGCCAGATCGTACGGTGACCAGCCCGCCGGTGCGGGAGGCGGCTCATCCCGGCGCAGGGGTCCGCCGGGGGCGTACAGGGTCAGCAGGACACAGCCCAGCAGCACGCATCCCAGCAGGGGCAGCAATCGCCGTACGCGACTCATCTGATCGGATGTCCTCGGTGGTGGTTCAGCCGGCGGCGGTGACGGGCAGCGCCAGGTAGGGGAAGCTGCTGGTGATGGGCTTGAGCAGGAACGCGGGGTTGTCCTCGGCGATGAGGCCGGGCGCGCCCCGGCCCGCGGGTTCGCCCAGGAGCATCCGCAGGTTGACGGTCACGACGTCGTCGATGAGGCGGCGGCCGTTGGGGTAGCCCTGGGCGTCGCCCTTGAGGATGCCGTACTTGTCGGGGTCGTCGGCGACGGGCGTGCTCATGTTGAGCCGCAGTTCTTCCGCCTTGGCGACGCGCGGGGCGTCCTGGTTGAGCAGGTGGGAGTTGAGGTCCTGCTTGATCGGCCCGTCCGCCCGCGTGGTGAGACCGGTGAGGTAGATCTGCTCCAGGTCCTTGCGCGGAGCCGGCGGAGCCGTGACGCCGGCCTGCTTGGCGACGACTTCGGCCTGGCCGGGGTCGAGCGTGGACGGCACGACGAGGCCGCCGCTCTCGTCACCGTCCGGCCGCAGGGTGTTGAAGTGGTCGCGCTGCTTGAGCGGAATGATCACCTCGTTGAAGTTGGGGTTGCCCAGCCGGGAGACCTGCTTGTAGTCGGCGGAGCCCGAGCCGAGCACCCCGCTCGTCTTGCGGGAGGCGGTGGTCCATACGCCGATGACCGGGTTGCGGGCCGGGTCACCGCCGAACGCGAGCTCCGATTTGGGAAGTTGCAGGGCCAGGGCGCTGACGTTCGTCGGCACGCCGGTCTTGACCGGGAAGAACGGCAGCCCGAACCGCAGCAGGTTGACGGCATGGTTGTCGGAGTAGAACGGGTCGGCGGCCGTGCCGGTGAACACCTTGCCCCCGCCGGGCAGGTCCCGGACGGCCTTGCCGCGGACCGAGGCGTAGCCGGGACCGCCCATGTCGGTGGGGGCGGCGTATCCGTCGCGGACCAGGGTCACCGACGTGCCGTCGCGCAGCCTGGTCAGCGTGTAGCTCTGCTCGACCAGGGCGTCCAGCGGGCCGGCCTGGTGCTCGCGCTTGCGGACGAAGGAGGGCACCGGCACGCCCTTGTTGGCGAAGGTCCATCGGTAGGTGACGGCGGCCTTGCCGGTGCCGGTGTTGTCGACGTGCACCTCGTAGCGGGCGTCGGTGTCGAACTGGTACGGCTTGTGCGGGGCCTGGAAGGGGATGTAATTGGCCACGATCGTGACCGTGTCCTGTCGTTCCGGGCTGGTGAAGGCGTACAGGTCGGTGGCGTCGACCTGCTTGTTGAGGGTGGTGGCGGGGGCGTCCCAGTGGCTGGTCGCCGTGCCCGGCCGCATCGAAGGGCCAAGCAGCACCGCGGTCGTCAGCACGGCGATGGAGGCGCCGGCGATCCACGTCCACCGGCTCCGAGCGCTGGTCAGTTGCATCTGTCTCTCGATTCGCGAGTACCGGGGCCGTGCCCGCGGGGGCACGGCCCCGGTGCAGCTCAGGTCAGGGGGCGTCGCCTACGGCACGTACTGGACGACCGCGTCGAGGTTGGCCAGGTAGTCGCCCTCGTTCAGCGGGATGCCGGTCAGGTCCCTGACCGTCCGGCCGAGGTAGGCGCTGACGTAGAAGGGCCAGTACTTGGGCCCGATGCCGCCTTCGAGCGGACGGGGAGTGGGCACGCTCGGGGCGAACTCATGCAGCTTGTACGTGGCCACGAGCTGCTCGCCCTGCGGCCGGCCGTCGATGTCCACCTGCGCGTGTGCCCCGTCGGCGCGGAGGTAGATGTCGTGGATGGCGGCGGTGTGCCCGCTCTCGACGTCATTGACGATGAAGCCGCCGGGGTAGTAGACGCCGTTGCACGGGTCGATGTGGTCCTGCTTCCACCCGATGGGCATGTAGATGCCCTTGTTGCCGGCCTTGGCCTCGATGGGCTCAACGCCCTCCACCTGTATGCCGCGCTCGTCGAAGAGCCTGACGATGTCGGGGCCGAAGTCGAAGTTCGCGTGTCCCTTCGGGCCGAAGTACGGGAATTGGAAACAAGAGGCGCTGGGCGGCTGAACGGACGAAGCGCCGGGGATCGGCGGGAATGGGCCGGCTTGAGCGGTGGAGATTGGCGCGGCCGCGAATACCGCGGCGCTGATCGCGAGTGTTTGGGCGATGCGAAGGAGAGCACGCACAGTTATCGACCTTCCGTCGACAAGAGACCCATTTCGGTGCCTCTGACCTGCGATGACATGCTCAAATTAGCGACGAGTCAACACCCTGTAAAGCGATCTTCAAGAGTTCGCATGAATTGCTCAGGATTAATCCAGGTCAGCTAAATGGAATTCGCGATACAGTGACGACAAAAGGAAGAATGGTCGGAAATATTGTCGATTGCGGTCACACAGGTGCCCCGTCGTACGGGGTGCTCTGCTCGTGAATGCGCAGGTTCAGTGCAGAAGATGTCCGGCCTGGCCCTCGGAAGGGCCGAAGGACCCTGTCGCATGCGCGTGACTCGTGGGTAGCGTCCTGCGCATGGCCGCCATCGACCTGGTGGAGCTCCAGGCCACGACCCGTCATCACGGAGGACACGCTCATGACCGGCAACGGTGACTTCGGACGCCGCATCATTCATCACCGCACCAACCTGGGCCTCACGTTAGAACAGGTCGCTGACCGCGCGGACATGTCGGCCGGGTACATCGAGTACTTGGAAGGTCATCTGAGGACCCCCGACGGGGGTACCGTGATGCGGCTGGCCACGGCGCTTGAGACCACCGTCGAGGACCTGCTGGGCGGTGGCCGCGACCGGCCGCCGGGTCCCGGTGCCGCCGCGGCGGATCCGGTCCTGGAGGTCCTCGAGCCCGGGGAGTGCCTGCGCCTCGTCGCGCCGGGCGGCATCGGCCGGATCGCGTTCGGCGGCTCGCACGGGCCGACGGTGCTGCCGGTCAACTACAAGCTCCACGACGGTGCCATCGTCTTCCGCACCGCCCGCGGCGGCCCCATGGACCAGGATCTGCGTACCGGCCTGGAAGGGGTGGAGATCAAGATCGGTTTCCAGGTGGACCGGATCGACGAGGCCAGGCGTGAGGGCTGGAGCGTCCTCATCCAGGGCCCCGCCCATCACGTGCCGGAGGACGAGGTGGCCAAGGTGTCCGACGCCGGCGTCTCCCCGTGGGCAGGCGGCGAGCGTCTCCTGTACATCCGCATCGTGCCGAGCCGGATCACCGGCCGCCGCATCCACGGCCTCTGAACGACAGGCATCTCGGAGGGGGCGCCGCGCGCGGCGCCCCCTCCGCATGTCAAAGGCAGCCCATTCCAGGGTGTCGCATCGCGGCGCCCTTCGGAGCACCGGCGCGGAGCCCGGCGTACGCCAAGACACCCGCTGAGGGCGGTGCAGCGGTCCGCCCGTCCAGCCGGCTCACCGTCTCGGCGATCAGGGCGTCGTGACTGCCTGCCGCTGCCTTCGATCCGGTGCTGGACGGGACCGCCGCCGGGGAATGGGGACTTTCGCACCTCAGCGGGTGTCTCTCCTGATGATCGTGGTCCGCGTCGTGTGAGCGTAGGGTCATAGGTCTTCGGTACGCCGGGACCAACGCCCGCTCCTCGCCAGGTCGCACAGCGGCGGGGTGAGCACGGCGGCGGCCAGCGCCATGGCCCAGCCCAGCGGCGGGATCGGAGCGAGGGCCAGGAGGGCTCCCAGCGGCGGCACCAGTGTGACCAGCGCCTGCAACGCGGCCGTCCCGGCGACGGCGATCAGCACCGCCCGGCCGCGCCACCAGCCGCGTTCGAACGTCCAGCGGCGGGCCCTGGCCACGTAGGCGAGGGTGAGGCGGGCGAAGACCAGGGTGAGCACGGCCTGGGTTCTGACCTGGGTGTCGTCCCAGCCTAGCCGCCGGGCCACCTCGACGGCGGCGACGACCAGCAGGCCGACGATGAGCGAGCGGACCCCGATGCGCGCCAGCACCCGTCTGGACAGCAGCCCGTCCCGGCCCGGTCTGATCGCCATGGGGTCGCCGGGCGCGCGGTCGATGCCCAGGGCGATGGCGGGGATGCCGTCGAGCACCAGGTTGATCCAGAGCAGTTGCACCGGCAGCAACGGGATGACCAGGTCGGGCCAGGCGAACAGGCCGACCAGCACCAGGAAGATCTCCGCCAGGTTCCCGGCGAGCAGGTAGCCGAGCATGGAGCCGACGTTGTGGTGCAGGCGGCGGCCCTCGCGCACGCCGGTGATGATGGTGCCGAGTTCGCCGTTGGTGACGACCACGGCGGCGGCCTCGCGGGCGACGTCGGTGCCCTCCTCCCCCGCCATCGCCACACCCACGTCGGCGTGCCGCAGCGCGGGGGCGTCGTTGACGCCGTCGCCGGTCATCGCGACGACCTCGCCGCCCTCACGCAGGGCTCGTACCAGGTCCAGCTTGGTCGCCGGGTCCACCCGGGCCAGTACGCCCGCCTCGCGCAGCCGCGCCGGCCGGTCCTCGCCGTTCAGGGCGGAGCCGGTCACCACCGGATCCGGCTCGATGCCGACCTGCTCGGCCACGGCCCTGGCGGTGTCGGCGTGATCGCCGGTCACCATGATCACCCGGATGCCGCCCGCGCGGGAGTCGGCCACGGCCTGCCGGGCCGAGGCGCGGATCTCGTCGCTCAGCGCGACCAGCCCGACCGGCCGCAGCCCGGTCGCGTCCAGGTCACCGGTGTCGCCTTCGGCCAGTGCCAGCACGCGCAGCCCTCTCGCGGCCAGCCCGGGAACGGCGGCGGCCAGTAAGTCAACCTGCTCATCGGGGGCGCAGCGGGCCAGCACCACTTCGGGGGCGCCTTTGACCGTCAGAACGGGGCCGTCGGTGACGACCGCCATCGACCGGGTGTCGGCGTCGAAGGGCCTGGTGGCCACGCGCCGTTCGTCCGGTCGTACCTCGTGACGAGCGGCAGCGGCGAGGAGCGCCACGTCCACCGCGTCGCCCAGCCCGTCGCGGGCGTCGTTGCAGCGGGCGGCGGCGCGCCACAGATCAGCGCCGGGCACGATGACCTGGTCGGCCACGGCCAGGCGGCCGGTGGTCAGCGTGCCGGTCTTGTCCGAGGCGATCACCGTGGTCGCGCCCAGCGCCTGGATCGCCGACAGCCGCCGCACGATCACGCCGTGCCGGGCCATCCGCTGGGAGCCGAGCGCCAGCGCGGTGGTGACAGCCGCCGCCATGCTCTCCGGCACCGCCGCGATGGCCAGCGCCACCCCGGCCAGCACCAGGTCGAACGGCGCGATCCCGCCCCGCGTGAAGCCGAGCACCACCATGACGACGCCGGCGATGACGGCCAGCACGCCGATGCGCTTGGAGACGCGGGCCAGCTCGATCTCCAGCGGCCCCTTCACCTGTCCGTGCAGGGCGGAGGCGATGCGGCCCATCTGGGTGCCGGCGCCGGTCGAGGTGACCACCGCGACACCAGAGCCGCGTACCACCATGGTGCCGGAGAACAGCGCACCGTCCTGGTCGCCCAGCGGCCCCTCCAGCAATCCGCCCGCCCGTTTCCCCGCCGAGCGCGACTCCCCTGTCAGCATCGACTCGTTGGCCGCCAGTGAGGATGCCTCGACGACCTGGGCGTCGGCGGGCACCCGATCGCCCGCCGCCACCTCGATGACATCGCCGGGCACCACGTCGGCCGCCCCGACGCGGCGCACCGCGCCGCCGCGGCGGACCTTGGCCATCGGGGCGGTCAGTGTCCGCAGAGCGCGCACCGCCTGCTCGGCCTTGACCTCCTGGCTCACCCCGATGACCACGTTGACCAGCAGGATGGCCAGGATCGCGGCGCCTTCGGGCACCTCACCGAGCACCGCCAGGGTGACCAGCCCCGCGATCAGCAGCAGGATCGACAACGGGTCGGCGAGCTGGCGGGCCGCCCGGGATAACGGGGAGCGTCGCTTCGGCTCGGGCAGCTCGTTGCGACCGTGCTCGGCCAGCAGGCGGGCGGCCTCGTCGTCGGCGAGGCCGCCCGGGGCATGCGTGGTTGCGTCCATGCTCCCCACTCGATCATCCGCAGCGGCAGCAGGCGGGAGTCGAAGGCCCTCTGTGTCAGGGACCTTCGACCCCGGCGTTCACCTGAGCGCCTCCGTCTTCGCAGGGGCGAACGCGTGCCGCACGGTGGCGATAAACCACAGCGCGACGGTGGCGTAGAACAGCACCGCCAGCGCGAGCTCGCCGGCTGTGATCAGCCCGAGCACGCCTGCCAGCAGCGCGATGCCGCCCAGCGTGCTGGCGACGGCCATGTACGGGCCCTTTCGTTCGTACTCCTCGGGCGCCGCGCTCAGCATGCAGCCGCCCACTATGCCCACCAGCAGGATCGCCCCGGTGGCGCCGCGCACGCTGTCGATGATCGGCACGTCCGCGCCCTGTGTGAAGGCGACGTAGATGGCGACGTTCGCGCCCGCCGCCACTGTTGCGAGGGCGTCCTTCCAGGTCAGCCTCATCGTGCCACCTCCTTTCACCTTGAGCCTCCGCTCGGGCGGCGGTCGTGGCCAGTGCCATTGGTCGGTGGGATGCGGGACGTTCGCCGGCCTACGGCGCCGTGATGCCGGCGAGCTCATCGCGCAGATCGGCGGCGAGTTCGTCCAGATCGGGGACCCCGTCGGGGTCGGCGATGATGGTGATGACCACCGTGCCGGCGTAGGACAGGATTTCGAAGCTCACCG
The DNA here is from genome assembly GCF_039539705.1 of Nonomuraea rosea. Taxonomy (NCBI): domain Bacteria; kingdom Bacillati; phylum Actinomycetota; class Actinomycetes; order Streptosporangiales; family Streptosporangiaceae; genus Nonomuraea; species Nonomuraea rosea. The sequence goes on along the minus strand of NZ_BAABDQ010000009.1, from coordinate 296,877 downwards.
TCACGTTCCCGCTCTCGGCGACCGCCACGGGGATCACCTGGCGGATGGTCGCGCCGGCGAAGGCCAGCGGCAGGTCAGGGCCACGCACGTTGCTGACCAGGGTGTGGATGCGGCGCTGGCGGCGCAGGTACGAGCGGTAGAGCCCGAGGGCGGCCAGCAGCCGGAACATCGGCCCGAACAGGCCGGCGGCTGATGCCTCGGCGGCCGGCTTCTTGCGCGGCGAGCAAGGCGGCGATCTTCACCATCCGCTGCTCGGGAGCGCCGGTGACGGGCAGGCCGGCGATCAGCACACCGAACCGGTTGCCGAGCTCGGCGGAGGTGGCGGTCCGCCGGGCCGACACCGGCACCGATACCGACAGGGCGTCCAGGTGCTCGCCACGCCGTTCCAGCAGCCTGCGGAGCGCTCCGGTGACGGCCGTCAGGAGAGCGTCGTTGACGGTGCTCCCGTGGCGGTGAGCCGCGGCTCGCACGGCCGCCAGATTCGTTCGCACGACGGCGAAGGTGCGGCGCGGGCCGGTCGGCCGCAGCAGGGAGCAGCGTGCGACGGGCTCCGGCCGCAGTCCGCCGGCCGCCGCGAGGGCTGTCTTCGCCTCCCGCCCGAAGGACCGCGCCCGGCCGAGCGCTCGCAGCCGTTCGGCGAAGGCATCGGCGGCCAGGCTGCGCCACGACGGCCGCGGCCGGGGGAAGTCCGCGGGAGCGTCATGTCGTGGCTGGTCGACGAGAGCCGCGAGCAGCGCGAGCCCGCCGATTCCGTCGGCCAGCACGTGGTCGAGGACGACGATCAACGCCGTCCCGCCGTCGTTCAGCCCGGTGACGAAGACAGCCGTCCATCGTGACGGCGGCATCGGGCCGGTCAGGACGGCGGCGGCCACCTCCAGCAGCGCCCGCTCGTCCCCCGGCGAGGGGCAGGTGAGCTGCCGCACGTGCAGCCGGAGGTCGAATCCTGCATCGTCCACCCATACCGGGCGTCCGCCGCCGAACGGCACGGGCACCAGTCTCCGTCTCAGGCGTGGTACGGACCGGATCCGGTCGGCGAGCAGCATCGTCGCCGCCGCCACGTCGAACTCCGCTCCATGCTCAAGCATCAGGACGGCACCGGCCCGCTGGGACAGCGAAGCACCGGCTCCCATCGCGAGCATGGCCACGTCGGACGGGCTGGCGCGGTCGATCACGGCCCCGGAGCGGGTCACCGTGCGCTCTCGAGGATGCGCGTGTCCGGCCCGGGAAAGAAGAGGGACTCTCGCTCGGTGTCCAGCCAGCGCACACGGTAGGGGGGTGAGCCGTCGGCGTGCTCCACGCCCACGATGAAGGCCTCCCTGCGGGGGTTGCCGCCGTACGTGCCCTCCACGATCAGCCGGTCGCCCACGATCGCTTTCATGGTGAGCTCCTCATCTCCGCTGCGAGCAGGGGATGACTCTCATCCCGACTCCACCGTCCCGCTTGCGGCCCGCGCGCGGCAGTGCCGTAGGTCGCCGAAGCGCAGGGACCTTTGTCAGTCCGAGCATGAACTGGGGTGAAACACTCAGGGAGCGGCGAGCTCCAGCTTGGCGATCTTGCCGTTGGCCGTCTTGGGCAGCGCATCGCGGATCTCGACGTGGCGCGGATACTTGTAGCCCGCCAGGCGATCCCTGCAGTAGGGATCAGCTCCGGCTCCGTGACCGTCCTGCCCGGCCTGAGGGACACGTACGCCGCGACCTCCTCACCGAGCCGCGCGTCGGGGACGCCGACGACGGCCGCCTCGGCGACGGCCGGGTGGTTGTAGAGGATCTCTTCCACCTCACGCGGGTAGACGTTGTACCCGCCGCGGATGATCAGCTCCTTCTTGCGGTCGACGATGAAGAAGAAGCCGTCCTCATCGACGTACCCCAGGTCGCCCGTATGCAGCCAGCCACCCGCCATCGCCTCGGCGCTCGCCTCGGGCTGGCCGTAGTAGCCCTTCATGACGTGGAAACCACGGGTGACGAGCTCGCCGACATGCTCCCGGCCGGGCGGGAGCCGGTTTCCCCGCTCGTCCCAGATCTCCGTCTCGGTGCCCCAGATCGGCTTACCGACGCTGTAGGCGCGCCGCTCGTCGGCGCTGATGTTGAACGTGGTGGTGGACGCGGTCTCGGTCAGGCCGTAGCCCTCCAGGATGGTGACGCCGAAGCGCTCCTCGAAGGCGTCCAGGACGTGAGCCGGGATGGCGGCGCCGCCGGAGATCGCGACGCGCAGCGACGAGGTGTCGTACCGGTCGAGCTCCGGCTGCTCCAGCACGGCCACGAACATGGTGGGCACGCCCTCGAAGATGGTCACGCGGTCGCGCTCGATCGCCTCCAGCGCCGCCGTCGCGTCGAAGCGCGGGACGAGGGACAGCGTGCAGCCGAAACGCACGCTCACGTTGAGGATGCTCGACAGCCCGAACACATGGAACATCGGCAGGATCGTCAGCACGATGTCGTCGGGACGCACGTCGAACAACCGTCCCGGGATGTCGGCGTTCATGTAGAGCTGTAGGTGCGTCAGCTCCGCGCCCTTCGGCACGCCGGTGGTGCCCGAGGTGAACACGATGGCGGCGGTGTCGGAGCCCTCCCTCGGTACGATCGGGCGCCGTGCGCGGGCCGGCTTGAGCAGGCCGGTGAAGGGGTTCTCGGCCCCTGCCACGACGAAGACCTCCGTGATCCCCTCCTCCGCGGCCCCCTTGACCGCCTCCTCGGCCGCCGGCGGCCAGGTGATGAGCGCGCGTGCCCGCGAGTTCCCCAGGCAGTACGCCACCTCGCGGGCCTTGAGCAGCGGGTTCAGCGGCACGACGACGGCCCCGGCCTTCAGGATGCCGAAGTAGGCCACCACGAACTCGGGGATGTTGGGCAGTTGCAGCCCGACGGCGTCGCCGGGCTGGATGCCGCGAGCGGCCAGCCCCTCGGCGGCCGAGTCGGACAGCGCGTCCAGCTCGGCGTAGCTCATGGCTCCGCCGTCGTGACGGATCGCGGGCTTGCCCGGCGCGGCCTTCGCCGACTCGCGCAGGATGACAGCGAGGTTGAACATGGAACTCTCCTTCGCTCAGACCGGGTGCAGCTCGGTCCGCTTCGCCTTCGCCCTGGCCGGGGAACGCTTCGCCGTCTTCCGCGGCTGAGTCCGCGAGGGGCGGTAGGCGCGGCGCAGCTCCCAGAGTTCGCTCTCGATGCTGCGGGCGAGCTGCGCGACCTCCGGCGCGCCGGCGTGGTCACCGGTGACGCCGAATGTCACCTGGTCGCAGTAGCTGAAGATGGACACGCCGGTGCGCAGCCGGCTGGCGATGGGGACGTAGGGCAGGATCTCCAGTGCCCGCCGGCCGAGCAGGTACAGCGGCCGGGGCGGGCCGGGGACGTTCGTGGTGACGGTGACGATCTGCCGCTGCGGGACGTGCGCGGCCAGCCGCATCCCCCAGGACACGGGCGGGTACGGCTCGTGCCCGGCCAGGGTGGTGATCGCCGCGCCGGCCTGCGCCTCTCCGCTCGCTTTCAGCTCGGTCAGGTGCTCGTGCACGGCGCGCAGCCGCTCGGCCGGGTCGGCCACGTGGACGGGCAGGAAGGCCAGCATCAACGAGATACGGTTCTCGAGGACGCCTTCCTCGCCCTGGGCGCGGACCGAGACGGGGACGAGCGAGCGGACGGCGTACGGTCCCGCTTCCTCGCCGCGCTGCAGGAGCAGGGACCGGTAGGCGCCGCTGATCGCGGCCAGCACCACGTCGTTGAACGTCACACCCGCCCGGTGCGCCACCTCCTTGACGTCGCTCAACGACGCGCGGGCGGCGGCGTACCGCCGGTACTCGCCGATCGAGCCCGTCAGCGTGGAGGGAGTCGTCGGCCGCAGCCCGCCGGTCAAGGCCAGGAGGCCGCGCGCGGCGGCCGCGACGCTCTGGGCGGTGGCGCGCGGCGCGGCCAGGGCCCGGCCGATCATGCGTGTCTGCTCGACGGGGTTGCGGAGCAGGTCGCGCAGGGCGTCGGCGGTGAGGCTGAGAGTGGACGGCTCGTCGTCCGGGGCCCACGCGTCCTCAGCCGGGTTCGCGGCGCCCTCGGGTGATTCGTCGAAGATCGCGTAGTAGAGCTGGGTGCCGGACACCCCGTCGACCATGCAATGGTGCACCTTGGACACCAGGGCCCAGCGGCCCTCGGCCAGCCCTTCGATCACCCAGTACTCCCAGAGCGGGCGGGCGCGGTCGAGCCGCTGCGACATGATGTCGCCGATCAGGTCGCACAGCGCCGCGTCGCCGCCCGGAGGCGCCAGCGCGACACGGCGGACGTGGTAGCCCAGCTCGAACCCGGGGTCGTCGACCCAGATGGGCGGCCCGAGGTCGAGTGGCACCTGCCGTGCCTTCTGCCGGTAGCGCGCCACCAGCGGGAGCCGGGCGCGGATCGCCGCGAGGAACTCCTCGTGGCTGGGCGGCGGTCCCTCCAGGACGGCCACCGACGAGATCGCCATCGACACTTCGGGCTGCTCGTCTTCGAGGTTCAGGAATGCCGCGTCGAGCGGGCTCATGCGATCGGCCATGTCTGTCGCCACCCTCTGTACATGCCGGTTCCCTTGAGCGTCGTCCTGCGCCGAGGGGACGGGCAGGGCAGAAAGTCCCGAGCAAGGGCCGCGTTATACCTCGCCCATGAGCGGATGTGTGGCGGCCTCGGCGGCGGTCCCCTGGATGCCGAGCCAGTGCAGGATCGCCGCGGCCGTCTCCCGCGGCGCCTCCAGCTGGGGGATGTGGCCCACGCCGGGCATGACGATGAGCTGCCACGACGGGTGCCGCTTGGCGAGCGCGCGGGAGGCCGAGACGGGGACCAGCCGGTCGCGCTCGCCATGGATGAGCAGAGCCGGGGCGGTGACCGATCTGCTCGCCCCCCGGTACGCGGATCCGGCCGCGGTCCGGACGACGGACCTGGCCGCCTGCAGGAAATCCGCTCCGGAGTGCTCCAGCCCGGCCCGGTGGCGGCTCAGGCGGACATGTGCGGCGACCAGGTCGGGTGGCACGCGCGACGGGTCCGCGCAACACAGCTTGAGCATCATGCCGACCGCGGTCTCGGCCGGCAGCGCCCGCCGCCGGGCCATGGCGACCGTACCCAGCCATGGGGTGGTGTAGGCCGCGAAGACGGCGGCGACCACCGGGTCGGGCAGCGCGGGGCCGAACGGGGCCGCCGCGTCGAGCAGCACCAGGCCCGCCACCGCGTCGGGGTTCGATGCCGCTTCCAGCAGCGAGATCATGCCGCCCATCGAGTTGCCCATGAGAATGACCGGCCGACCGGCCACCTGCTCGACGAAGCGGCTCAGCAGCAGCCGGTTGGCCGCGACGGTGGCCCGCCTGTCGCGTGTGTCGGTCAGGCCGTGCCCGGCGAGGTCCGGTGCCAGCAGCCGGCATTCGCCGGTGAGCAGCGGCGCGACGGCCAGCCAGTTCAGCGCCGAGCCGCCGAGCCCGTGTACCGCGACCACGACGGGTCCGCTGGGCGGACCGCCGAAATCCAGGTAGTGGACGCGATCTCCGAGCTCGGCCCATCGGGAGGTCCCGTAGGACGGGTTCGCTGCCATGCCGTCGCCTCCTCGGATGCTGCCATACGTCATCTGTCCGACCGGCCTTCCGTCACCACCGCGACAGGGCAGGGTGCGTGCTGGAGCAGGAAGTTCGCCGCGCCGGCGCGTGCGGCACGCCTGCGGCCGACGACCACGAGAGTCGCGGCGTCGTGGTCGTCGCCCGGCAGGATCCGCACCTCCGGATGGCGTGCCGCCCATGCGGTCACGTCCTCGGTGGTGGCAAGGGGGACCTGGCGCATCGCCGCCTCATCGAGGGCGAACTCCATGATGGACGCGTCCGGCCCCTTTTCCGCGACGACGATCGGGCCCGGATTCGCCGAAGCGGGCAGCGGCCCAGCGCCGCGTACCACGATCACCGGGCATTCGGCATGCGCGGCGACGTATCCGGCCACCGAACCGACGACCGCCCTCGGCAACGCGCTCAGCCCCCGGGAGCCGACGACGACGAGCGCGGCCCCGCTGGAGAGCTCCACCAGGCGCTGGGCGGCGGGCCCCTCGTACAGATCGGTCTCGACCGGCACGCCTGAGCTCGTGGCGCGGGCGCATTCGGCCCCGTGCCACAGCACGTGCTCGGCGGCCTTGCGCAGATGTGCCTTGGCCTCCTCCTCCGCCTGACCGTACGGCCACTGCCAGGCGTGGGTGAGGGTAAGGGGCAGCTTCCTGAGCTCGGCCTCGTCGAGCGCCCAGTCCAGGGCCTGCACCGAGAAGTCGGATCCGTCGTAGCCGAGCACGATGTGGTTCATGGCGGTTGCCTCCAGTCAAGCGGCAGGCGATCCCGTGTCCAGCCGTCAGCGGCCTCGCCTGCGGCACGGTGCTCCTGCCCAGCCTCGCGCGGCCGGGGCCGATCCGGCAGGGACTTTAGGCACCTGGGCGCGGGCCGTCCGGCTCTGCCCGCCGGACCGCCCGCCCGACAGGCTCGGAGGTGGACGGCGCGTCACGACTGCGCCCGCGAGACAGGCCGTGAACGGGAGATTCAGCATGTTGGACGGATACGACGTACTGTTGCGCGACGGCGGCATCGCCCACGTGCGCCCGCTGCGCCCGGAAGACCGCCAGGCGCTGCACGAGCTGGTGGACCGCTCATCGGAACGCTCGGCCTACCTGCGCTTCTTCACCGGCGGCCGCAACACCGCGCACGCCTACATGGACCGGGTGACCGGTGCCAAATACCGCGGCCACGGGCTGGTGGCGAGCATGCGCGATCAGCTGGTCGCGGTCGCCGAGTACATCCCCATCGACGACGGCAGCGCCGATCTGGCCATCCTTCTCGACGATGCCGTACACGGCCATGGACTCGGCACCCTGCTGCTGGAGCACGTCGCCCTGGACGCGGCCGAGCACGGCGTGCGCGAACTGGTCGCCGACGTGCTGGCCGAGAACACGCCGATGATCCGGGTGCTGCACGATCTGGGCCTGGAGGTGACCCAGCATTTCGACGGCGGCACACTGCACATCAGCATCACCGCCGAGCCGACCCCCCGGCTGCGGGCGGTCATCAAGGCCCGCGACCACCAGGCCGAACGGGCCTCGCTGGCGCGCGTGCTCGCGCCGCGCTCGGTGGCGGTGATCGGCGCCGGCCGTAACGAGAGCGGCGTCGGTCACAAGGTGCTGCGCAACCTGCTCGACGGCGGCTTCCCCGGGCCGATCCACCCCGTCAACCCCAACGCCGAGGAGGTGGCCGGGCTGGCCTGCCGGGCCAAGGTTCCCGACGGCGTGGATCTGGCGGCCGTGGCCGTACCCGCCCGGCACGTGTTGCAGGTGGCTCGTGACTGCGCGCAAGCGGGAGTGGCCGGGCTGGTCGTGCTGACGTCGGGGTTCGCCGAGTCCGGGCAGCGCGACGGGGAGGCGGAGTTGCTGAAGATCTGCCGCACCGCCGGAATGCGCCTGGTAGGACCCAACTGCCTGGGCGTGGTCAACACCGCGGCCCGGCTCAACGCCAGCTTCCTGCCCCACCATCCCGTACGGGGCCGCATCGCGTTGATGTCGCAGTCAGGCGCCATAGGCGCCGCGCTGCTGGAGCGGCTGGACATCTCCTCGTTCGTCTCGGTCGGCAACAAGGCCGACGTCAGCGGCAACGACCTGCTGGACTACTGGGAGGACGACCCCGACACGGACGTGATCGCGCTGTATCTGGAGTCGTTCGGCAATCCCCGCAAGTTCGCCCGCATCGCCGCCCGCGTCGCGGCCAAGAAGCCGATCCTGCTGGTCAAGAGCGGCAGGAGCGACGCCGGCGACCGCGCGGTGCGCTCGCACACCGCCGCCGCGGCCACCCCCGACGTCGCGGTGGACGCGCTCACCCGGGCCGCCGGCGTCATCCGGCTCGACAGCGTGCACGACCTGATCGACACCGCCAAACTGCTATCGGCCCAGCCCCTCCCCCGGGGACGGCGGGTCGCCATCGTCGGCAACTCGGGCGGCCCCCAGGCCATGGCCGCCGACGCCTGCGAGCAGCACGGCTTGATCGTCCCCGAGCTGCCGCCCGGCCTGCTGGACGCCCGGGCCGCCGCCGCGCTAGGCAACCCCGTCGACCTGACCGCGGACGCGAGCGCCGCCGAGATCGGCGCCGCGGTGTCGGCGCTCGTGGCCGCACCCGACGTGGACGTGATCCTCGTCGTGTACACCCCGCCGTTCGGCTCCGGGCTGGACGCGACCCGCCAGGCCATCGCCGAGGCGGCCAAGGGATCGGACAAGACCGTTCTGGCCTGCGTCGTCGGCCACGACGGCCTCATCGACGGCCGGGTGCCCAGTTACGCCTTTCCCGAGCAAGCCGTCGAAGCCCTCGCGCACGCCGTGCACTACGCCGAATGGCGCCGGCGACCCGCCGCTGCGGCCACGAGACCCGTGCCGGCGGACGCGGCGGGCGCACGGACGATCGTCGAGGAGGAGCTGGCCGCGTGCTCCGGCGGCGGCTGGCTCTCCCCCGACGCCACCACCCGGCTGCTGCGCTGCTACGGGGTGACGCCGGTGGAGTCGAGAGCGGCGGACGGGCCCGATTCCGCAGCCGAGGCGGCTGCGCACGTCGGCCTGCCGGTCGTGCTCAAAGCCGTCGGTCCCGTGCACAAGAGCGACGTCGGCGGCGTCCGGCTGGGTCTGCGGACCCAGGATGAGGTACGGGCGGCGTACCGGGAGATGCGGGCGCATATCGGCGACGAGATGACCGGCGCGGTCGTCCAGCGCATGCTTCCGGGCGGCGTCGAGATCATCGTCGGCGGCGTCAACTACCCGGCGTTCGGGCCGCTGGTCATGGTCGGCATGGGCGGGGTGCTGGCCGATCTGCTGGCCGACCGCGCCTTCCGGGTGCCACCCGTCGCCGACGCCCTGGACATGATCGGCGAGCTGCGCTGCGCCCCGCTGCTGCACGGGTACCGTGGCTCCCCGGCCGTGGACGTCGGCGCCCTGGCCGGCCAGCTCGAAGGCATCGGCAGGCTGCTCGGCGACCTGCCTCAGGTGGCCGAGCTCGATCTCAATCCGGTCATCGTCACACCGGACGGCGCGATCACCGTGGACGCCCGGATCAGGCTCGCCCCCTGCGAGCCGGCCCCCTCGCCGCTACGGCGACGTCTGCGCTGACCAACTACCACGACCACTAGGGACTTCCGGCCCTACACCCCGCTCCTGACCCGAGTTGTGATGGGAGTGACCGGACTTCGCCGCACAGGTGACAGAAAAGAGCTGAACCGCCATGCGCATGACCGTCGCGGACGTGATGACGACCAAGGTCGTCTCCGTCACCGCCGCCACCCCGTTCAAAGAGATCGCCGAGGCGCTCATCAACGGCGGCATCAGCGCCGTGCCAGTGCTGGCCGACGACGACCATGTGATCGGCATGGTGTCCGAGGCCGACCTGCTGCGCAAGGAGGAGTTCCGGGAGGAGTTCTACCGCGAGGGCTACCGGCCGCCGTTGCGCGCCCGGCTGCGCCACCCCAAGGGCCGGCAGAAGGCCGACGGCGACACCGCCGCCGACCTGATGACCAGCCCTGCCGTCATGATCTCCCCCGAAGCCTCCGCCGTCTCGGCCGCCCGCCTCATGGACGCCCACGACGTGAAGCGGCTCGCGGTCGTCGACCGCGACGGCCGTCTCCAGGGCATCGTCAGCCGCCGCGATCTGGTCAAGCTGTTCCTGCGCGGCGACGAGGACATCGCCGCCGAGATCCGCGACGACGTCCTCGACCGCGCGCTCTGGGTCGACACGCAGGGTGTCAACGTCACGGTGCACCAGGGTGTGGTCACTTTGTCCGGCTGGATGGAGCGCCGCACCGAGGCCGGCATCGCCGCCCGTATGACCAGCCGGGTCAACGGCGTGGTCGACGTCGTCGACAAGCTCACCTGGAAGGTCGACGACTCCGCATGGGAGGCCAAGTAGCGATGCTCGTCCGCGAGGTCATGAGCAGCCCGGCCATCACGGTCCGCCGCACCGACCCGGTGCGGCGGGCCATCCGGGTTCTGCACGACAACGACATCACCGCCGCCCCCGTCGTCGATGACGCGGGCCGTCTCGCCGGCGTGGTCAGCGAGCTGGACCTGCTGCGCGGCGAGTTCGAACCCGACCCGCGCGCCACCGTGCAGCCGGCCCGCTCCGCCCAGGAACCCCCGCCACGCCGCGTGATGGAGGTGATGACCAGCGACGTCGTCACAGTCAGCGAGACCACCGACGTCACCACCGCCATCGGCCTCATGGTGGGCAAGCGGATCAAGAGCCTGCCCGTCCTGCGCGGCCACGAGATCGTCGGCGTGATCAGCCGCCGTGACCTGATGGCGATGCTGGCCCGATCCGACGACGACCTGCGCCAGGCGGTCGCGGACGCCCTGCACGAGCAGTACCCCTTCGGCCCGAGCTGGGACGTCACCGTGCACAACGGCGTGGCCGAGCTGTCCGGGCCGCCCCACAAGTACGCCGACCACATCGCCGACGTGCTCGCCCGCACCGTGCCCGGCATCGTCCGGGTCAGACACCACATCAGGAGCTCACCATGAGAACCACCGTCGAGAACGTCATGACCACCGACGTGGCCGCCGTCAACAAGGACGCCTCCTTCCACACCGTGGCCGAGCTGCTCATCAAGGAGGGCGTCAGCGGGCTGCCCGTGCTCGACGACGACAACCGCGTGCTGGGCGTCGTCTCCGAGGCCGACCTGCTGGCCAAGGAGGAGTTCAAGGAGCGCTACTACGGTGACGACTACCGGCCGCCGCTGCGCGCCCGCATCCGCCACACCGCCGGCAGCGAGGGCAGCGGCTACCGCAAGTCACTCGGCGAGACCGCCGGCGCGCTGATGACCTCGCCCGCCCACCTCACCACCGCCGACGCGCCGGTCGTGTCGGCCGCGCGGCTGATGGACCGGCACGGCGTCAAGCGCCTGCCCGTGGTGGACGCCGAGGGCCGGCTGATCGGCATCGTCAGCCGCCGCGACCTGATCAAGGTCTTCCTGCGTTCCGACAAGGACATCGAGCAGCAGGTACGCGAGGCCGTGCGAGCCGGCACCGCCGGCCTCGACGTCACGGTGACCGACGGCGTCGTCACCCTGTCCGGGACGCTGGCCGAGCACAGCCATGCCATCACCGCCGTCCGTCTGGCCGAGAACATCGACGGCGTCGTCGCCGTCTACGACACCATCGCCTGGAAGCACGACGACATCGTCGATCTGCCCGTATGGGGCGGCGCATGACCTGGGGCCCGCCGTCCTGGACTCGTCGGGCCCGCTGATCGACGCGCCACGCCAACGTGGGCCAGCCGATCAGCGGGCACGAACACCCGCGATGGCGTCGACGACGCACATACACCGTGCCCTCGACATGACCGACTGCGGAGGCAATGACGCGCAAAACGATCCGCGTGGGTGTCATGGCCGAAGGCGAGGGGCGTGATCCCTCGGGACTTTCGCTCCGGTCGCAAAAGGTGAGAATTCTGGCCGGTCAGGATGCCCAGGCCAGCAGCGCCTGCTGGGATCCGTGCCGCCTTAGCCATGCCAGCGACTCCTTCTCCAGCTGGCGCACCCAGCAGGGCGTCAACCCGAGCAGGTCGGCGATCTGCCGCGGTGTGTGCTCATCGTGGCCGTCCAGGCCGAACCGCAACCGCATGATCAGTGCTTGGCGCGGCGCCAGTCCGTCGAGAAGTGCGGCGAGCGTCCTCTTCAGGGCTTCGAGCTCCACGAGGTGTACGGCCGACGGGCTGTCGGCATCCACGACCAGGTCGCCGAGCGTCGCCAGATGGCGGCCCACGACCGTGTCGAGGCTGACACACTCCTGCGGCAGGCGTCGCAGGTCGGTGAGCCTGGCCGGCTGCTGCCCTGTCTCCTCGGCCAGCTCCCCATCAGTCGGCACACGGCCGAGCCGCTGCGTGAGCGCCAGGTCCGCGCGGGCCACCAGCGCCAGCCGCTCCAGCACACCGCTCGGCAGCCGGACCGTGCGCGCGTGTTCCAGCCCGCGCTGGATCGCCTTGCGAATCCACCAGGTGGCCACGGTGGAGAACCTGTTGCCCCGGGTGTGGTCGAATCGCTCGACGGCTTCGATCAGGCCCAGATTGCCGTCCTGAACCACATCCGCCAGCGACATCCCCCGGTAGGCGTACCGCCTGGCGATCGACACCACCAGCCGCAGGTTCGCCTCGATCATGTGCCGTCTGGCAGCCCGGCCGTCGGCGACCACGGTCTCAAGATCGGGCATGGCGGATCCTTCCGCCATCAGCCGGGCTGCGCGGGACCCGGCCTCCATCCGCTTGGCCAGCTGCGTTTCCTGATCCGCGTTCAGCAACGGGGTGCCGCCGATGCGTGCCAGGTAGTCGCCCACCTGAGCATGCCGGTCCAGCCCGGTCCGCGTGTCGGTCATCGTGGTCACTCCGTCCTGATCGGTCGACGTGACCCTCACTCTGACGCTCATGAGGGAGTCAGTGGTGGTGGCCAAGGTCCTCAATGAAGGTGACTTTCGGCCTGATACGTGACGATGACATCAGCGATTCGCGACCCCTTCCGGCTCACAACGGCAGGTGCAGGTGAGCAAGCCCCCGCCACTTGGGACTTTCGTCCCTTATGCAGGATGTGTGAGCCATATAGCGTCGGCAGCATGATTCGTGTGTTTCTCCTCGACGATCACGAGGTGGTACGGCGGGGTGTGGCCACTCTGCTGGACTCCGAGGACGACATCGAGGTGATCGGCGAGGCCGGCACCGCGGAGTCGGCGATCGCTCGCATCCCGGCGCTCAAGCCGGATGTGGCGGTGCTGGATGTTCGGCTGCCCGATGGCAGCGGCGTGGATGTGTGCCGTGAGGTGCGCTCGAAGCTGCCCGGGCTGGCGTGCCTGATGCTGACCTCCTTCTCCGACGACGACGCGTTGTTCGACGCGGTGATGGCGGGCGCGTCAGGGTACGTGCTCAAGCAGATCCACGGCTCGGACCTGGTAGGGGCCGTACGCACGGTCGCCTCGGGACAGTCGCTGCTGGACCCGCAGACCACCGCCTCGATGCTCCACCGGCTACGCGACCAGGCCACCAGGCGCGACCCGCTGGCCGCGCTGTCGGAGCAGGAACGCCACATCCTGGGTTTGATCGGCGAAGGGCTGACCAACCGGCAGATCGGCGAGCGGATGTTCCTGGCCGAGAAGACGGTCAAGAACTACGTGTCGAACCTGCTGGCCAAGCTCAGCATGCAACGCCGCACCCAGGCCGCGGCCCTGTCCGCCCGGCTGCAGGCTGATCGGCGCGATTGACTCTCCCAAAGGAGCCCGGAATTCGGCGCCCTGCACGGTTCCGTGCAGGGCGATCCGCTATGCCGTATCCACGAACGCCTCCTACATCAGCGGCGGGACGATGATGAGATCCTCCTTCTCGCAGGCCACCTCGGCCACCACATCGACGACGCCCTCGACGGCCCGGACAGCCTCCATGAGCGCGATGGTCTGGGATTTCCACTCGACCTTGCCGCTGATCTTCACCACGCCGGCGTCGATCTCGATGGAGAACGCGTGCGGCTCAGGGAGCACGGCTCTGACGTCCGCCTCCAATTCGGCGGCCGGGCGGCTGAAGACCCGCAGCACGTCTCGTTGGTGCAGGGTGCCGATGACCCGCCCGGTCATCACGTCGGTGACGGGCAGCTGCTTGATGCGCTTGGCGTGCATCACACGCGCCGCGTCACGCACGGAGGTGCCCGGAGTGACCGTGATCGCCGGTGAGGTCATCAGCTGGGCCGCCGTCACGGCCGCCGCTTTGCGGTGATCCTGTCGCTGCTGCCAGGATTCGAAGATCGAAATACTGTGCCTCACGGTGTCGGTCTCCTTGAGCAGCAGGTCGTCCTCCGACACCACGCCCACCGGCCGCCGGTCAGCGTCGATGACGGTGACGGAGCCGACGGCGTACCGCTTCATCGCGGCCATGATGTCGGCGAACGACGCCTCCTCCAGCACGGCGATAACCACCCGTCCCATGACGTCCTTGACTTCGATCGACATGATGTTCACCTCTCTTCCACCCCTCACGCTCCTCCACCGCGGCTCAGCACGACAGCGGCGAACGTCCCCCATGCGCAGGGCTTAAGGTCCCGGCTTCGCAGCGGCAGTCCCTCCAATCGCGGACGATCGCCACCGGGCAGCGGGCATTGCCCCAGCGTGAGGCGGCCACTCCCATCAGCTCTTCGCCTCCATGCGCCCGTGGGCCGGCCGGTGCGATTGACGCTCGGCTCGCCGCTTGATCCCTCGCAGCATCTTCCGCGTCATCACGAAACTGACCGCGGTGACGGGCTCGATCATCAGCGGCGCCCACCACCGGGTATAGGCGTACCGTTCCCGGACGATCAGCCGGGTCCTGCCGTCTGGCTCCGGCCTCAGCACAAAAGCCCAGGTGAAGCTGTACGGCGGGGTGATGTCACCCATCGGGACGGCTCCAAGCAGCACCAGCGCTCGCCCGGTCTCCACCGCCGCCACCCGCAATCCGACCTGGGGGGCCAGCCGGACCTCGTCTCCCACCGCGATGCCCTGCCAGTGGGCCATGATCCGGTGCGCGCTGTGGATGTCACAACCGATCAGGTTCTCCACCAGGTCGTAGCTGTAGAAGCCGCCCCGCCCTTGACCCAGCTGCGCGATCCACGGCCAGACCCGCTCGGCAGGCGTCTCGATGGTGATCGCGCGGGTGGCCACCAGATCGGGGCTGGCGAGCAGCTCATCGCCCGGCTGGAGCCCGCGGGCCTCCTCTTCGGTGCTGCCCCAGGCAAGCTGCCGGCCTCTGCCCCTCAGCCGATAGGCCAAGATTCCTACGGCCAGCAAGCCCGGCCACAGGTTCCGGACCTTGCATCGCCGTTCTTCCCACAACCGCTCCTCTCCTTCGCGGCTTGGCGCATCAGCGCTCATGGAGTGTCGCCGCCCATGCGCTGCGCCATCTCCACGACGCGGCTGGCGTAGCCCCACTCGTTGTCGTACCAGCCGAAGACCTTGACCAGCTCGCCGTTGGCCTGGGTGAGAGCCGAGTCGAACACGCAGGAGGCGGGGTCGCCGATGATGTCGCGGGAGACCAGCGGGTCGGTGCTGAAGCGCAGGATGCCGGCCAGGTCGTCCGCGGCCGCTTCGGCGAAGGCGCGGTTGACCTCCTCGGCGGTGACCGCGCGGGTGAGCTGGACACCGAGGTCGGTGATCGAGCCGTCCTCCACCGGCACCCTGATCGCCACGCCGTCCAGACGTCCTGCCAGCTCAGGCATGACCTGCCCGACCATGCGTGCGGCTCCGGTGGTGGTCGGCACGATGTTGACCGCGGCTGACCGGGCGCGGCGCGGGTCCTTGTGCGGTCCGTCCAGGAGCCGTTGGTCGCCGGTGTAGGCGTGGATCGTCGTCATCAAGCCTCTGACGAGGCCGAAGTTGCGGTGCAGCACCTTGATCATGGGGGCGACACAGTTCGTGGTGCACGACGCCAGCGAAACGATCTCGTGCCGCACCGCGTCATAGGCCGCGTCGTTGACGCCCGGGACGATCGTGACGTCGACGCTCTTGCCCGGCGCGGTGATCAGGACTTTGCGGGCTCCCGCCTTGAGGTGCCGCGCGGCGTCGTCGCGGGTGCGGAACCGTCCGGTCGCCTCGATGACCAGGTCCACGCCGTAACCACCCCAGTCGATGCTCTGAGGGTCGCTGTGGGCGCTGACCGGAATCGTCCCGCCGTCCACTTCGATCGCCGACGCCGACGCTGATACCGCGAAGGGGAAGACGCCGTAGGTCGAGTCGTGCTTGAGCAGGTGCGCCAGTGTGGCGGCGTCACTGATGTCGTTGATGGCGGCGATCTCGATGCCCGACGGCAGCGCGCGCCGCAGCACTGCCCTGCCGATCCGGCCGAATCCATTGATTCCTAGTCTCATTACCTCATCGTCGGCCCCTCGGGCGCGGGCGGTTAGAGGCCTCGGTACCCGGGCTTCGGGACTTCCGGCCCTTCGTACGCCGAAGTAGCCCGCGCTGCCGATTGCCTGCAAGAGGCGGAAGTCTTTCTGAGCGGGACCTTCGCCTCTGGATCCGCGTCGGCTCCGTTCCGCACGGTTGAGCGTGGAGAGGAGCAGTCATGCACTCGACGACGGCGACGGTTGTGGCCCGAGAACCGGCCAGGAACGCCACGAGGACCGTGGTCTCGACATTCGGTCTGCTGGCGGGTCTGGCGGGCATCGAGCACGGTGTCGGAGAGATACTTCAGGGCTCGGTCAAACCGGAAGGACCGGTCATCGAGTCGTGGCCGGACACGAAGGCATTCGAGATCCTTGGCGGTGAGCCCGCCTTGACGGTCATCCCGAACCTGCTGGTGACAGGGATAGCCGCCGTCATCGTCGCGGTCGCGCTCTTGGTCTGGTCTGTCAGGTTCGCCGACCGGCGGCACGGTGGTCTGGTGCTGATCCTGCTCTCGGTGCTCCTGCTCCTGGTCGGCGGAGGATTCGGCCCGCCGCTGATCGGGATCATCATCGGAATCGGCGCGACAAGGATGGGCGCTACTCCCCGTCGGCGTCCGGGGCGTGTCGCCCAGGCCGTAGGACGGGTCTGGCCGTGGGTCTTGGGAGCCGGGGTGCTCGGATACCTGTCTCTGCTGCCGGGCACCATCCTCTTCGGTCAGCTCCTGGGAGTGGACAACCCCGGGCTGGTGCCGGCCCTTTCCGCCTTCTCCTTCGCGGGACTCCTCCTGGCGCTGGGAGCCGCCCGGGCGGCCGATCGCATACGAGCCGGCTGCAGAGATTGAACTGCTGAGATCTGTTGGCACCAGTCAGCGAGGCGGTGAGCGCCCACGTCGGCAGGCTCGCGCTGCCGAACGCGGCCGGTGGCTCAGGTACCGAGGCCCTGAGCCACCGATGATCTTGGTTTCAGGTCAGGAGCGGACCACCGCGACCGGGCAGCGAGCGTGATGCAGGACGCCCTGGCTGACCGAGCCGAGGAACATCGCGCCCATGGCGCCGCGCCCGTGCGAGCCCACCACCAGCAGGTCCGCCCGATCGGAGGCGTTGGCGAGCAGCTCCACCGGATGGCCGGAAGGGGCGTCCACGACGACTGTCACCTCCGGGTGGTCCTTGCTCAGGGTCGTCACCCGATCACGCACGGCCTGATGCTGCGACTTGCGGACGTCGTCCATGTCCAAGGCCGCCTCCGGAACGAAGTCGTGCACCGGGAGCTGCCAGGCGTGCACGACCCTGAGCGTGGCGCCGCGCAGCCTCGCCTCTTCGAAGGCATAGGCGAGCGCCGGCTCGGACTCCGGCGAGTCGTCCGCCCCGATCACGACCTCGCCGTGCTCGGGCCGGTCTTCGCCGCGCACCACCACAACGGAGCAGCGGGCGTGCCCGGCCACATGGGCGCTCACCGAGCCGAGCACCATCCCGGCGAACCCGCCGCGCCCACGGCTGCCGACGACCAGTTCGGTGGCGTCCTCTGCCTGCTCACGCAGGACAGCGGCGGGCGCGCCCTCGGTCTCCTGCGTGGTGACCTCGACAGCGGGCCGGCGCTCGCGGGCAAGAGTCGCGGCCTCGCGCAGCATCCGCTGCCCTTCGCGCAGCAGCGTTTCCGACAGAGCGGCATCGGGACGCCTGCCGACCAGATACCAGGACGTGTCCATCGCGTGCACGATCCGCAGCGGCACGTGCCTGCGGAAGGCATCGTCGGCTGCCCACTCCACGGCGGCTCGCGAGGTCGCCGAGCCGTCCACTCCTACGATGATCATCGTGTCTCCCTTCGTCTCCACCCATGGGACCGTGCTCTGGCCTGTCCGATGCAGGGCCGGGGGTCATCGATGCAAGGGTCTAAGGGCCCTGTCTGCGGCGAAGGCGGGTGGGTACCGTCCTCAGTATGGCCGCTCTTGACCTGATGAGGCTGCGGGCCGTGGTCTTCGACACCGACGGCGTCGTCACCGACACGGCCCGGGTACACGCCGCCGCGTGGAAACACGTGTTCGACGGGTTCCTGCGCGGCCGGTCCACCCCGTTCGACATCCGCGACGACTACCTGCGCCACGTGGACGGCAGGCCGCGGCTCGACGGAGTGCGCACGTTCCTGGCCTCCCGCGGCATCACCCTGCCCGAGGGCGGTCCTGGCGACGAACCAGGCACGCCGACCGTGCACGGCCTCGGCATGGCCAAGGACGCGTTGTTCGTCGAGCAGATCGCCCAGCACGGGGTGGCTGCCTTCCCTTCGACCGTCGCCTTCCTGCACGAGCTGCGGCGGCGCGGCTGCCGTACCGCGGTGGTCTCGGCCAGCAGGCACTGCCGCGCGGTGGTCACCTCCGCGGGGCTGATGCGCCTGTTCGACACGGTGGTCGACGGCAACGACTCGGCCAGGCTCGGCCTGACCGGCAAACCTGACCCGGCGCTCTTCCTCGAAGCCGCCCAGCGTCTCAGGGTGGCCGCGGGCGACGCGGCGATCGTGGAGGACGCGCTCCCAGGCGTCGAGGCCGGGCACAGAGGGGCCTTCGGCCTGGTCGTCGGGGTGGATCGCAGTGGGACGCTGGAGGCGGCGATGCGCCGCGCCGGAGCGGACGTCGTCGTAGCGGACCTGGCCGAGCTGGCCGTGACCGGGCGGGTTGCCGTGAGGTCGCGATGAACCCGTGGCTGCTGGCTTACGAGGGGTTCGACCCGGCTTCGGAGGGGGTGCGCGAGGCGTTGTGCACGCTGGGCAACGGCCGGTTCGCCACCCGCGGCGCCACGCCCGACGGCCGGATTCGCACACCAGGCACCTACCAGGCAGGGTGCTACGACCGGCTGGCCTCGGAGGTGGCGGGCCGGACGGTCGTCAACGAGGACCTGGTCAACCTGCCGGACTGGCTGCCGCTGACCTTCGCCACACCCGGCTCCGGCTGGTTCGAGCCCGAACGGGCCGACCTGCTGAGCTACGCTCAGGAGCTCGACCTGCGGCACGGGGTACTGCTTCGGGAGCTGCGCTGGCGTGACGAGCAGGGCCGCGTCACGCGGGTGCGGCAACGCCGCCTGGTTTCCATGGCCGATCCCGTTCTCGCCGCTCTGGAGACGACCTTCACCGCGGAGAACTGGTCCGGTCCGCTCCGCGTCCGCGCCACCCTGGACGGGCGGGTGACCAACAGCGGCGTCGCACGGTACCGTGACCTGCGCGGCGACCACCTGAGCGACCATGCCACCGGTGTTCAGGACGAGCTGACCTGGCTGACCGCGACCACCCGCTCCTCCCGTATCGCCGTCGCGCTCGCGGCGCGCATTGACGCCCCCGCCCCCGACTCCAGCTCCAGCTCCGCGGAGCCCGACCGCATCGCCACAGAGCATGTGCTGAACGCCGTCGAGGGCGTGCCGGTTACCCTGACGAAGGTCGTCGCCCTGCTGACCTCGCGCGATGCCGCCATCCACGACCCGCTCTCGGCCGCCCTGCGGCGTGCTCGCCTGGCTCCCCGCTTCGACGACCTGCTGGACGCGCATGAGGCGGCGTGGCAGCGGCTGTGGGAGCGGGCCAGCCTGGACGTCGACGGTCCGGAGCTGTCGCAGATCGTCCATCTGCACGTCTTCCACCTGCTGCAGACGCTGTCCCCGCACACCGCCGACCTCGACGCCGGAGTGCCCGCCCGCGGCCTGCACGGCGAGGCGTATCGCGGGCACGTGTTCTGGGACGAGCTGTTCATCCTGCCGTGGCTGAACCTGCGTTTCCCGGAGATCTCCCTCGGCCTGCTGCGCTACCGATGGCGCCGCCTGCCCGAGGCCAGGGCCGCCGCCCGGGAGGCCGGGCTCGACGGCGCGATGTTCCCCTGGCAGAGCGGCAGCGACGGCCGCGAGGAAACTCAGGCCTACCATCTCAACCCCGACTCCGGCCGCTGGCTGCCCGACGTCTCCCACCTGCAGCGCCACGTCGGCCTGGCCATCGCCTACAACGTATGGCAGTACCGCCTGGCCACCGGCTCGATGCCGGCGTGGTGCACGGAGCTCCTGCTGGAGATCGCCAGGTTCTTCGCCTCGCTCGCCGTGCTCGACCCGGCCTCGGGCCGGTACGAGATCCACGGCGTCATGGGCCCCGACGAATACCACACCGCCTACCCCGGCGCCGGCTCCCCCGGCCTGGCCAACAACGCCTACACCAACATCATGACCGTATGGCTGCTGTCACGCGTGCTCGAGCTCGGCGAAGCCGGCCCGCAGGAGTCCGCTCGATGGGACGACATCACCCGGCGCATGCGGGTCGACTTCCACGACGACGTGATCAGCCAGTTCACCGGGTACGCGGACCTGACCGAGCTGAACTGGGACCGGTACAAGGGAGCGCGCCGGCTGGACCGCGTCCTCGAAGCCGGCGGCGACGACGTCAACCGCTACAAGGCCGCCAAACAGGCCGACACGCTCATGCTGTTCTACCTCCTCACCGCCGGCGAACTGCTGACGATCCTGGATCGGCTCGGCTACCCGGCCGGCCCCGACCTGATCCCGCGAACGATCGCCTACTACCTGGATCGCACCAGCCACGGCTCCACTCTCAGCGCCGTCGTCCACGCCTGGGTGCTCTCCCGGTCTGACCGGGCCCGCTCCTGGCAGTTCTTCGCCGAAGCATTGATCAGCGACGTCCATGACGTCCAGGGCGGCACCACCGCCGAGGGCATCCACCTCGGCGCCATGGCCGGCACTCTCGACATGCTGCAACGCTGCTACCTGGGCTTGGAGCCGAGATCCGACGGCCTGCACTTCAATCCGCTCTTGCCTGACCGGCTCAGCACGCTGTCTCTGCCGCTTCTCTTCCGCGGACTCCGGCTCACCATCGAGACAGACCGGGAAAGCACGCGCGTCAACGGCATCACCCTGCCGCAAGGCACCGGCCGGACCATCACCGAAGCAGAGATGATCCAGCCGGACGGTGGGTGATCTCGGACGCCGCGCAGCACGAACACGCTCGGTTCTGCGAGGAACCGAGCGCATCGTCACCGCGCTGCGTCAGGCGTGGGCAGGTCCTCGCTCCGGACCACGACCAGCGGGCAGGGCGCCTGATGCAGCAGCGCGTGGCTCACCGATCCGAGGACCATCCCGGTGAACGTCCCATGCCCGTGCGAGCCGACCACAAGCAGGTCGGCTCCGTCCGCGGCCTGCCGCAGCGCCTCGACGGGATGCCCATGCACGCACTCTTCGATCACGTCGACGTCGGAGTGCCGTCCGCGGTGTCCCGCCACTGCCTCTTTGAGCACATGCAGTTCGTTCTGCTCGCTGCCGGCATCCGCGGGTTCGAAACCTTCCAGCCACGGCCAGGCCCAGGCGTGTACGACACGCAGCCGCGCTCCGCGCAACTCCGCCTCGGCGAACGCGAAGTCCAGCACGGGGCGAGACCTTGCTGAGCCGTCCAAGCCCACCACCACCTCGCCGCGAGGCAGGGAGGGCAGCGAGCGCACCACGGCGACGTCACATGCGGCATGGCCGGCGACGCCGTAGGCCACCGACCCGACGAGCAGGCCACGCACGCCTCCGATCCCATGACTTCCGATGACCAGGAGCTCCGCCTCCTGCGATGCCCGGATCAGGGCGGTGCGTGGGTCGCCGGGCAGCGCGGCCGTCCGGACATCGACCTTGGGCTGTTCGCGGGCTGCCCGGCTCTCGCCGGCCGCGAGCACGGTCGCGCAGCCTGCGCGCATCCACTTGGCCACGTCGGCGTAGCGGCCGTCGCCGGCCTCCACCGCCCATCGGGGCATGGCATGGACCACGGTGAGCGGCACCTCCCGAAGTGCCGCTTCGCGTGCCGCCCAGCCGACCGCCTCAAGCCCGGCCTGCGATCCGTCGACACCGACGATGATCATGATGGTTCACCTTTCTCCGTAGTGGTCTCATTCCGGATCAGCTGATGTCGCGCCGGCGGAACCCGGCCAGCCCTGCGATCGCGAGGAGCGCGGCGAGGCCAGCCAGAAGGGCGAGCGGCATCGGCTCGAACGCCCCGCCGGGAAGCCTGGGAACGTGCGCGAACGGGGACAGGTCGATGACCCATTCTTTGAGCTGGAACAGCGGCCCCAGCTCGCCGATCAGGAAGAACCCCGTCAGGGCCACCCACCCGGCCGCGATCAGCCGCGGCAACAGCCCGAACGCCGCCACGGTGATGCCGATGAGCACCCAGATCGCCGGCATATGGGCGAGCGCCGCGCCGAGCAGGCGACCGACCTGGGCCATGTCACCCGTCTGAGCGCCATGCGCCAGGCCGGCGGCGGTGCCCATGACCGCCATGAGCAACGTCGAGCCCAGGATCGCGATCACCAGGTGACTTCCTGCCCACCGCGTCCGGCTCGTCGGCGTGGCCAGAATCGGCTCGGCCAGCAGGTGCGTCTCCTCTGCGCGCATGCGCATCACGGCCTGTATGCCGTACACGGAGGCCATCGTGGCGACGAGCGCCAGCTCCGCGGTGACGAACGCGTCGATGAGCCCCTTCTCGCCGCCCAATGCGATGATCATGTCGCGAGCTTGCGGGCTGTCGAAGAAGGAGCCGACACTGGAGGCCAGGTTGCCGAACACCAGGCCCAGCAGCACGAATCCGATCAGCCATCCGGACAGCAATCCCCGGTGCAGCCGCCAGGCGAGCGCAAGTGGTCCGCTCAGGCCGGGCACGGCCGCCGCCCTCCCGGGCCGGTCGGGGATCAGCCCGGCACCGGTGTCGCGGCGGGCGGCCAGGACGTACGCGCCGGCCGTCACGACTACGGAGAAAGCGATCATGATCGACGCGACCCACCAGCGGTTGCCGGCGAAAGGCCGTAGCTGCTGGCTCCAGCCGATGGGCGACAGCCAGGTCAGCCACTGAGGACCCGTCTGGCCGGCGGTGTCTCCGATGGCGCGCAGCACGTAGACGGCACCGAGCACGGCCACGGCCGTGCGGATGGCGGTCCGGGCGCTCGCGGTGAGCTGGGCGACGAGGGCGGCCACGGCCGCGAACGCCGCCCCGATCCCGCCCAGTGCCAGCCCGAAGGCGAAAGAGCCGTCGGCCGGCAGCCCGGCGGCGATGAGTCCGAGCCCGGTGACCACCGCCAGGACGAGGCTGGCGCCGAAGGCAAGCAGCAGCGCCGCGGTCAGCGGTGCGCTCCGGCCTACCGTCGCCGCCCCGAGCAGCTCCTGCCGTCCGCTCGCCTCCTCCGCGCGGGTGTGCCGCACGACGGTGAAGATGGCCAGCACCGCCACCAGGGCGGCGCCGAACCCGCTCATCTTCACCAGCGCGAGCGCGCCGATCGAGGCGGGGTCGTAGATCCGGCCGTACAGCGCGACCATCGACTGCGCGCCGTTGATCGTCTCGGCCGCCTGGACCCGGGAGGCGAGCGAGGGGTAGAGCGGGATCGTCGCCGCAGCCGAGCCCACGGCCATCAAGACGAACACCGCGATCCAGGCGGGCAGCACGATCCGGTCGCGGCGGACGGCGAGCCGCACCAGGACACCGGTGCCGGTCAGGGCGTTCATCTCGGCACAGCCTCGGCGTGCTCCGCGGGCGCCGGGTCACCGTAGTGGCGCAGGAACAGCTCCTCGAGTGTCGGCGGCCTGCTGAGCAGGCTGCGCACTCCGGCGGCGCTGAGCCGCTTGAGGACCTCGTCCAGGTGGATCGTGTCGACTTGGCAGCTCACCTTTGTGCCGTCGGCCCGTAGATCATGCACTCCTGTCACATCTGCGAGGTCGGCCGGGACGACCAGGTCCGCCGTGATGGAGGTGCGGGTGAGGTGACGTAGATCGGCCAGGGTCCCGCTCTCCACCATCCTGCCGTTGCGGATGATCGTGACGCGGTCGCAGACCGCCTCGACCTCGCCGAGAATGTGACTGGACAGCAGCACCGTACGGCCCTTGGCCCGCTCCTCGATGACGCACTCGCGGAACGTGGCCTCCATCAGCGGGTCCATGCCGAGCGTGGGTTCGTCCAGCAGGAGCAGCTCGGCGTCCGAGGCCAGCGCGGCGACCAGGGCGACCTTCTGCCGGTTGCCGGTCGAGTAAGCGCGGCCCTTCTTGGTGGGATCCAGGCCGAACCGCTCGATCAGGGCCGCCCGCCGCCCGGGGTCGATGCCGCCGCGTAACCGTCCGAGCAGGTCGATGACCTCGCCGCCGGACAGGTTCGGCCACAGCACCACGTCTCCAGGCACGTAGGCCAGCCGGCGATGGAGGTCGACGGCGTCGTGCCACGGGTCCCCGCCGAGAAGTTCGGCATGCCCGGCATCAGCACGCAGCAGCCCGAGCAGAACACGCAGCGTCGTGGTCTTTCCCGCGCCGTTGGGGCCGAGGAAGCCGTGCACCTCTCCTGTGGCGACCTCCAGGTTCAGGCCATCGAGCGCCCGTGTCCGGCCGAAGGACTTGACCAGGCCGGACACGGAAATCGCGGTATCCATGAAGCGCACGCTACGACCGGCTCACGGCACCGGTTAGGGCCATTGGTCACACGTTCAGCACCTGGCCCTCGCCGCGGGTCACATGGGACAGCACCTCGGCGCCCGGGGACAAAACCGTGGGGAAGGTGGTCGATCGCCCATGCTCGGCCCGTCCGCTCCCTGCGGCGTGCACCACGGCGACCGGGCACGGCGCATGGTGCAGCATGGCCTGGCTCACCGAGCCGAGCAGCAACCCTCTGACCTCCCCCAGGCCACGGGCGCCGACCACCAGCAGGCGCGCCTTCCGCGCCGCCTCCAGCAGCGCGGGCCGCGCGGGCTCGTCGACGAGTTCGACCTCGGCCTGGAGCCCGGGATACCTGCGCTGCCAGGAGATGAGCTCCCGCCAGGCGAGTCCCTGCGCCTCGACGCGGGGCTCCTGCATGCCTGCCTCTCTGCCCCGCTCCCGGTAGGCGATCAATGCTTTTAGCGGTGCGGCCAGGCGGTGTGCCTCCCTGGCGGCGAAACCCAGCGCGGTCACGGATGGCGGTGAACCGTCGAAGCCGGCCACCACCTCGCGGGCGTCGCCTTCATCTGGGCGCCCGCACATGACGATCACCGGACAGGCGGCATGCGCCGCCACATGAGCACTCACAGAGCCCGCGACCAATCCCCCGAGCCCTCCGTAACCACGGGTGCCGACCACGATCAGCTCCGCGTCCCCGGACAGATCGGTCAAGATCTCGGCCGGCTGCCCTCGGTCGGTGAGTGTGTTGAGCGGCACTTCGGGATGGTGGCGCACAACCCATGCGGCTGCGTCCTTGACCAGCCGCTGTGCCGGGCGGCGTGCCAGATCGAGCGGCACCAGCTCGCCGGGCCACTCATGGTAGGGCCATTCCCACGCGCGGCACACTGTCAGTGGCACCTTTCTGACGGCCGCTTCGGCAGCGCCCCACCATAGGGCCTCCTGCGCCGACGGCGACGTGTCGTAGCCGACCACCACACCCAGCTGGTCCTTCATGATCGTCTCCACTAGGATGCTGTACCTTCATGGTCGTCCGGGCGGGCGCCACTGCTCAGAGCCGTCCTGCTCGTTTCTCTGGGACTTTCGTCCTCGGAAAGACCGAAAGAGCGCGCAACCGGGCCGGCGACATCTAACAGCTGTGGGACAAACACCTAAGAGCGGATCACCGCAACGGGGCAGCGCGCGTGATGGAGCACCCCTCTGCTCACCGACCCGAGAAGCAGCGAGCCGAGTGCGCCGCGCCCGTGGGAGCCTACGATGAGCAGGTCGCACGCTGTGCCGGTGAGGGCATCGACCGGGTGTGCGTTCTGGACGTCCTCGATGAGCTTCACCTCGGGATACCTCGCTCGCCACGCCGCGGTTCGCCTGCTGACGACCTCGCGCTGGGCGGCCCGGACCTCGTCCAGGTCGTAGGAGATCTCGGGGGCGAAGGCGTGCACGGGCACCTGCCATGCGTGAATCAGGCGCAGGGCCGCCCCTCGCATCCTGGCCTGCTCGAAGGCGTAGCCGATGGCCGGCTCGCAGGTGTCGGAGTCATCGACGCCGACCCCGATCTCACCGACCTTCTCCCGCCGTTCCTCCCGCACCACGACCACCGGGCAGCCGACCTGCCGGGCCACTTCCATCGTGACCGATCCGAGGAGCACTCCGGCGAACCCGCCCAGCCCTCGATTGCCGACGACCAGCTCGTTCGCCTCCTGCTCTTGCAGAACAGCCGCGGGCGCGCCCTCGACCAACCGGGTGCTCACCTCCACAGCCGGCTGCCGGGCTCGCGCGGCCGCCTCGGCGGCGTCCAGCACCCTGCCCGCAGCCTTCCGCAGGAGGTCCTCCTGATCCGGAACCGGAAATCTGGCGATGTCGTACGGCCGTCGATCCAAGGCATGAACGATCCGCAGTTCGCCGCCCATGCGAAGCGCGTCGTCGGCGGCCCACTCGACCGCCGCGATGCTGGGAGCCGAACCGTCCACCCCCGCGATGATCAGACCGGCCATGATGTCCCCCCTAGTCCGGTTCCTCGGAACGGCCCCATCCGGTCACCCGGTCTCACCACGTGGCCGTACCACCGCCACCGGGCATGCCACATGGTGCAGCACCCCGTGGCTGACCGAGCCGAGCACCGCCGAGGCGAACCCGCCCAAGCCTCGCGAGCCGACCACGACGAGGTCCGCCGTGGCCGCGGCCTCCTTGAGCGCGGCCACGGGATGGCCGCGCACCTGGTCATCGTTGATCAGGACGTCGGGATTCGCCTCTCGCCAGGTGGCCACCCGTTCGCGTGCGGTGCCTGCCTCCTCTTCGAAGGAGTCCGCCAGCAGCGGGCTGTAGGCCGGCCACGCCGGCGTGAGCATCGGCGTTCGCCAGGCGAAGAGCACGAGCAAACGAGCGCGGCGGGCGCGAGCCTGTTCGATGGCGTACGCCATCGCCTGCTGCGAGCATTCGGAACCGTCGTCGCCGACCACGATCTGATCGTTCTCGGAGCCGACGGGGCCTCGGACGATCACCACGGGCCCGGCGGCATGCCCGGCAACGGCCAGGCTCACCGACCCGAGCACCAAGCCGGCGAACCCGCCCGTCCCTCTGCTGCCCAGCACCAGGCTCTCGGCAGACACCGACTCGCCGATCAGCGACTCGATCACGTTGCCCGTCAGCATCTCGGTGCCGACGTCCACGTCCCCGCCGATATCGCGGGCCCTGTCAGCGGCGGCCTCCAGCGCACCGGCACAGTACTTCGACCGGTCCATGCCGTGCGACCACTGCTCGCACACGTGCACGAGTCTCAGCGGCAATCCCCTGCGCCTGGCGTCGGCGGCGGCCCACTCCACCGCCCACGTCGATGATGCGGAACTGTCTATTCCGACCACGATCCGTGCACGCATCATCTCGCTCCCTCACCGCCAATCCCCCAAGCTTCCCCTTCCCAGGAAAGGGACATAAAGCCACAATTAGCTACAAATTTCCGGAACGCTATTCCGGATCAGCACCCGGCCACCCGCAACGCCTGCTTCCGAAGGCCGCGCTGGTCAGAGCGGATATCTACCCCGGTACCGGGTAGCCGCCATTACCGCAGCTACGGACATCTCAATCGAACCCCAGCAGCCGCGGTCTCCGGCGACGGATGCGAGGTGAAAGCCATGGCCGAGCCCCACAGGGTAGTCGTAGGGTACGACGGCTCGGATTTCTCGATGCAGGCCTTGGACTGGGCGCTCGACGAGTGCGAGTTGAGGAGGTTGCCGCTGACGGTGGCCCACGCCTGGCGCTGGCCTTACGGCGAGGCGGCCGAGGACGTCAAGGTGCATCTGCGCACGGCCGCCGAGCACGTGCTCAACCATGGGGCCGAATGCGCGCGCTCCTCCAGCACGCTGACCGATGTCAGAACAGATCTGTACGAGGGCTCGCCCGCCGAACGCCTCGTCGACCTATCGGCCGGCGCGGACCTCGTCGTCGTCGGTTCTCGAGGCCTGGGCACCCTGGCCAGGTCGGTTGTCGGCTCGGTCGCCACCTACGTCGCGGCACACGCGCAGGCTCCGGTGATCATTGTGCGTGGCCCCGGCCCGCTACCCGCGCCAGCTCATCCGGCCCCCGTGGTCCTGGCTTTGAGCCCGACCACACCGGATACGGCCCTGCAGTTCGCCTTCGACGAGGCCGCTCTGCGCCAGCTTCGGCTGGTGGTCGTGCACGCCGTCCACCTGCAGAACATGGCATGGGGAATAGCGATGGCTCCCGTACCCGACGTCGAGACCCTCACCCGGACCGGGCGGAACCAGATGGAGGAACGCCTGGCCCCCTGGTGCGACCGGCATGCGGAGATCCGCGTGGAGGCGCATGCCGTCGTCGCCTCGGCCAAGGAAGCCCTGCGCGCCGCGTCGGCCCAGGCGAGCCTCCTCATCGTGGGTGTGCAGCGGACCCGGCACCACGGCCATCTGGGCACGGTGGTCAGGGCGGTGGCCGAGCATGCCGACTGCCCCGTCGCCGTCGTCCCCGGCCCTCCGAGGACTGGACGGTTCGAGCCATGAAGCGATGCGTGCGCGGCAACGGGATGCCCGTGAAGGTCCGCGACGGAGCCACGCATGATGACGACCGGCCCGGCTGTATGCCCCGCCACGGCCACACGGACCGAGCCGAGCACCATCCCGGCGCGCGTCAGCAGCAGCTCGCTCGACCGCAGCAGCCGCCGACACGGAACCATCCACCCCGTCCATGATGTGTTCAGCCATCACACGCGTTCCCCCTTCATCGGCCTGGCTCTCACCGCCAAGCTCCGGTCTCGGGCGTAGAGGCGTAAGTCGTCCGGCCGGGGGGTGAAGACGTCAAAAGGGCCGGTCTGCGGGACTTTCGTCCCTGGCCGCACGGCCGTGGCCAGGGACGATGAGAAAAGGCGTCCTGTGAGGGGGGAGCGGGAGATGAGCGAACCGATGGTTCTGTCCCGATCCGGGCTGTCGTCGGCGGAGGCGGCCGAGCGACTGGAGCGGGACGGCCCGAACTTGCTGCCCGCCAAGCCGCCCACCCCCTTGTGGCGGCGCGTGGCCGGGCAGCTTCGCGACCCGTTGATCATCGTGCTGCTGGCAGCCGCGGCGCTGACGGCGGCCACCGGCGACTGGACGGACATGGCCGTGATTCTGCTGGTGATCGTGGTCAACACGAGCGTCGGCGTCGCTCAGGAGGTGCGCGCCGACCGGGCCATCACCGCGTTGTCCGCGCTCACCGCCCCGGCGGCCCGGGTCGTGCGGGACGGCACGCAACAGGAGATTCCCGCGGCCGAGGTGGTGACCGGCGACCTGCTGGTGCTGGCCGAGGGGGACATCGTCCCGGCTGACGCCCGGCTGCGAGAGGCGGCGGCGCTGCTGGTGGACGAGTCCGCGCTCACCGGCGAGTCGGTGCCGGTGGACAAGGCGTCCGGCGACGAGGTCGCCGCGGGGACGGTCGTGGTCCGCGGGCGCGGCAGGGCCGAAGTGAGCGCGACCGGCTCGGCGAGCGCGGCCGGGCGCATCGCCGCGCTCATGGTCACGGGCTCTGGGCTGACGCCGTTGCAGCGACGGCTGGTCGGGGTGGGGCGTCTGCTGGCCGGGGTGACGGTGTTCCTGTGCGTCGTGGTGGGAGCGCTGGGGCTGATGCGGGGACAGCCGGTGGAGCTGATGGTGGTGACCGCGATCAGCCTGGTGGTGGCGGCCGTACCGGAGTCACTGCCCGCCGTGGTCACGCTGAGCCTGGCGCTGGGAGCGCGCCGGATGGCCGCGCGGCACGCCCTCGTACGACGTCTGCACGCGGTGGAGACGCTCGGCTCGGTGACCGTCCTGGCCACCGACAAGACCGGCACTCTCACCGAGGGCCGGATGGTCGTACGCCGGTTGTGGACGCCCACCGCGCAGGCCGCACTCACCGGCACCGGCTACGGCCCTGAGGGGCGGCTCGACGGCGACTCCGCGCCCGAGGCGTTCACCGGCCTGCTCACCGCCGCCGCGCTCTGCAACGACGCCCGCCTCCTGCATGACGACGAGGATGAGGAATGGCGAGCCCTGGGCGACCCGACCGAAGCCGCCCTGCTGGCCGCCGCGGCCAAGCTCGGCCTGAACCGCCACGACCTGCATCGCCGCTGGCCCCGCCTGGCCGAACGCCCGTTCGACAGCGCACGCAAGCGCATGAGCACCCTGCACCGGCTGCCCGGCGGCCGGGCCAGGGTGATCTGCAAAGGCGCGCCTGAGGTGCTGCTGCGAGCGCCGGTCCTCGCCGACGACCCGGCTCTGCTGAACCGCGCCGCCGAACACGCGGAGCTCCTCGCCCGGCAGGGCTATCGGGTCCTCGCCGTGGCCGAGGCCGACCTGCCGTCCGTTCCTGAGGAGGCGCCGGAGGAGGGACTGAAGCTGCTCGGACTGGTCGCCATCCTCGACCCGCCTCGCGAAGCTGCCTCCGGCGCTCTCGCAGCCTGCCGCCGGGCGGGAATCCGCCCTGTGCTCATCACCGGCGACCATCCGGGCACCGCCCGCGCCATCGCCACCGAGCTCGGCATCCTCATGCCCGGCGGTACGATCGTCGACTGCCGTACCCTCGCCGGAGCCGACCCGCAAACCGATCCCGCCGCTGTGCCGCCCGCACCTGCCACGTCCGCCGGGCAGCCGCCTGACGCCGCCGTCTACGCCCGCGCCACCCCTGAGCAGAAGCTCGACCTCATCGAAAGCATGCGGGCCGGCGGCGAGGTGGTGGCGATGACCGGCGACGGCGTCAACGACGGCCCCGCCCTGCGCCGCGCCGACATCGGCGTCGCCATGGGCGGTCGTGGCACCGAGGTCGCCCGCCAGGCCGCCGACCTGGTGCTCGCCAATGACAACCTGGACACTGTGGTGGCCGCCGTCGAGGAGGGCCGCCGCGTCTACGCCAACATCCGCCGCTTCCTCGTCTACGGTCTGTCCGGCGGCGCCACCGAGATCGCCGTCATGCTGCTCGGCCCGCTGTTCGGCCTCGCGCTGCCGCTGCTGCCCGCCCAGATCCTGTGGGTCAACCTGCTCACCCACGGTCTGCCCGGCGTCGCCCTCGGCGGTGAGCCCGCCGACCCGGCCGCGATGAGCCGCCCGCCCTGCCCGCCCGACCAGAGCATCCTGAGAGCGGGCCTGTGGCAGCGCGTGGTCCGCATCGCCGTCGTCCTGACCGCCGTCACCCTCGGGGTGGCGATCTGGGCCCTGCACACCGGCCGCCCCTGGCAGAGCATGGCCTTCTTCGCCCTGGGCGCCTCCCAGCTCGGCGTGGCCCTGGGCTCGCGTGCCCGCCCGGGTTCCCTGGCCAACCCGGCGCTACTTGCCGCCGTGACGGGAGCACTGCTTCTGCAACTGGCCGGCCTGTACGTGCCTCTGCTGCGCGACCTGCTCGGCACAGAGCCACTGGCCTTGGGCGACCTGGCCGTCGTGTCCGGACTGTCGGTCCTCGGGTACGCCGCCGCCCGCCTGGACCGCATCCTGCACCGCGAGCGGACCCCGCTTTCCCGGCCGCCGGTAGCTCCGGAGAACTAGGTACGTCAGTACGCGCGAAGCATGACGGTCCTGGTCCGGTTCCCAGGCTCGGAATCCGGTCTCGGCGCTGCACGCGGTCGGCCAGGGCCGTGCCTTCGCCGCCTGACGATCGCCGTGGGCTGTCCACGGCTTGATGACCGCGGCGAAGAGCCCGTCCGAGGTGCGCGGCTCAGCAAGCCCCGAGCATGACCTTCAGCAAGGCCACCGCGCCGAGCACGACCAGCACAATCTGCGTCAGCAACGCCGAGCCGTTGGCTGCGAAGTAGGCAACGATCTAGTGGGCGGGCTCAGCGGGGCGCCCACACCAGCGCCCCGGCACCGCGATGTCGTGTCCATGCCCATGCGTGACAGCAAACGCACCACCGGCGGCGGCCACCCGCACCTGCCCGGGAGCTAAGGATCGACGCCGACTGACTTCGGATCGAAAGAACGGCTGTTCGCCGAGGCCGTCGACGTGGCCTTCGCCCCCGCATGCGGGTGCGCGAGGGGGGTCGGACAGCACCTCAACGAGGAACTGTCCGGAGACGGAGCCGCAGTCCGGGCGGAACTGATGCTCGCGATCCAGACGGGCGTGTGGCTGATGCGCCGTGTCCCGGGCAGGCCAGCGCTGACCGAGGGGGTTCCGGAGGAGTTCGCCGACCGGATCCGCTCACTCCGCCAGGTGCTGGCGTGAGTCCTCACCGCAGTTCCCTCCAGGCGAGCCGTTGGGGACTGACGAGATCCGGGCCAACAGTTTCATCGCTCGTGGGGCTCGTCTCATCGGCCGGGGGAACGCTACTGCGGCAGGACCAGCGAATTCCTTTGTTCTGGGGGCGGCGTTGAGCGATGCACATGCAGGTCGGCCCATACTGGTCGGCTACGACGATTCGCCGGGCAGCCAACAGGCGCTGACCTGGGCGGTCGATGAGGCGCGGCTGCGCGGGCTACCCGTGCTGGTCTGTCATGCGTTGCACTGGCCGTACGCCCTCAGGCCCATCGCGCAGGAAGTTCTCGCGCAGATCGAGCAAGTCGCCCTCGGCGTCGTGGAGGACGGCGTCCGGCGCGCCCTGGAACTGGCTCCCGGGGTGGATGTCCAGCCGCTGCTGATAAGAGGAACGCCCGCGGCGGTGCTCCTGGAGGCCGGCCGCGACGCCGAGCTGACCGTGCTCGGGTCTCGCGGTCAGGGCGGCTTCGACGGCCTTCAAGTGGGGTCGGCTGCCGTACAGGTGCCCGCGCACAGCGCCAGGCCGGTCATCGTCGTACGGCCCCTCCTGCCACCTGGCAGCCAGGATGTCCGGATCGTGGTCGGCGTCGACGGCTCGCCGCCGAGCCTGGCGGCCCTCGCCTTCGCTCTGGACGAAGCCGCCCTGCGTGGCGGCGCTGTGACGGCACTGTGCTGCTGGACGCCTTGCGGATCATCATCCTGGCAGGATCCGCTGCCCTTCGTGGATTCGCAGGCGCTCCGCCGTGGCGCGGAAAGCCGGTTCAACGAGGTCGTGTCCCATCTGGCACGCAACCACCCCGATGTGCCGGTGACGACGGAGTTCGTGTCCGAGCGACCTCAGCGCGCGCTCATCGACTCGTCCAAGGACGCGACGCTCCTTGTGCTCGGAAACACGGGGAACGAGTCTCCCAGCTGCCTGCTGCTGGGACCGGTCACCCAGGCGGCGCTGCTCGAGGCCTGGTGCCCGATCGCGGTGGCGTCGCCGTCAAGCTGAGCTGCCATCGCGTCAGACACCCGCGCCCGTCACAGCCTGGACCCTCGGCGGTCAGCCGAGACGCATTCCTGCGGCCCGAGTGCACCAGGCGGGTCGAGTCCCCGTCCGATGCGCCGGTTGGCGTGCCACCGGCGTGAGGGAGCCGGCTGCTCTGCCGGTTGCCGGCAAGAAGCTCAGCAGCAGAACTTCAGGTAGTCCTGCAGATCATCGCGGTCGGGCCTACCGGGAACGTCGGCGGGGACGGCTTCGGTGCCCGCCTGGACGGCGGCGAGAACCTGGCCGCCGATCGGCGGGTGACGCTCGCCAGCCGTACGCCGATCCGGTTCGTGGAGCAACGTCCGCTGGGGCGGGATCTGCATTTCTGGTTCCGCGTGACCGGGTCCGACCGGTTGCCGCTGGCTCGCGGAGGCTCCGCCCGCCTCGCGTCCTCGATGACGGCCGCTACCGCCGGGCGCTGCGCGAGGGCCGCTTTCAGCGCCGGGAGATGTTCACGCGCCTGGACGGCGACCAGGTCGAATGGCCCGACGGCCGGCGTGAACCCGTCGATGCGGTGCTGCTGGCCACCGGCTACCAGCCGAACCTGCCCTACCTGGCCGCACTGGGAGCCCTGACGGCCGACAGCCGCCCGCGCCAGCGCCACGGCCTGTCACTCACCCATGGCGGCCTGGGTTTCCTGAGCCTGGAGTGGCAGCAAACCTCCTCCTCCAACACCCTGCGCGGGGTGGGCGTCGACGCCCGGCGCATCGTGGCAGCACTCGCCCGCCACCTGCGCAGCAACCGGGAACGCGCCCGCGCCTGAGCGGCCGCACCTAGGCCGTATTCGAACAAGACTAAGAGCGCTCCAGACAACACCGACGCGGTGTAAGTAGACCGCGCCGCTCGGGAGATTCCGGAGACGCGCCGTCCTCTTGGCCTTCCTGGCGTTCGGGGCCCCATGGGCATGTCCCTGGAGGCTTGGTCGACTGGGCGTTCGGGCCGCTGGTCATGGCCGGCGTGGGTGGCGTGCCGGCGGATCTGCTGGCGGATCGTACCTTCCGGGTGACACCAATCACGGACGCCGCCGACATGCTCGGTGAGCTGCGCTGCTGCATGGATATCGCGGCTCGCCGCGCGTCGATGTCGGCGCTCTCGACGGCCAGATCACGCGGATGACAGGCTGCTCGACAACCTTCCCCAGGTGGGCGAGCTCGACCTCAACCCCGTCATCGTCACGCCAGACGGTGGTGCCGCAGTAGACGCGCGCATCAGGGTGGCCCTGTGTGAGCCGCCGCCCCCGCCATCGCTTCGGCGGCTGCGCTGACCGGCGCATGCCTCACGTACCCTTCTTTCACGATGCCGACCGGCAACAGGCTACGGATGACTGGCCGAATCACGCACTGCGGCGGGCGCGCAAGACGACGTCGTCCTCCTGCAGAGGCCCGGTGTGGTGGCTCAGGCAGATCGGCACCTGGATCTTGCTGTATCCGGTTCCCTCCTTGGCGGCGTTGAAGGTGCCGCTGGTGAGGCCGGCAAGATTGTCGAGGACCGAGTTGCGTGCGTGTGCCATGGCTTGGGCCGCCTCCGTCTGAGCAGGCGCGGTCAACCGCCCGATGAACTGGTTCGCCGTGTTTCCCAACGCCTGGTGATGGATTCCCTTCGGCGCTTGTGAGGCGAGGACGACGCCGAGTCCGTACTTGCGTATCTGGCGGATGAACTCCACCGTGCTCGCGGTGCTCGGGTTGGTCCCGCCCGACGGCACGAAGTTCTGTGCCTCGTCCATGACCAGGAGGCCGCCCAGAGGACGCCCGACAACGGGATGTGCTTTGAACCAGGAAAACAGGGTGGTTTGCAGCCGGCTCACGAATCGGGTCTGTCCCTCGCCGGAGAGACCGACGAAGCTGATCACCGAGATCCTCGCGGACTTTCCCGGTGACGGGGTAAGGAGCAACCCGGGGTCGGCGGGCGTTCCAGATTCCCTGAACAGCGGATCCGTCTCCATCGCAGCTTCCAGAGTGTCGGCCATCTGGACGGCGAAGCGACTGGTTCTGCTGTTCACGATGTCACTCGGAGGCTCAGCGAGCAGTTCGACGAATCCGGCCAGAGTCTGTCTGCCGTCGCGCACGTATCGTTCGAGTGCTCGTCTCAGCAGACCGAGCTGCTGCGTCGCACGCGCAGTGTTGCCTCGCACGCCCGCTTGCGGGGCAAGTGTCGCGATGGTCGAATCGAGCAACCGACGGAAGTCGTCCTCCTCGCCGAGAACGGGCCCGAAGTCGGGAATCGGAGGAAAGGAAAGTGGACGTCCGCGATTGAGGCCCGGTGTCCAGACGATCACCTCGGTGCCTGCGAAATAGCGCTGAGCATCGTGCTCCCGTTCGACCGTCCACTGGTCCGGCGGGTCCGGCCATGGGTCACCGAGTCGTGCGAGGTCGTCGTTCGGATCCAGCACGATGGCCGAGACACCGCGGAGAGCGCTCTGCTCGACGAGATGCTTGGTGAGGACTGTCTTGCCTGACCCCGAGGCGCCGACCACCACGGTGTGCGCTCGAAGCTCCTTGACCGCGACGGTGAAATGCCGACCACCTCGTACGGTGGTACCGAGCATGATGCTCGGGTGGGCCGGCTCGACGTCATCCGGCCGCTCCGCTTCACCCTGCTCTGCGGCGATGCCGAGGTACTGGCGCAAATCCTGGAGCACAGTGGCGAAGATTTCCGTGCGAGAGGCCGGGCGCTCGTGCCGCAGCCAGGCGTCCAGGCCAGACGCATGACTGTCGAGCAGCACCTGGAGAGCGGAGAGCGTCCGCAGATCAGCGGCTCCGATCGGTATCGGCAGCCCGCCCCTTGCCTCGAAGTCATTCCTGGCTTCGTCAGTCTTGGCGCCGCTCGGGTATCTGGTGTTCCGCAGCAGGATCAGGCGCCGGCTGTCCAGGCCCGGGGTAAGGCCGGCCTCCACCATCGCGTTACGTATTCGGGTCTGTGCGGCACGGGCGTGATCAGCGGCGATCGCCCGGAAGGACCAGTGGATCTCGTTCTCGTGCGCTTCTTCGAGTGTGTAGCGCAACCGGGCGTGCAACGCCGCCTTGCCGCCGAAATCGGTCTCGACGAGGAACCGGGTCTCATCCCCACCGAGTTCCTTGACCAGGCTGAGCAACCCCGCGCCCAGCAGAGGCGGCATCAGCGTGTCCTCAGTGGCTTTGTGCAGCGGCCCGAGGTCGTCCGCTTCCCTGCGTAGTTCGCCGAACGTCTCGGTCAGCTGCGCCAGTTGACCGGCCGGTGCCGTCGTCGGCTGTACGACCTCCGCAGGCTTTGTCTCCGCCAGTGAGGTCAGCTCTGTCACTTCTCCGCTCTCGCGGCATTGGTTGATGTGCTTCATGACGCGGTCGAGCAGCCGCCGCGCGGTGTAGCGGTGCGCGGCTTCGGCCAGTGCCGCCGGGGCGATCGGCCAGGTCGCATGCGGCGGAGTGAATCCCGCGTACTCGTAGTCGAGGCGGAAGCGGCTGCTGATTATGGCGCCTGCGGTGGCCTCGTCGGGAATCGCTCCCAACGCCGGCAGGACGTCGAAGCGATCCAGCGCGGACCTGATCGCCACGCTCGAGAGCTTTTGCCAGGTGTCCGGATGGCACGCGATGACCATCAGCGTCCGGCGGGTCTCCTCCCGCAGTTCCATCAGTCCTGCGGCGATGTCCTGACCCAACCGCTTCGCCGTCCGACTCTCGCTCGACGAGGGTGACCCCAAGGACGCCTCCGAGGCGGCCAGCAGATTGTCGAGCTGGTCGAAGGCGAACACCAGTGGTCCGACGAGGGCGAACAGGCGGGTGAGATCGCGCAGCACCAGCTGAGCGGGCCGCCCGCGCGACGACATGCCCCATGCCGCCCGTTGCCTGAGGTCGTCGTCGTTCAGGGCCAGGTAGGAGTTGCCGATCTCGACAACATCTCCCGAGGAGGCGATGAGGGCCAGGGCGCGCGCCGTCTCGGCGGCCTCGTTGCCCACTTGCCGGTCGAGTTCGCGAATGCCGTCGATGAACGCGTCCACGTGGTCGCGCGTCAGCTTTCGCTGCCCGGTGATGGCGGCGTGGGTCCCCGCGTCGAGCCGGGCGCGGCGCGAGAGCTCATCGAGCAAGCGGAATAGTTGCCGCTGGCCGCCCTCGTCCTTGCGGTACAGGCTGTCCACAATGCTTCCGGTGGCGCTTTCCCAGAAGTCCCTGCCCGTCACGAGTTTGATGTAGAAGAAGAAGCCGCCGCGCGTCTGGATCTCGTGACGGGTCCAGCCGAGTAGGTGTGTCTTGCCGGATCCACGCTCGCCGAGCACCACGGCCGCGATCGGCGCCTGCTCGCGTTCGATCTGGTTCATCGCGCGCAACAGCCGCTGCCATACGCGGGGATGGAGGCTGTCGACATGGTAGTCCGTCACCGGTTTCCAGACCTCGTCAGGTGTGAGCGCGGTGCTGACGTAGAGCGCGTCGAGGGCTGCGAGCTGCTCCTTCATGGCGTGCCGATCCTCAGTAGATGGCGGGGCTCGCCCCCGATGCCAACGGCGGCCTTGTGGTCTTCTGCGGTGAGCGATCGCTGGTTGAGTTCCGCCATCAGTTGCACATCGGGTTGCTGGATCATGCGGTCGAGTTCTTCGTCGACGACGTCTCGCGGGACGTCGTCCAGCCAAGGGCGCAGAGCCGACAACTTGATCCAGCTTCCCGGTCCACGGCGGACCGTGAGCTCGGTGTATGCCGAGCGGATCCAGCTCTCGATGTCGGGTTTGAAGAACTCGCCGAACTCCGTGCTCGATCGCGCCAGGTACTGGCCAACGCTGTCCAGAACCGCGTAGAGCACGCCTGCCGGGAACTTGGCGCCGTCCGGACGTCCGGCTACCAGCGCCGACTCACACCAGCTTCGACCTATCGGAGTGAGTGTGTACGTGTTGACCGCGCCCCGCTTCTTCGTGGCGATCAGCTCCTTATCGCGATTGGCCCGCCTGCGGATCTCTGCGTTGATCTCCAAGCCGAACAGGTTGCGCAGTTCACGGTTCGTCACCGGTCGTGCGACCACCATCAGGGCGAACAACGATGCCTGGTCCCGTACGGTCAATCCGGTCGGCACTGTAGCCTCCTGGGAGAATCGGATCGGTCGGTTCAGATATCCACTCGCTGACCAGGCACCAGTTCCACCCGGCCGGTCGCGCTGGACAACTCGCCCGTCACGGTGATCGCGCGCCGTTCCCTGTGCGCGGTCATCGCGCGGTCGTACGTGGCCTGGTCCGTAAGGCGTACCCATACCGCCCTCCGAGCCCGGTCGGCCTGTTCGGTGTGCAATTCGCCGCGCACCCTGATCCGCCATCGGTCATTGCCCGCCGCGTCGTCGTGGAGCCCTTCGATGACTCCGGACACCGTCGCCGGACCGGAGGCGTGCAGGTTACGGAGCCGTCCGGCCGCCGCGCGCAGTGCCGGTCCCGCGGTCTCGGGGAACGCGACAACGTGAGCCGGAGCGTCAAGTGGCTGCGAGCGACCCCATCGGAAGGTGATCTCGAACGGTTCGTTCCCGTCGGTCCCGGACAGGTCGCCGAGAGCCCTGCACAGGTCAGCCGAGACTCCGGCCGTGACGGCCTCGTCGAATGGCGCCGGCTCGTCCGCCAGCACGGCCGCCTGAGCTGCGCTCACCGCCTCGAGCATCTGGACCATGACGGCCCGGCCGCCGACCTGTTCCCCGCCCGGGGCTCGGGCTGTCGCGTCGGAGGCCATTCGCATTTCCACGATGTAGCTGCCGGCCCGAGAGGGGCCGAGCTCGGCCGCGCGAATGAGGTCACCGACGGCGCTCGGCGACCGTCCGGAAAAGGCGAAGTGCGGGCCTTGAACGACGGTGCGGGTTGCCGTGCTGAGGAGACCACGAATGGCCAGCACGGTCTGGACACCGGAAAGCAGTGAGGTGTAGCCAGAGTCATGATCGGTGGGAAACGCGCGCACGAATTGCCGGTCAAGCTGCGGCCGGGCTATTTCCAGGGCGATGTCGCCGACAGGACGGTCCTCTGCTGCGGCAAGACAACGAAGGATTTCGTGGACTCGCCGGTCCCCGTCACCCATGCCGTCCCGCATGGGCACGATCACCTCGTAGTCGCCCGAGTGCCGCCAGACACTCGCGCCGTGCCACCCGTCTGGATCCCGCTCCCACTCCGTCTCGGCCAGGTAGCTGACGATGTCGTCAACCTTCAACGGAATCGTCATGTCGGCGCCTACCAGGCCGACTGGGTTTCGGTCAGCCGGCGCAGGGCCACAGCGGTGAGCACGTTCGCGGTCGGCACCTTGACCTGCCGTTTTCGGCCAGGATCGGGATTCACGATCGGCTCCTCCGATCGAAGCGAGACGAAGTAGCCGAGATGACGAAGCATGACACCGTCCGTCAGGGAAGTCGCATAGCGTTGATAATCAGGCGGAACACAGATGACGAAAAGAAATCGGGGAATGGCGAAGTCAGCACCGGCGAGCTTGTTGAACTGCCACTCATTGAGTCCGCGGTAGATCAGGTGGCCGGCTGACACGGAGGGCGCGGACCAGGTTTTGATCTGAGCTTCGACGGTGGGCGAGTAAACGCGTCCATACCTGCCGGTGGCGCGGAATCCGAGATCGATTCCGTCCACGTCCAGATCGTCTTTCAGAACGATCAAACCCGCCGCGGAGGCGAGTACGCGAACGTAGTCCTCACCGAACTTGCCCTGATGTTGCCTGACATCGATCATGCAGGCCCTCCCACGGACGTGGAGTGCGGCAGTAGGAGCGTACGTGACGTGCCCTCAACTGTCAGTACCGCTATCGCGAGCGGGTTGTCTTGGGTTCCGGACGTCAACGATTACTACGAGCTAACTGTGCCGCGATGGCCTTTCCGGAGGGCGCATTCCCCGTGACTCCCATATCGGCTCGCGTGCAGAACCGACATCGACGACTCAGCTATGACCAGCGAAGGACCAATGGCAGGCGGGAGCATGACCTACGTCTCCATTTGTGAGCATGCGCACGCGAGGCTGACGGAGAAGCGGGTGCGGTCGATCTGCTGCGGGCACAAACCCGGTCCGACGTCCCGATACGAAGGAGATACATGATGACGATAGGCGTGATCGTGGGTTATGACGGATCCCCTGCATCCGCTGCGGCGATCGATGCCGGTATAGCCCTGTTTCCGCAGAGACACGACAGATCCGCCGCCATAAGCCAGGAAATCCTTCAGCCCATCATCCCGCCCGGCATCCAGGACGAACCCGGTGCCCGGGATGGGGATGGCGTGGAGTCGTCCGACCATCGCCAGGGGCCGCCCCACGGCCCGCACGGCATCGGCCGGACGGTGCCGAACCAGTCGGACAGGTAACGCTGCATCTGGAACATCTCGGCGCGCTGGTCATCGCGCACGGTCTGAGCGAAGCCGGCGACCTCCTGATGCCGGATGCGCCCGTGCATGAGCAACTGCTGCGACATCATGACCGCAGCCATGTGGTGCGGGATCATGTCCTGCAGGAACGTCTCATCCAGCGCATCGCCCGACAGCTTGGCCAGATCGCGCATCATCGGCTGGTAAGAGGCAGCCCGTTGGCCCGGGTACCACGCGGCCAGCCATGCCTTCATGGTGTTGATCTCAGCGCTCTGTGTCTTGGTGATGGACGCGGCAAGGGCACGCATCTCGTCCCGCCCTGAACGATGCAGCTGAGCGGCCGCATCGACCGCCTCCTGATGGTGGGCCACCATCTGAGCCAGATAGTCGGCCTCATCGTTGACCACGATCCGGTGCATCGAGCCCATCGGCAGGCAGGGCTGCTGCCATCCCGTAGCCGTAGTGGCGCGTACCTGCTGGTGATCAGCAGTGGCGATGGCCGCTCCGCTGACCCCCACGGTGGCTGCCACCGCTGCGACTGTTATCGCCACTGATATTGAGCGTCTCATGTCGATCCCTCCGCTCCCTGGAGCAGGTATCCACTTCAGACTCCCTCTGTCTGCTTTCCACGCCCAGGGCCGTTGGGCCTGCTCACCTGGGGTCCAAAGACACCTCCGGGCACGGCGACGCCGGGCTGTTCAGGGAGGGACCGCAGGACCTGGCAGAAGGCAGGCGTCGGCGCGCTGACCGGGAACCGGCATAGCTCGCATCTCAGGATGCTTCGGTCCGATCGCAGGTCATCTGTACGGCTTCGGAAGGCGTCATGAAGACGTCGTCGCGGTCGGCCACCTCCAGCAGGCGCAGCCGAAGCCCGCATGGACCTGTATCGCTCTGGAACCCTGAGCGGGTTTCGCAGGCGATGTCCATGCGGGCTCCATGAGGGTGCCGATCTATCTCAGGGGGGACCTGCGAGTGGTCCTCCGACCCATGGAACGAAGGCCGCTCGCCGATCTCGCAGACAACACCATCGTCGCACCGGCTTGGCGGCTTCCGTAGGGTCTAAAGACCTTTGTTGCCGATCTTTCAGTACGTTGACCACCGCCACATGTCACCGTCGCTTGCGCGAACCTTTCCCGATCCGCATCCGGACGATGGCCCTTACGGTCAGCAGGGCGACGACGGCGACCGTCTGACCGCCAATAATGATTTTGTTGATATCGATCGCGGGACGCCAGCGGGCGTCACCGTCCTTGATGACGAACACGCCCGCGGGGGTGGCGCCGAGCCCGAACCCGCCGCCGGAGCCCTCGCCCGGCCGCTCCCCCTCCTGCTTGCCGGTGCCACTGCCGCCTCCGCCGCCGATGCGGGCGACCGGGATGACGGTGACCCCGTCCTGGGTGATGGGCTCGCCGAACACGCGTTCCACTCGCGCGACGTCCTTGACGGTGCCGCTCACATCGATGCCGTCCATCATGCGCTCCTCGATTCTGAAGATCGGGTAGTAGTCGGCTATGCGCCGCAATTCCAGATCGGACGCTCCGGCGTTGACGCCGAAGTAGTAACGGGCCGTCCTGGCCGCAGCCTGGGCGGACGAATGCCCCTCGCGCCCGATGTACGTCTTGATGATCGGAACGCGAGCCTCCGGCGGTACCTCGTGCAGGACGGCGGGTCGCCGGTGCCTGCGGCCGACGGTCACATGGCCGCCCGCGGCTCGCACATTGCGCACCCACTCGGCCTCGCCGCTGAGCGAGACCAAGTAGCGGGCTCCGCGATATGTGGTCACCACCAGGTTCACCCGCCGCGTCCGGCCGGACCGGCGACCGGGCACCTCCAGCAGGGTCACGAACGCCGGACTGAGCCCCATCCTGGTGAGCCCCCATCCCAGCCATTGCAGGCGCGTGTACGCCGGGGGCGGCCGCCGGTACCGGCGGCGATCGCTGTAGTCAACAGGAGTCAGGAATCCCCGCGCTCGTTTCGTCGCCTGGCCCACCGGCAGGACGTCCGTTCGACCGGCCATCCTGGGCCTCCTTCGCTTGGGCCGAATCCATCGACGGCGGTCTACTTCACAGCGTGAGCGACGGCGACACGGCGTGA
The DNA here is from genome assembly GCF_039539705.1 of Nonomuraea rosea. NCBI lineage: Bacteria > Bacillati > Actinomycetota > Actinomycetes > Streptosporangiales > Streptosporangiaceae > Nonomuraea > Nonomuraea rosea. The sequence continues at coordinate 254,478 of NZ_BAABDQ010000009.1, read as the reverse complement.
CAGTGGCGAAGGTCCCGCGAAGCATGGCCGTTGGACCTGATCACGGGACGTCAGCGGCCGTCCGGCGGCTCGGCACGGGCTTTCGTCCCTGGCGGTGCGGCAGAAGGCAGGAGTGAACTGTAGGCGGGCGGTTTCTCTTCGCTGGGATCTGCGTGCAGGTGATGTTCCGGCTCGTCCGCCGCAGAAACAGCTCATGGAAGGTCAACCAGGGTCCGTTGCCGCCAGTGGAACGCGCAGAGCCCAGCCATGGCTGCTGCCCTTCGAGTGAGGACGTCGCGGATGAGACCCTTCGAGATCCTGTTGCTGCTCGCCGACCTGGTGGCGTTCGGCGTGCTGGCGCTGCGGACGCGCGGCCCGCTGCGACATGCGGCGTTGTCGCCGCTGCCGGTCGTCCTCGTACAGGTGGTGGCCGAGGGACCGCGCTGGCAGCTCGTGCCGGCGTACGTGCTGGCCGCGGTGCTCGCGGGCAGCTGGTTACGACGCCGGTTCCGGCGGCCGGGCACGCGGCGGTGGCCGCGGGTGCTGACGGCCGGGCTCGGTGTGCTGGGACTGGTGATCTCGGCCGCCCTGCCGCTCGCGCTTCCCGTCTTCGGCTTCCCGGAGCCCACCGGCCCTTACGACGTGGGCACGCTGACCTACCACTGGGTGGATGAGGACCGTCCGGAGATCTTCACCGCGGACCCGGCAGACCGCCGGGAGGTGATGGTGCAGCTCTGGTATCCCGCCGAGGCCGATCCGTCGTCGCCGCACACCCCGTACATCGAGGATGCGAGCATCATGACTCCGACCTTGGGACGTCTGCTGGGCGTGCCCGAGTTCACCTTCGGTCACCTGGGATACGTCCGGACCAATGCCGTCCCGTCTGCCCGCGTGGCGCGCGGAGAGCCGCGCTATCCGGTGCTCGTCATGCTGGGCGGCATCCAGGGCATCCGCCAGGTGTACACCTTCCAGGCCGAGGAGCTGGCCTCCCGCGGTTACGTCGTCGCGGCCGTCGACATGCCCTACGCGTACGCGGCGGTGGTCTTTCCCGACGGCCGGCGGGTGCTCTACGACCATCGCCTGGACGAGCGCGCCTTCGAGGACGCCCACATCCCTCACCTGGCGAAAGACGTGGGCTTCACCCTCGACCAGCTCGCCGCTCTGAACCGGGCCGACCCCAGCGGCATCCTGACCGGCCGGCTGGATCTGGGCCGCGCCGGGCTCACCGGCCAGTCGCTGGGCGGCATCGTGGGCTCGCAGGCCTGCCTCATCGAGCCGCGGCTGCGGGCCTGCCTGCTCGAGGACGCGTACATGACGCCCGACACGGTACGGCAGGGCCTGAGCCGGCCCACCATGTGGATCACCAGGGACGCGGAGGTCATGCGGCTCGAAAGGCGGCGCGCGGGAGGCTGGGCGGAATCCGACATCGCAGAGCATCAGAACACGATGCGGGCGGTGTACCGGAGCCTTTCTGCGGAGGGTTACTTCGTGCAGGTGGACGGCATGTTCCATCTCGACATGACCGACGGCCCACTGCTGGCGGCGCCGCCGCTGGCCGCGGCGCTGGGCCTGTCCGGGCCCATCGGCGGCCAGAGAGCGCACGACGTGATCAACGCCTACACGGTCGCGTTCTTCGACCACGAGCTCAAGCACAAGAGCTCGCCCCTGCTCGACGGGCCCTCCGAGCGGTATCCGGAGGTGCGCATGGAGAGCCATGGGCCTTCGTGATCATGCTCGTTTCGCTGTGGCCCTGCTGCGGTCGCCGGAGCGTCTCCTTCCCCACACCAGGTAGGCGATCGGGCCAATCGGCTGGACGAAGATCCCCAACCACCAGAGTCCCTTGCGACCGCGTACCGCGTCCCTGGGGATGAACACGAGGTCCACGGCCGCCGCGGTGGTCAGCGCGACCTCGGCCGACACCAGAGTCAGCAGGAGAACCTGCCGCCGCTTCGACATTGCTTCCCATCGCATGATGCCCGCTCCTTCCGCTACGTGCCTTCAGCACCAGCCTGACGACGTCTCGGCACCGTCTCACGGGCCGAAGGCCCTCGATCCGTCGCCGTTGGACACCGCGGCCGATCAGGGTGCGCCATCGAGGTCCCGTCTGTGCGAGATCGGGCGAACGTCCCGAAAAGAGGTGCCCTTGGGCGCGCTTCTGGCGACCTTGGTCCACTCCCCTGGCCACCCCCGCCGCGTGAGACTGGAAGCAGAGCACAAGAAGGGGGCGCGACCATGACCATCGTCAAGGAAGAGGCCGTCAAGGAAGAAGGCAGGGTTCGCACCAGCGAACTCGCCGGCAAGGTCAGGAAGGCCATCCACGAGGGCAACGTCCGCCGGATCATCGTCACGGACGCAAGCGGGCACAGCGTGATGGAGATCCCGATGACCGTGGGCGCCGTGGCTGCCATCGCCGCTCCGGTCGTCACCGCGGCCGCCGCACTGGCCGCCCTCGCCGCGGAATGGACCATCCGCGTCGAACGACGTACCCAGGAAGAGAACGTACAGGACATCAAGGATGTGCCGAAGGGGAAGGAGAAGGCGCCCGCGGAATGAGCGCCCCACCCGCACGGCCGGGCGGTCACGGCGGCCCTTCCACCTGGACATGTCCAGGTGGAAGGGCTCAAAGGCTGCCATAGCCACCGTCCGCTCCCCCGGGTGATGCCCGCGCAGGCGGCACCGCCGGGAGGGGTCATCACACGCTATGGACGACGCGTGCGTCGGGGCCGGGGAAGACCAGCGTCTCATGCTCGTTGTCCAGCCAGTGCACCGTGTAGGGCGGCGAGCCGTCGGCGTGCTCGACACTCACGATCAGCCCTTCGCGGCGGTTGTCGCCACCGTATGTCCCTTCAACGATCAGCTTGTCGCCCGCTGCTGCTCGCATCACGATCGCCTCCATCCTCATTCGTACCTGTTACTCCCACCCTGCCCTGGCCACCTGCCGGGCAGCAGGGCCGGAAGTCCGTGCGCCGCAGGACCTTCGGCCCGGCCGGCGGGCCGAACGCCCCAAGCCCGCGTCGCCGTATCCGGCCTGGCCGAGCTCACGGGCTCGTCCCGGGCCGAAGCGGAGGATCTCATCAGCCCCAGGACCAGTTACGGATCTCGGCGGGGTCCTCGCCATGCTCGCGCGTGTAGGCGCGCGCCTGAAGCCTGACATCCGACATCTGCTGCCGCAGGTGCGCGGCCGTGGTGCCCAGGCCGGGGACGCGGTCGATGACGTCCATGACCAGGTGGTAGCGGTCGATGTCGTTGAGCATGGCCATGTCGAACGGTGTGGTGGTGGTGCCTTCCTCCTTGTAACCGCGCACGTGCAGGTTGGCGTGGCCGCGACGCCGGTAGGTCAGGCGGTGGATCAGCCAGGGGTAGCCGTGGAAGTTGAAGATGACCGGCTTGTCCGTGGTGAAGAGCGTGTCGAACTCGGCGTCCGGCATGCCGTGCGGGTGCTCAGAGGGCGGCTGGAGGCGCATCAGGTCCACGACGTTGACGACCCGGACCTTGAGCTCGGGCAGGTGTTCGCGCAGCAACGCGGCGGCGGCCAGCGTCTCCAGGGTCGGCACGTCGCCTGCGCAGGCCAGCACGACGTCGGGCTCGAGGCCCTGGTCGGTGGAGGCCCACGGGAGGATGCCGAGCCCGCGCGTGTTGTGGGCGATGGCCTCGTCCATGGTGAACAGGTCGAGCACGGGTTGCTTGCCCGCCACGATGACGTTGACGTAGTCCTGGGAGCGCAGGCAGTGGTCGCCGACCGAGAGCAGGGTGTTGGCGTCCGGCGGCAGGTAGACGCGCACGACCTCGGCCTTCTTGTTGGCCACCACGTCCAGGAAGCCCGGGTCCTGGTGGCTGAAGCCGTTGTGGTCCTGCCGCCACACGTGGGAGGACAGCAGGTAGTTGAGTGAGGCCACCGGCCGCCGCCAGGCGATCTTCTTCGCCGTCTCCAGCCATTTGGCGTGCTGGTTGAACATGGCGTCGATGATGTGGATGAACGCCTCGTAGCAGTTGAACAACCCATGGCGGCCGGTCAGCAGATAGCCCTCCAGCCAGCCCTGGCACAGGTGCTCGCTCAGCACCTCCATCACCCGGCCGCCGGCCGCCAGGTGCTCGTCCGTCGGCTTGATCTCGGCGTTCCAGGCCCGGTCGGTGGTATCGAAGACCGCTTGCAGCCGGTTGGAGGCGGTCTCGTCCGGGCCCATCAGCCGGAAGGTGTGCGGGTTGGCGGCGATCACGTCGCGCAGGAAGACGCCCAGCACGCGAGTCGGCTCGGTGGACTGGGCCGCCGGAGTCTTGACCTCTACCGCGTAGTCGCGGAAGTCCGGCAACGTGAGCGGGGCCAGCAGCTCACCGCCGTTGGCGTGCGGGCTGGCGCTCATCCGCAGCGGTCCCTCCGGCACCGTCTGCAGCAGGGCGGGCACCGGGCGGCCCTCCTCGTCGAACAGCTCCTCCGGGCGGTAGGAGCGCAGCCAGTCCTCCAGCATCGCCAGGTGCTCGGGGTTGTCCTGGATCCCGGACAACGGCACCTGGTGGGCTCGCCACGTCCCTTCGACGGGCAGCCCGTCGACTTCGCGCGGGCCGGTCCAGCCCTTCGGCGTACGCAAAATGATCATGGGGAGTCTGGCGGACCGGCCGTCCTTGTAGGAGGCGATCTGGTCGAACACGGTGTCCAGGGTGTCGGCCATCTCCTCATGCGAGGGGCCGACGATGTGGGGGTGGTAGCCGTACCCTTCCATGAGCTTGATCAGCTCGTCCTCGGGGATCCTGGCCAGTACGGCCGGATTGGCGATCTTGTAGCCGTTGAGATGCAGGATGGGCAGGACGACGCCGTCGCGGAAGGGGTCGAGGAACTTGTTGGAGTGCCAGCTCGCGGCGAGCGGGCCGGTCTCCGCCTCACCGTCGCCGATCACGCAGGCCACGACCAGGCGAGGGTTGTCGAATGCCGCGCCGTAGGCGTGCGCGAGCGAGTAGCCGAGCTCGCCGCCCTCGTGGATGGATCCCGGGGTCTCCGGTGCGACGTGGCTGGGGATCCCGCCGGGGAAGGAGAACTGCCGGAACAGCCGGCGCATGCCTGCGGCGTCCTGGGAGATCTCGGGGTACTTCTCCGAGTAGGAGCCTTCCAGCCACGCGTGCGCGACCGCCGCAGGGCCGCCGTGCCCGGGGCCGGCGATGTAGATCATCTCTTGCTCACGCTCGGCGATGATCCGGTTGAGGTGGGCGAAGGTGAAGTTCAGGCCGGGCGTCGTGCCCCAGTGGCCCAGCAGACGCGGCTTGATGTGCTCCGGCTTCAGCGGCTCGGTCAGCAAGGGGTTGTCCCGCAGGTAGATCTGCCCCACGGACAGGTAGTTCGCGGCGCGCCAGTAAGCGTCGATTCGCTGCATCGTCGTCATGTCTTCGATGCTGTCGAAGGGGGGCCGTGCGGCCTAGGGCCGTTGGTCCTTGATCTCGTGGGTCACAAGGTTCTGGCTGTCGGAGGCGCGGTCACCAGCTTGTCCGAAGCCGACTTCCCCATGCCTTCCTTGACGGCCAGGACGACCGCGGCGGCGAGCGTCCAGGCGGTCACCACGGCCAGGTCTGCCCACGGGAACGGCCGGCCCACCGGATCGAGCACGGCGAGCAACGCGTGGGAGACGTGCTTCAACGGGAAGACATCGCCGATCATGCGCAGCACGCCGGGCAGTTCGCCGCCGATGACGAACACGTCCGAGACGAAGGCCAGCGGGAGGAAGAGGCCGAGGGTGATCGCGTTCACGGTCTGCTGCCTGCTCACGAACGCCACCACGACGGCGGCGAGGAGAGCGAAGCAGGCCCCTCCGAGAAGGATCGCGGCGAGCGCCCCGGGGATCATGGCGAGCCCGACCTCCACGCCGAATCCGAGCGCGGCCACCACCGTCAGCACGACGACGGTGGACAGCGTCACCAGGAGTGCGGTGGAGAGGTTGCCCGCGCGGTAGGCCCAGCGCGGAAGCGGGGCGCCCGCGAGCCGTTTGAGCACCCCGCGCTCGCGGTCGCCCGCGAACGCCTCGGCGATGTTGACGAAGGAGGCCACCCCCACCGTGTACGTGGTCATGGCGGCGAGCATGAACACCGGCAACGGCACACCCGCGGATTTCGCCCCGGCGAAGATCAGCGAGATCAGCGCGAGGAGCAGCACCGGCAGGACCAGGGTGAAGAACGCCGTGGACGGGTCACGGCGCAGCCTGGTCACCGCATGTCTCACCTGCCCGGCCAGCAGGCGCCACGGCGTAGGGCGGCCTTCCCGCCCCGGCGACCGGCGAAGAGCCGCATGAGCCGTCGCGGCCCGGCCCGGCGGGCGGTACCAGCGGAAGCGCCATACAGCGACGGCCGCGCCGCCGATCCCCCAGGCCGCCAGCACCGCCAGGTGGCCGGCCTGGAAGCCGGAGCCGGTCAGGAACGGGTTCATGGCGTCGCGGACGGCGTTGGCCAGGTGCCGCAGCGGGAAGATCCAGCCCAGAACGTCCAGCCAGGCGGGCAGCCGGGCGCCGACGAGGATGATGTCGGAGATGAACGCCAGCGCCAGCAGCAGCCCGGTGCCGGCCAGTTGCACGGCCGCCGCGCTGCGCACCAGCCCGACCACCGCGAAGCCGAGGGCGGAGAAGCAGGCCGCCCCGGCCAGGAGGGTGAGGAGCAACGCGGGCAGGGTGCGCCAGACGATCTGCACGTCGTAGAAGATCAGACCCGCCGCCAGCAGCAGGGCGGCCGTCAGCAGAGCGATCACCAGCGATGCGCCGATCAGCCCAGCCAGCACCGCCGAGGCGGGCACCGGCGTGCCGCGCAGCCGCTTGAGCCACTCGCGGTCGCGCAGGTCGGCCAGGTGGATGGCCAGCATGCCGAAACAACCCTGGGCGACGCCGAACACCATCATGACCGGAATGACGAACTGCATGACCTTGACGCCGGTGCCGGCCGCGACGACCTCGTTGCCGACCGCGGCACCGACGATCACCGTCATCAGCAGGGGCATCGCGATGCTGAAGACGGCCGCCATCGGGGTGCGGAAGAAGGAGGCGAGCTCGTGCCGGACCAATCGGGCGATCATGACGTCGCCTCGCTGACCAGGTCGAGATAGACGTCCTCGAGCGATGGCTGGGCCAGCGTCAGCGAGGTCAGCTCGGTGCCGCGGTCCAGCGCCCAGCCGGTCAGCGTGTGCATGTCGAGAGCCGGCTGGGCCGTTTCGATGGACACGACGGGACCGCGCGTTTCGACCATGCCGGTGAGGGCCGGCAGGTCAGCCGGCATCGTTCCCTTGGGCAGCCGGAAGGACAGCACACTCGTGTGCCCGGCACCGATCAGTGCTTCCGGCGTGCCAACGGCGACCAGGCGTCCCTCTCTCAGAATCGCGACCCGGTCGGCCAGATGCTGCGCCTCGTCCAGGTAATGGGTGGTGAGCAGGATCGTCGTGCCGGAGGAGCGCAGCCCCTCGATCAGCTCCCAGGCGTGGTGCCTGGCCGAGGGGTCGAAGCCGGTGGTCGGCTCGTCCAGGAACAACACCTCAGGCCGGCCGGCCAGGCCGAGCGCCAGGTCCAGACGGCGCCGCTGCCCGCCGGACAACGTACGGACGCGGGCATCGCGCTTGTCCTTGAGTCCGACCTGCTCGATGACCTCGTCCGGGTCGCGGGGACGGGGGTAGAAGCCGGCGTACAGCCGCAGCAGTTCGAAGACGGAGAACTCCTCCTCGAACCCGGCCTCCTGCAGCACGATCCCGATGCGCTCCCGGTAGCCGCGACCGCCGGTGGCCGGGTCGAAGCCGAGAACCGACACCTCTCCGGTGTCCCGGCCACGGTGCCCTTCCAGGATCTCCACCGTCGTGGTCTTGCCCGCGCCGTTCGGCCCGAGCAGCGCGAACACCTCTCCTCGCGCGATGGTGAAGCTCACGTCATCGACGGCTTTCACCGCTCCGTAGGTCTTGCTCAGTCCTTGTACGATCACCGCCGACATGTCAGCTCCTTCTCCAGGTACCTTCAATATCTGCGGCGGCGGCCTGGTCCGGACAGGGCCGAATGGCACGCCGTTGGAACCTTTCAGCGGGGTTCCGTGATGCGGAAGACCGGGACTTGCCCCGCTACCCGTTCGAACTCCGCCAACGGCGCACGCCGGTCCACGGGCACGTGGGGCCGCGCTCCCGGCGCGAGCTCGAGATAACGCTGCAGAACAGGCGCCCGCGCCGCCGCAGACTCGACCTCTTCCAGCTGAACCGGCACACGCCGGCCGTGCCGCAGCACCGCCCGTCCTCCCGCCGCACGCACGTTGAGCACCCAGTTCGCGTTGCGGCCGAGCATCGACACCAGGTATCTCTCGCCCTCATGGTCGGCGAGCACGAGCGGGAAGGCGATGACGCGGCCGGTGCGCCTGCCACGGACCTCCAGCGTCACCGCGCGTCCCACCCACCCAGTGGAGTGCAGCACCCTCCAGGCCCCGTTCAGGGCACGGGCTACGCGGTTCGGCCGCCCGCCCGAATACAGCCAGTGGTAGCAACGCTGCCAGAGCGTTACACGTTTCGTGGCATTTCGCATAATTCCTCCTGTCTCGGGCGGCCGGTCAGCTCGCCCATGCGCGCAACCCCTGCCGGCTTCCCGAGCCTCGCATCTGGGTCAGCGATTCCTTTTCGAGGTAACGGACCCATTGCGGGGTCAGTCCCAGCTTTGTGGCGATCTGCCGTGGTGTGTGCCGGTCGTGCCCGTTCAGGCCGAAGCGCAATCGCAGGATGAGCGCCTGCCGCGGCGCCAGCCCCGCCACGAGGGAGTCGACCGCCTGCTTGAGCATCTTCTGTTCGACGAGCCGATCCGTGGCACGACACTGATCGTCCTCCACCAGGTCCCCGATGGCGTGTCGCTGCGGCCCTCCCACCGGCAGGTCGAGGCTGAGGCAGCCCCACGGCAGCCGCCGTAGCACGGCGAGTTTCGCCGGCTCCTGTTGTGTTTCCTCGGCCAGTTCCCGCTCGGTCGGAGTGCGCCCGAGCCGATGGGTGGCCTCCGACTCCACCCGCGCGATCTTGATGAGCTGGTCCTGCACACCGATCGGCAACCGCACCGCGTGCGCGTGTTCCAGCCCACGCTGGATGGCCTTACGGATCCACCAGGTGGCGACCGTGGAGAACCGGTTGCCTCGGGCGTGATCGAAACGGTCGACGGCCTCGATCAGCCCGAGATTCCCGTCCTGGATCACGTCCGCCAGCGACATGCCGCGGCTGGCGTACCGTTTGGCGATCGACACGACGAGCCGCAGGTTCGCCTCGATCATGTGCTTCCTGGCGGCCCGTCCATCGGCGGCCACGGCCGCCAGCTCGGGGTCTGCGGCTCCTTGCTCGATCAGGTGAGCGGCGTAGGCGCCCGCCTCCATCCGCTTGGCGAGCGCCGTCTCCTCGCCGGCGTTCAACAGCGGGGTCGCGCCGATCCGGGCCAGGTAGTCGCTCACCTGGTCCTGCGAAATCACCTGGATGTTCAGCGCACTGTCCTGCTCCCGGCCGACGGGCCAGGAGCCGTCCGCTCCAACGGCGATCATGCTTCCTCCTCAGTTCCCTTCACAGGACACTCTGAAGATCGCGCACCGCCAAGCGCCGAAAGGCCCGATGCGTGGGGACCTTCGCCACAAGGCCGTCCCGAGTGACGAGACGCCCACCCCCTGGTCAGGGGGTGGGCGTCTGGTCGTCCGCACTACTTCAGCCAGGTACTGCGCTGGATGATCGGCAGGTTGCCGAGCCCGAGCGTGGTCCCCGCGCCGGCGAGGGCCAGGCCGATGAGCACGATCGCGTAGATGAGGTGCTCGTCCATGAACGGGTTGTTGGCCAGAGGCAGCTCGGCCGCCCACATCAGGACCAGCATCGCGGTGCCCGCGATCGCGGCGATCCGCAGACCGACACCCAGCACCAGCGCCAGGCCGATGCCCAGCAGACCGGCCATGAACAGCCAGTCCACCCACGCCTGCCCGGCCAGGCCCGAGAAGAAGCCACCGAGCGCGTTCTCGCCAGTCCCCTTCAGGAACCCGGTCGTCGGGCTGCCGCCCTCGATCCAGGCCCGGTTGGCCGGAGTGGCGAAACCCCAGCCGAAGGTCTTGTCCAGGAACGCCCATAGGAAGACCCAGCCGATCGAGATCCGGGCAACCGCCCAGACATAATCGACAGGGGTTCGTGCCGCCTTGCCGACGCCGGTGTCGATCGCGGGCTTGCTGGTGGTGGCCATGGCGGCCTCCGTTTCTGCTTGCTGTATGTCCTTGTATGCCTCCATCACAGCGGTTGCGGCAGCGCTCGATCAGTGCCGTCCGGCCTTCGGCGACGGGACCTTGGTCCTCCACTCCAAGACGTCGGAGAGCGGGCGGCAAGGCGAGTCCTTGACCTCGAAAATGACGTCAAGCGCATGATCACCTTGGGGCACTCCCCCGGAGCAGAGCTTCAGGCGGAGGAATTCGCGCAGCAGGTCGTTCTCCCGCGCCTGGGTGTGGAGGGCGGCGTCCCGAGATCGGCACGTCGGCGATGCTGAGCAGCGAGAATGTGGTTTGCCTGCCGGGCCGCTACGACGACACGCGACGGCTCCGCGAAATGGGCTGCACCGCCCGCCTCAGCACACAGGCAGCAAAAGACCTCGCTCCCTTGCTCACCCCCGCCCCAGACCACCGCCCGTGGCTGGAGACATTCCCGCCTGACTGGGCCGCCGGGCGTGAGCGCCTGTTCTAAGGCTTGTGATCTTCCGTGAGAATTATTGGTGGACAAACATCGTGTTTCGCTGACTACGTAGCGCAGCATCTTGGCTACTGGTATTCCGGAGGGTGCGGGGCAGCGTTCTGGAGGGGGGCTTGACCCGCAGGGGGGTGTCCGGCCGGTAGCAGTTGCGGCGGCCGGACACCCTCCACTCGACGTAAGTCATGGGCTGCTGTCCTGGGGTGTGGTGGTGTGAGCGGGCGTTCGGCGGCGCGCGGGTGCGGTGTTCCGCTCGGCGCGATGCCGTGGACATGATCTGTCTGATCGTCACGGCTGCTCGTTAGTGCGCGCGGCCTACAGAGGGCTACTCTTTCTCCGTGGCCGCGCTGTAGTGGCCGCTGGGCATTGCTCGGTTAGCCGGGAGGTCTGCGATGACACCGCTGACGCTGACCCACCAGAACTTGCCCGGGGTGACCATGATCATGGTGGCCGGGGAGCTGGACATCACCAACCATGAGCAGTTGCTCACATTCATGGTCCAAGCCCGCCAGCGGCCGGCCGATCAGGTGGTCTTCGACCTGACAGAGCTGAGATTCATGGACAGCAGCGGCCTGCGGGCCGTACTGGCCTGCCGCAGCGACGCTCTCCAGTGCGGGGGTGATGTGCGGGTAGCGGCGCCTCGGCCCGGCCCGGCCCAGCTGTTCGAGATCACCGGAATCGATCTTCGCATGAGCGTGCATGTCACGGTCGAGCAGGCCCTGTTCATCGCGATGAAAGCGGCCGAGCCTGCCACTTGACCCCCGTTGGCCTGGCGTGGGGCTGTGTTGAGTGCGCCCACTGCGAGACGATGTACGGGAGGCGTCGTCGCGGTGATCTGTGTGGGCCGACCTGCTGGAGAAGTCCGGGCGGCACCGCATTCTCATGGAGATCAAGGCCGCCAGCGGTGACGCCGGTGAGAACCTGGCCACGGCTTTTTGACGGTCAGCGAGGACGAGGCCTGGCGGTCGCGGATCAGCGCGCCCCATGGCGCACCGATCACCGTCCGGTCATGCGGGTGGTCAGGCGGGCCAGCAGGGAGACGCACTCCCGGAGCCGCTGCTGCTCGTCGGAGCTGAGCGTGTCGCGGATGGCGGTGTTGAGCCAGGTGGCGCGCTGTGCGCGTTCTTGCTGGAGACGGGTACGGCCGTGGTCGGTGATGTGCAGCAGGAGCTTGCGGCCGTCACGGGGATGAGGCTCGGCCCGCACCCAATCGTTGCCGAGGAGCTCCTTAACGGACTTGGCGGCTGACTGGTGGGTCACGCCGCGCAGGTGGGCAAGGTCGGCCGTGGTCCGCGGGCCACCGCGATCGAGGTGGCCGAGGATGGCAGCCTCTCCGGAGGGCATGGTGTCCGCGGCCCGCACGGCGCGGACCAGCTCCCCGATCACCTGCCGCAGGTCTTCAGCCAGCTCGTCCTTCATGGCTCCATCCTACTCTTATTATGTAACCAAGTTGTACAGTTTGGTTGCATAGTTTGGAGAGTGGGGACATGCGTCTCACCAAGTTCGGCCACGCCTGCGTCCGTGTTGAGAAGGACGGCCGCCACCTGATCATCGACCCAGGCGGCCTGACCGACCCGCAGGCGCTGGACGGCGCCGACGCGGTCCTGGTCACCCACGAACACTTCGATCACTTCTCCGACGAGACACTGCGGAGAGCCGCCCAGAGCAACCCGACCCTGAAGATCTGGACCAACACCTCCGTCGCCAGGCGGCTGGACGGCCTCGGCGCCCGGGTCGCCCCCGTCGGTGAAGGGGAGGTCTTCACCGCGGCCGGCTTCGACGTGAAGGTCTACGGGACCTGGCACGCCCTCATCCACCCCGACATCCCGCGCGTCGGCAACATCGGCTTCCTCGTCGACGACGCCCTGTTCCACCCCGGAGACGCGCTCACCGTCCCGGACACCACCGTCGACACCCTGCTCCTGCCCGTGCACGGCCCCTGGTCCACCACCGGACAGCTCATCGACTACGTGCGCGCGGTGGCCCCGCGGCAGTCCTACGCCATCCACGACGGCGCCCTCAACGAGGTCGGCACCGCGATGATCGGCGGCTTCCTGGGCAGCGACGGTCCCGGCGTCGGGGCCCGCTACAGCCGCCTGACCGCAGGCGCGTCCGTCGAGATCGGCTGAGGTCGCGGCACGCGGCCCTGGAGAGGCCGTCCCTGTCGCCGAACGCGATGGTGGATGATCGGCGCCGGACCGCAGCTCTGCCCGGCGATGGAGCCGGGATCCGGCGAGTGGACGTGATTCTCGCAGGCGTGCCAGACTGACGGCGACACATCAACAAAGCTTGTCAGCGCCTGGTCGGTCGGTGGAGTGCGCTGGCGTGCTCGCTCGGCGCGAGCACGGCCAGTCACGCCTCCACGCGGGACTGCGTTCGTGTACGCACCGAGCCGTACACGAAAGGATCGTCATGTCCACCGACCAGTTCGGCCTCGCCGGAGGCGGCTACGTCCCCGATCCCGATCGCGACACGACGCTGCTCCTCAACGCGTTCTACGACCACCTCGCCGCGGCTCTGCGCGAGCACACGCTCTCCGCAGATCTCACGACCGCCATGCGGGCACGTCAGGAAGAGCTCGAAGCAGCGAACAAGTCCCTGATCGTCGATGAGCCCGCCCGCCACAACCTGCGCCTTACCCTGGCCCTGGTGGCGGCCTACGACCTCCTCCTGCCCAGGCTGGGCCAGGAGACAGCCATCGCCGTCGTACGCACGTCCTTCATCGAACCGCTCGGCGAATCCATGAAGGAGGGCACCCGGGCGATGCTCGACAATGCGCCTGACGCTTTCCGCACCATGGTGGAGCTGAGCAAATCGCGCGAGGAGCACGCGTTCGGCAAGGGGTTCGTCTTCGACCGGCCGGTGGACGACGACGAGCGCTATTACCTCGACGTACGCCGGTGCTTCTACCACGACGTCCTGGTCGCCAACTCGGCATCGGAACTCACGCCGACCATGTGCGCATTCGACGCCAACTGGATCGAGGCCATCGAACCCGGCAAGCACGGCTTCCGATTCGACCGCCACACCACCATCGGCACGGGCGGTACGTCTTGCCCCTTCCACTTCAGCCGGACCGAAGAAGCGGGCTGACGCCTTAAGAGGCCGGGTCGCCCGGGGGCGCGATTCCCCGGGCGACCTGGCTTCTAAGGTGAGCCACGGCGTATCACACCCCAGGCCTACGGTGCAGCGCGTGCCCGGCGAAGGACCTTCGGCCGCCATGGCGGGCCGTCCGGCACTCACGGCGCCCACGCCGGTGCGGCAGCGTCGGTCGCAGGAGGTGCGTGATGTTCTCTTCACTTGCTACCGAGCTCGGCGTCCGACGGCTGCTGGTGGCGGCCGGTCAGGCTCCGTCGGTGCTCAACACCCAGCCATGGCGCTTCCGCGTGGTCCGCCGGGAGTTCGTCGAGGTGTTCGCCGATCCTGACCGGCGGTTGCGGGTCAGCGATCCGCGCGGGCGCAACCAGTACGTGAGCTGCGGCGCGGCCCTGTTCAACCTGCGTCTGGCGATCCGCACGGCCGGGCAGCGGCCGATGGTGTGGCTGCTGCCGTCACCCGAGGAGGAGCCCGGCCTGCTGGCGGCCGTACGCATGGGCGGGGCGTCGCCCGCTATGGACGAGCACCGTGAGCTGTACGACCTCATCTCCGTGCGCCGCACCAGTCGCCGGCCCTTCGCCGACCAGCGTCTGCCCCGCGCGGTGCTGGCCGAGCTCCGGGTCGCCGCCTCGCGCGAGGGCGCGACGCTCATCCCTCTCGACCGCCACGCCACGGCCGACATGCTCGACTACGCCGCCATCGCCGAGGACGAGCTCGCTCGTGACCACGAGTACCGCGCCGAACTGGCCGCCTGGACGATGCCTGGCGCACGTTACGACGGACTGCCCGGTTGCACCCATGGGCCGCACGCGCTTGAGGATCCCTCTCCTCTCAGGGACTTCGGGCGCCAGGAAGGCGAGGCGCGGTTCGAGGAACGGCCGCAGCTCGCGGTGCTGACCACGATGGGCGATCGGCCCGTCGACTGGCTCAAGGCGGGCCAGGCGTTGCAGCGGGTGCTGCTGGTCGCGGCCAGAAACGATGTGTCGGCGTCGTTCTTGAACCAGTCTCTGGACCTCCGCGATATCCGCCAGCGCCGTGACCCCCATCACCGGCGCGGACACCCTCAAATGATCATCCGGCTCGGCTACGGGCCGTACGTGGCCCGCAGCCCACGCCGTCCCGCGGCCGAACTGGAAACCGGCTGACGCGTTCACGAGCTACAGCAGCGGCGGGACGATGACGAGGTCGAGGTCGTCCTCGCTCACGGTCACCTCGCACACCACGTCGATGACGCCTTCGATCGCCCTGACCGCCTTGGTCAGGGCGATGACCTGCGACCTCGTCCCGGCCTCGCCGCTGATCGTGACCACGCCGCCGTCGACGTCGACGGAGAAGCGCTCCGGTTCCGTCAGCACGGCCTGGACCTCCGCTTTGAGCTCATCGGCCGGGCGCGCGAAGATACTCAGGACATCCCGCTGGTGCAGCGTGCCGACGATCCGCCCGGTGGCCGGGTCGATGACGGGCAGCTGCTTGATGCGCCTGGCGTGCATCAGCCGGGCCGCGTCCCGCACGAGGGTGCCGGGGGTGACGGTGATCGCCGGCGCGGTCATGAGGTGTGCCGCGGTCACCGCCGCGGCCTTGTGGTGCTCCTGGCGTTGCTTACGGGATTCGAAGATCGTCACGCTGTGCCGTACCGGGTCGGCCTCTTTGAGCAGGAGGTCGTCCTCGGAGACCACTCCCACCGGCCGCCGTTCGACGTCGATCACGGTGACCGCGCCGACCGCGAAGCGCTTCATCGCGGCCACGATCTCGGCGAACGAAGCGCTTTCCAGCACCGCGATGGCCACACGGCCCATGACATCCTTGACTTCGATCGACATGATGTCCACCTCGCTTTCGCCTCCCACACTCCCCCTCTCCAGGCTCGACCGGCAGCAGCGAAGGTCCCGGATGCCGGGGCCTTAGGTCCTGGCCGCTTCCGGAGGTGGCCCTCACACCATCCGCTGGGCCATCTCCACGAGGCGGTTGGCGTAGCCCCACTCGTTGTCGTACCAGCCGAAGACCTTGACCAGGTCGCCGTTCGCCTGGGTCAGGCCGGAGTCGAACACGCACGAGGCGGCGTCGCCGACGATGTCACGGGAGACGAGCGGGTCGGTGCTGTAGCGCAGGATGCCGTGCAGCACGTCCTGGGCCGCCTCGGCGAAAGCGCCGTTGACCTCCGACGCGGTGACCGGGCGGCTGAGCTGGGCGGACAGGTCCGTGATGGAGCCGTCTTCGACGGGCACTCTGATGGCGATGCCGTCCAGACGGCCGTTGAGCTCGGGCAGGACCTGGCCGACCATGCGGGCGGCGCCGGTGGTGGTGGGCACGATGTTGACGGCGGCCGAGCGGGCCCGGCGCGGGTCCTTGTGGGGGGCGTCGAGCAGCATCTGGTCGCCGGTGTAGGCGTGGATGGTGGTCATGAAGCCGCGTACGAACCCGAAGTGCTCGTGCAGGACCTTGACCATCGGCGCCACGCAGTTCGTGGTGCACGAGGCCAGCGAGACGATCTGGTGACGGGCCGGGTCGTAGGCGGCGTCGTTGACGCCCGGGACGATGGTGGCGTCCAGGCCCTTGCCCGGAGCTGAGAGCAGGACCCTGCGGGCGCCGGCCTTCAGGTGGGCCTCCAGGGCTTGCCTGGTGCGGAAGCGTCCGGTCGCGTCGATGACCAGGTCGACATCGTGGGCTCGCCAGGCGATCTCCGCCGGGTCGGCGCAGCTGCTGACGGCTATGGTCCTGCCGTTGACCTCGATCGCCTCGGCGGTGGCCGTGACGGGCAGATCCAGGGGCCCGTACGTGGAGTCATGTTTGAGCAGGTGGGCCAGCGCGGCCGGGGCGGCGATGTCGTTGATGGCGACGATGTCCAGGTCGGTGCGCAGCGCGCGACGCAGGACGGCTCTGCCGATCCTGCCGAACCCGTTGATTCCGATTCTCATGCCTTCATCGTCCGGCGCTCCGGGCTCTCCGCTTAGAGGCGACAGTCCGCACGACGCAGGACTTTCGACCCTGAATCGGTGGCGGTCCGAGAGGAACATGAGGACACCCGCCGGGCGATGGGCGGTCCCGCCCGTGCAACCGGACTCGCCATTTGTGACTGCCGGCCACTACTACCGATCCGCCGCCGGGCGGTGCCACCGCTGGGGATGGGGATCTCACGTGCCTCGGCGGGTGTCCTTCTTCATCCTCGTGGCGGGCGCGGTGCGCGCGTAGGGTCATTGGTCCCTGAGAGCGGGGACCTTCGGCTCAGCCCACCCCAGCCCTGTGGCTCCGAAGAGCGGGTCAGGCCACCGTGACGTCGGGGTCGAGGTAGACGTCCTGTACGGCGTGCAGCAGGTGCACTCCTTCCTCCATCGGCCGCTGGAAGGACTTCCTTCCCACGATCAATCCCATGCCGCCGGCCCGCTTGTTGATCACCGCGGTGCGGACGGCCTGCGCGAGGTCGCTCTGCCCGCCCGAGGCGCCACCGGAGTTGATGAGCCCGACGCGTCCCATGAAGCAGTTGACGACCTGCCAGCGGGTCAGCTCGATCGGGTGCCCGGTGGCCAGTTGCGTGTACACCTTGTCGTGCGTCTTGCCGTACTTCAGCGCCCGGTAGCCGCCGTTCGACTCCGGCTGCTTCTGCTTGACGATGTCGGCCTCGACCGTGGCTGCCAGGTGGTTCGCCTGCCCGGTCAGGTCCGCGCTCAGCTGAAGGTCCACGCCGTCCTTGTAGAACGCCTCGTTGCGCAGGTAAGCCCACAGCACGGTGAACAGACCCAGCTCGTGCGCCTGCTGGAAGGCCTCACGCACCTCCTGGAGCTGCCGCATGCTCTCGGCCGACCCGAAGTACACCGTGGCGCCGACGCCGACCGCGCCCAGGTCGAACGCCTGCCGCGCGGCGGCGAACATCGTCTGGTCGTACCGGTTCGGGTAGGTCAGCAGCTCGTTGTGGTTGAGCTTGACGATGAACGGGACCCGGTGCGCGTACCGGCGCGACACCGCGCCGAGCACCCCCAGCGTCGAGGCGATCGCGTTGCAGCCGCCCTCCACGGCCAGCTCGCACAGGCGCATGGGGTCGAAGTAGGCGGGATTGGGCGCGAACGAGGCCGCGCCCGAATGTTCGATGCCCTGGTCGACCGGCAGGATGGACAGATAGCCGCTGCCCGCGAGCCGTCCGGTGTCGAAGACGTGCTGCAGGTTGCGCAGCACCGCCGGGCTGCGGTCGGTGTCGGCCACGACTCGGCTCACGAAGTCCGGCCCCGGTAGGTGCAGCGACTCGCGGGCCACGCCCGTGGCACTGTGTTCGAGCAGGTATCCGGCCTCGTCTCCGAGCAGTTCTTTCAGATCCATGTCGGCTCCTTCCCATGTCGTCTCCACGCCCGGCGCTCACCGCCGGCGCGTACGGGTGCCGGTCGGCGTCAGAAGCGGCGCCGGTAGCCGCCTGCGGCGCGCAAGCGGCTCATCGCCATCGCGGTGGCGGCCTCGCGGGGCGGCACATCGCCGGCGTCGAGCCGGTCGACCAGCTCGGCCGTGTTCGCGCGGATCTTCTCCTCGATCGCGGCGAAGGCCTGCGCGCGATTGCCGCCCTGCTGCTCCACGGCAGCGCAGATGACTCCGCCGGCGTTGGCGAGGATGTCCGGGACGCACAGGACGCCGCGGCGGTGGAAGATGTGCTCGGCCTCGGCGGTGGCGGGGATGTTCGCACCTTGCAGGATCACCTTGGCCCGCACGCGCGCGGCGTTGCCCGCGGTGAAGACGTCGGGTCCGGCGGCGGGCACGAGCAGGTCGCACTTCTGCCACAGGATTTCGTCACGGTCGCGGGCGGTTCCTCCCGGGAACGCGGCGACCGGTTTCCCCGCTCGTTTCGCGGCGAGCAGCGCCTCCACGTCGAGGCCCGCATCCTGGTGGACGGCGCCCGCGATGTCGGAGACGGCGATGATCCTGGCGCCTCGTTCGGCCAGATACCTGGCCGCGTGCGTCCCGACGGCGCCGAACCCCTGGACGACCACACGGGCCCCGTCCAGCTCGATGATCTTGTCGGCGGCCAGCGCCTCTGCGCAGCAGGCCAGCCCGTATCCGGTGGCGCCCAGCTCGTCCAGCGGGATGCCGCCCAGCACCGACGGCAACCCCACGGCGCGTCCGATCTCGTCGTGGACGACCGCCATGCAGCCCTCGTCGGTGCCCATGTCAGGCCCCGGAATGTAGTCGGTGAGCTGCTCGATCGCGCGGGCGAAGGCGCGCATCGCGGGATAACGCGACTCCCCGTCCGGACACGGCGGCAGATAGATGCCGGATTTGCCGCCGCCGTAGGGCAGGCCCGCCGCGGCGTTCTTCAGCGTCATCGCCCTGGCCAGCCTGGCCACCTCCGACACGGACACCGACGGCGACCAGCGCACTCCGCCCATGGCCGGGCCGAGCGCGAGGTTGTCCACCACGACCACAGCGGCCATGTGCGGCATCGGCCGCAGGAACACCACCTTGGCCGGGCCCAGCTCATCGGCCTGCCACGCGGCTGTGATCTCACGTGCCACGACTCTCATCTCCTCCGGATCCCGTGTGCGCGCGGACCCTCCGGGTTGTCCCAGGAACGGCGCGGCCTGCCGGTCAAGGCAGCCGGACGTAGCCGTGACGCGTCTTCCACAGGAAGTACTTCTCGAACATGACCTTGGCGGCGTGCGACTGAGGTCCCGGGATCATCACGCCGAACTTGCGCGGCGGCAGCATCCGGTCGGCCAGGATCAGCACGCCGTTGTTGCCGGCGTCCATCACGCAGACGGCCGGGATGGCGCCGAACTCCTTGTGCTTCGCCGGCTCCTCCCCACGGATCTGTGCCGCGATGTTGGCGGCCGCCACGCGAGCCTGGACCTCGGTGGGGAAACCCGTCTTGGGCACGCCCACCGGGATGGCGGCGGTCCACGGCACCTGGACGGCGGCGGCGACGCCCACGGCGTAGATGTCGGGGAAGCCCCGCGACTGGTAGGTGTCGCGTACGGGGACGAATCCCGCCTCGTCGGCCAGGCCCGGCACGGTCCGCACCACTTCCTGGCCGGTGAACGGCGGCACGATCATCGCGTACGCGTAAGGCAGGTCCCTGCCGTCGGCCAGCCGCAGCTTGCCGGACGCGATCTCCTCCATGGCGACCCCGGTGACGGCCTCGATGCCCTCCTTCTTCAGGAAGAGCTTGAGCAGCTTCTCGCCGCCGGGCAGCCCGCCGATGCCGAAGTGGCCGAGGAAGGGCTCGGTGGTCACGTACGTGAGCGGCACCCGCCCGCGCAGCCCCGCCTTCTTGAGCTGGTAGGAGGTGTTGAACAGGAACTCGTACGCCGCGCCGAAGCAGCCCGCGCCCTGCGTCGCGCCGATCACGACGGGGCCGGGAGCGTCCAGGAAGCCGCGCCACCCCTCCCCCGCCCGGATGGCATCGGCCAGCGTGGTGATCGTGTAGGCGCCGTCGGCGTCGGCGAAGCCGGGCAGCGCGTCGAAGGTGTTGCGGTATCCGGTGGCGATGACCAGATAGTCATAGGGCAGGACGCCCTTGGTGGTGTGCACGAGGCGCGCCCGCGCATCGATCGACGTGGCCGCGGCGTGCACGAACTCGACGCCGTGCATCCCGAACGTCGGCGCGAGGGCGAACGTGATGTCAGCCGGACGCCGCTTGCCGAACGGCAGCCAGATCAGCGACGGGGTGAACAGGAAGCGGTCCGACTCCGCCACGACGGTGACATCGACGTCCTCCTCCAGCTCGTGCCGGACACCGAGGGCGACGTGCAGCCCGCCGAAGTTGCCTCCCAGCACCAGGACTTTCTTCCGCATATGGATCACCTTCCTGCACTCCACTGTGGCAAGCGGGCCGCAGGCGGGGTACGCGCGAAGGTCCCGAGTCAAGCGGCGATGGTCCCGGCTCCCTGCCCAGACGCCGGGAGATCGTGGACTTTCGCCTCTGACGGAGCGGCCGTGGGCGGGCGTGAGATGGAGGTGGAGGCAGAGCAGCGCCGCACGCTGACCAAGGACCGCCACCGATCGGGACTTCCGGCCCTAGGTCCGGCCGACGCGCCGAGCTGTGATGGAGGCGACCGGACAAGAGGAAGACGGCGCAGAACCCAGAGAAGAGAGCTGGCTCACCATGCACATGACCGTCGCGGACGTGATGACGACCAAGGTCGTCTCCGTCACCGCCGCCACGCCGTTCAAGGACATCGCCGAGGCGCTCATCACCGGCGGCATCAGCGCCGTGCCGGTGCTGGACGACGACAACCATGTGATCGGCATGGTGTCCGAGGCCGACCTGCTGCGCAAGGAGGAGTTCCGCGAGCAGTACTACCGCGAGGGCTACCATCCGCCGCTGCGCGCCCGGCTGCGCCACCCCAAAGGCCGGAAGAAGGCCGCCGGCGACACCGCCGCCGAGCTCATGACCAGCCCCGCAGTCACCGTCTACCCCGAGGCCTCCGCAGTGGCGGCCGCCCGCCTCATGGACGCCCACGACGTCAAGCGGCTCGCCGTCACCGACTACAACGGCCGTCTGCAGGGCATCGTCAGCCGCCGCGACCTGGTCAAGCTGTTCCTGCGCGGTGACAAGGAGATCGCCGCCGCGGTCCGCGACGACATCCTCGACAGCGCTCTGTGGGTGAACACCGAAGGTGTCCACGTGCAGGTGGATCGGGGCATCGTCACCCTGTCCGGCTGGATGGAGCACCGCACGGAGACCGGCATAGCCGTCCGGATGACCCACCGGGTCAACGGCGTCGTCGACGTGGTCGACAAGCTCACCTGGAAGCAGAACGACTCCGCGTAGGAGGCCAAGTAGCCAGGGCGTGCCCGCCCGCACCGTGCCCGGCGCCGTCCGGGCCAAGCAGTTCAGGAGAACACGATGAGATCAACCGTCTGGGACGTGATGACCACCGACGTGGCCGCCGTCAACCACAACGCCTCCTTCCACACCGTCGCCGAGCTCCTCATCGACAAAGGCGTCAGCGGCCTGCCGGTCCTCGACGACGACAACCACGTCGTCGGCGTCGTCTCCGAAGCCGACCTGCTCGCCAAGGAAGAATTCAAGGAGCGCTACTACGGTGACGACTACCGGCCACCGCTACGCGCCCGCATTCGCCACACCGCCGGCAGCGAGGGCAGCGGCCTGCGCAAATCACTCGGCCAGACCGCCGGCGAGCTCATGAGCACACCCGCCCACGTCACCGACGCCGACGCCCCCGTCGTCACCGCCGCCCGCCTCATGGACCGGTACGGCATCAAACGCCTGCCCGTCACCGACCCCGACGGCCACCTCATCGGCATCGTCACCCGCCGCGACCTGATCAAAGTCTTCCTCCGGCCCGACCACAACATCGAACAAGACGTACGCGAAGCCATCCGCACCGACCTGCACACCATCGACGTCACCGTCGCCGACGGCATCGTCACCCTCACCGGCACCCTGGCCGAACACAGCCAAGCCATCACCGCCATCCGCCTGGCCGAGAACATCGACGGCGTCGTCGCCATCCGCGCCACCCTCGGCTGGAAACACGACGACATCGCCGACCTGCCGGTCTGGGGCGGAGCATGACATGGACCCCGTAGTCCTCGACTCGCTGGACGCGCTGATCGGCGCGTTGCGCGAGCGCGGGTACGCCGTCGTGGGCCCGGCCGTCCGCGACGGCGTGATCCGCTACGCCGAGATCGAATCGGCGGCCGGCCTGCCCGCGGGCTGGACGGACGACCAGCGGCCGGGCGCCTACCGGCTGCGGGAGGGGGCGGACGAGCTGGTCTTCGGGTTCGCCGCGAGCCCCGACTCCGTCAAGCGGTTCACCCACCCGCCGCGCAGCACGCTGTTCCGTATGCGTGACGGCGTGCCCGAGGAGACTCCCGTGGCCGCCCCCAAGGTGGCTCTGCTGGGCGTGCGGGCCTGTGACCTGGCCGGGCTGGCCGTTCAGGATCGGGTGTTCCTGGGCGGCCGGCATCCGGACGAGGCGTATCGTGCGCGCCGGGAGGCTCTGTTCCTGGTCGCGGTCAACTGTGCGGTCCCGGGCGGAACGTGCTTCTGCGCCTCCATGGGGACGGGACCGCAGGCGACCTCCGGTTTCGACCTGGCCCTGACCGAGCTGACCGGGCCGCACCGGTTCCTGACCGAGACCGGCAGCGAACGGGGCACGACGCTGCTGACCACGCTGCCGTCCCGGCCCGCCACCGAAGCCGACCAGGACGCCGCCCGCGCGGTCAGCGAGACGGCCACGCGGTGCATGGGCCGCCAGGTGAACCTCGACGGCGTCAAGGAGCGGCTGGTCGAACAGCGTGAATCCCCTGTCTGGAGCGAGATCGCCTCCCGCTGCCTGACCTGCACGAACTGCACGATGGTCTGCCCCACCTGCTTCTGCACCACGATCGAGGACGGGACGGACCTGGCCGACGGATCGGCCGAACGCTCGGAGCGGTGGGACTCGTGCTTCGCCTTGGACTTCACCGAGCTGGGCGGTGCGGCGGTGCGTTCCTCGGGGTCCGCGCGCTACCGGCAGTGGCTCACGCACAAGTTCTCCACCTGGGTCGACCAGTTCGGCACCTATGGCTGCGTCGGCTGCGGCCGGTGCATCACCTGGTGCCCCACCGGCATCGATCTCACCGAAGAGCTGGAGCGGCTGCGATGATCCCCATCCCGTACCGTGTCCGCTCCAGAAGGCCCGACCGGGCCGACACCGTCACACTCACCCTGGAACCGGTGACCGGCGCGTGCCCGCCGTTCCTGCCCGGCCAGTTCACCATGCTCTACGCGCCAGGTGTGGGCGAGATCCCCATCTCCATCAGCGGCCACGCCCGCTCCGGCGGCTACGTCCAGACCATCCGCTCCGTCGGCGCCGTCAGCCGCGCCCTCTGCCACACGCCCCGCGGGTCGATCGTCGGGGTGCGCGGGCCCTTCGGCACGCATTTCGACCTCTCTCAGGCGGCCGGGCTGGACGTGGTGGTGGCGGCCGGCGGGCTCGGCCTGGCGCCGCTGCGCCCCGTGATCCGCGAGCTCGAAGCGCACGGCGCCCGCTACGGCCGAATCAGCCTGATCGTCGGCACCCGCACCCCCGCCACGCTGATCTACCCGCGTGAACTGGCCCGGTGGAGGCGCGACTTCGACGTGCAGGTCACCGTGGACCATCCGGACCGGACGTGGAAGGGCCCGACCGGGCTGATCACCAAACTGGTCGGCAGGATCGTGTTCGAGCCGCGCCGCACCTACGCCTTCGTGTGCGGCCCCGAGATCATGATGCGCGCCACCGCCGAGGACCTGCTGCGCCGTGGCGTCCCAGCGGAGCGGATCGCGCTGTCGCTGGAGCGGAACATGAAGTGCGGCATCGGCCGCTGCGGCCACTGCCAGCTCGGCCCGCTGTTCACCTGCCTCGACGGCCCTGTCCTGACCTACGACCGAGTGTCCGGCCTGCTGGAGGTGAAACAGCTATGAACAAGCTCGCCGTATGGAAGTTCGCCTCCTGCGACGGCTGTCAGCTCACCCTGCTCGACTGCGAGGACGAGCTGCTGTCGGTGGCCGCCCGTGTCGAGATCGCCTACTTCCTGGAAGCCTCCAGCTCCCGCGGAACGGGCCCGTACGACCTGTCGCTGGTGGAAGGGTCGATCACCACACCCGACGACCTGGAACGGATCAAACACGTCCGCCGCGTCTCCAAGCACCTGGTGACCATCGGGGCGTGCGCCACCGCCGGCGGTGTGCAGGCGCTGCGCGACTTGGCGGACGTACGCGAATTCGCCTCCGTCGTCTACGCGAGGCCCGACTACATCAAGACCCTCGACCGCTCGACCCCGATCTCCGCACACGTACCCGTCGACTTCGAGCTGCGCGGCTGCCCCATCGACAAACGCCAGCTCCTGGAGGTCATCGGCGCCTTCCTCGCCGGGCGGCGGCCGGTGGTGCCGGCACACAGCGTCTGCGTCGAGTGCAAAGCCCGCGGCAACCCCTGCGTGCTAGTCGCTCACGGCACGCCGTGTCTCGGCCCGGTCACCCAGGCCGGCTGCGGCGCGCTGTGCCCGGCCTTCAACCGCGGCTGCTTCGGCTGCTTCGGCCCCATGGAGACCCCCAACGCCGCCGCGCTCAATGCGCGGCTGCGCGCGGCCGGCATGGACGACGACGAGCTCGACCGCGTCTACCGCACCTTCAATGTCACCACCTTCGGGAGCAGCAGTGACGCATAAGACCATCCGCGTCGGCGGCCTCACCAGAGTAGAGGGCGAAGGCGCGCTGCTGATCCGCACCCGCGGCAGCCGCATCACCGACCTCCAGCTGCGCATCTACGAACCGCCGCGCTTCTTCGAGGCGCTGCTGCGCGGGCGCGCCTTCACCGAGCCGCCCGACATCACCGCCCGCATCTGCGGCATCTGCCCCGTCGCCTATCAGATGAGCGCCTGCCAGGCCCTGGAGTCGGCCTGCGGCGTCACCGTCGACGGCGCGCTGCGTGACCTGCGGCTCCTGCTGTACTACGGCGAGTGGATCGAGTCCCACGCCCTGCACATCTACCTGCTGCACGCCCCCGACTTCCTCGGCTACCCCAGCGGCGTCGCCATGGCCGCCGACCACCGGCCGCTCGTGGAGCGCGGCCTGGCCCTGAAGAAGGCGGGCAACGAGCTGGTCGCCGCGGTCGGCGGACGTGCCATCCACCCGATCAACGTCAAATTGGGCGGCTTCTACCGCGCGCCCGCCGATCTCAGCTCCGTCGCCGGACAGCTTCAGAACGCGCTGCAGGCGGCGCTGGCCACCGTCGAGTGGGTCAGCGGCTTCGACTTTCCCGACGTCGAGCACGACTATCACTTCCTGGCGCTGCGTCACCCCACCGAGTACGCCATCCTGTCCGGCGACGTCGCCGTCAGCGACGGCACCGCCTTCCCCGTCGCCGAGTGGCCGCAGCACGTCGTCGAGGAGCAGGTGCCGCATTCCACCGCGCTGCACGCCCGCCTCGACGGCCGCCCTGGCTACCTCACCGGCCCGCTGGCCCGCTACGCGCTCAACGCCCCGCGCCTGTCTCCCCTCGCGTTGCGCGCCGCCGCCGACGCCGGGCTCGGCCGAGTGTGCCGCAACCCGTTCCGCAGCATCATCGTCCGCGCCGTGGAGATCGTGCACGCCTGCGAGGAGGCGCTCCGCATCATCGACCGGTACGTCCCGCCGGATCCGCCGGCGCTGCCTGTCACGGCGCGTCCCGGCGAAGGCCACGGTGCTTCGGAGGCCCCGCGGGGCACCCTCTACCACCGCTACCGGATCGACGACGCCGGCCTGATCGCCGAGGCCGACATCGTCCCTCCGACGGCCCAGAACCAGGCCCGCATCGAAGCCGACCTGCACGCCCTCGTCGAGCCTCGCCTCGGCCTGCCCGTCCCCGAGCTCACCGAGCTCTGCGAGCGCGCCATCCGCAACCACGACCCGTGCATCTCCTGCTCGGCTCACTTCCTCGACCTGCGTCTCCACCATGACTAGGACCGTGGTCATCGGGCTCGGCAACGACTACCGGGGGGACGACGGCGCCGGGCTCGCCGTGGCCCGGCTGCTGTGCGGCATGGGCGTATCCGCCGTGGAGAACGGCGGCGACCCGGCCGAGCTCATCGAGGCCTGGACGGGAGCCGACGTCGCCATCGTGATCGATGCCGCCGGCTCGGGCGAGCCGCCGGGCACCGTCCGGTGTCATCGTTCTCTCGGCCACCTGCCCGGCGGCGGCGCGAGCACCCACGCCCTCTCGCTGGCCGACGCCGTGACGCTGGCCGGGATGCTCGACCGGCTGCCCGGGGAACTGGTCGTCTACACCGTGGAAGGGGCCGGGTTCGACCTGGGCGCCGGGATGTCGGAGCCGGTGGCGGCGGCGGTCTCGTGTCTCGCCCGTACGCTCGCGCGGGACCTCGGCGAGCCCCGCGCCCGCGCGTGACCCGGGCGAGCCGTCCACCCGCGCGTGACCTCAGCAGATCCTCGGAAGCTGCTCACCCACCAGCATGTCGACGACCCGTGTGGAGCCGACCAGGGTTCGCATGACGACGCGACCCGGATGGTCCGGCACCACGGTGCCGATGCGCTTGGCCGCCGCGCCTTCCGGCAGGTCGCGCATCGCGGAGAGGACCGCGCCGGCGCTGTCCGGGGCCACGAACGCCACCAGGCAGCCCTCGTTGGCCACGTGCAGCGGGTCCAGGCCCAGCAGATCGCAGGCCGCGGCCACCTGGGCGGGCACGGGAACAGCGACCTCCTCCAGCTCCACACCCACCTCCGAGGCAGCGGCGAGCTCGTTGAGCGCACTGGCCAGGCCGCCCCTGGTGGGATCGCGCATGGCGTGCACGCCGTGGCGTCCCGCCGTGATCATCGCCGCGACCAGGCGGTGCAACGGCCGGCTGTCGGAGGCCAGCTCACTCTCGAAGCCGAGGCCCTCGCGGGTGCTGAGGATGGTGACGCCGTGCAGCCCGATCGGGCCGGACAGCAGCACCGCGTCGCCCGGCCGGCCGTTCGCGACGGCCGGGGCCGCGCCGGGCAGCCGGATGCCGATCCCGGTCGTGGTGAGGTAGAGGCCGTCCGCCGCGCCCCTGCCGACGACCTTGGTGTCACCGGTCACGATCCGGACATCGCAGCCGCGGGCCGCCTCGGCGACCGACATGGTGATCCGGCGCAGCTCGTCCAGCGGCAGGCCCTCCTCGACGATGTAGGCCAGGCTGAGCGCGACCGGCGTCGCCCCCATCATGGCCAGGTCGTTGACGGTGCCGTGGACGGCCAGCGAGCCGATGTCGCCGCCCGGGAAGAAGCGCGGCGTGACCACGAACCCGTCGGTGGACATCACGACCTCGGGCGCGCCGGTGACGACGATCGCGGCGTCCTCCGTGGCGGGGGCGCCCAGGCGCGGGGTGAGGTCGGCGAGCAACTCGGCCATGAGCTGCCCGCCGGAGCCATGGCCGAGCAGCACCCGTTCGTTCTCGGCGTGCGGCACCGGGCAGGTGGCGGCGATCGGATCGTAGGCCGTGCTCATGGCTGCTCCTGTCTCGTACGTCCGGCGTTGTGGAAGGCGGCGCAGGTGCCCTCGGCGGAGACCATCGGCGCGCCCAGAGGGCGGCGCGGCGTGCACAGGGTCCCGTAGGAGGAGCAGTCGAGCGGCGTGCGGATGCCGCGCAGGATCTCCCCCGCGATGCAGCCGGGATGCTCGGCCGTGCACACCCCGCGCACCTCGAAGCGTCCCGCGGCGTCGAAGGCCGCGAATTCCGGTGCGAGGACCAGCCCGCTGGCCGGGATCTCCCCGATTCCCCGCCACGTCTGGTCGCTCACCCGGAACACCCGGCGGAGGGCGTCCTGGGCGAAGGCGTTGCCCTCGCGGCGGACCGCCCGCGCGTACTGGTTCTCGACCTCGAAGCGCCCCTCCTCCAGCTGGCGTACGGCCATGAGGATGCCTTCCAGCAGGTCGAGCGGCTCGAACCCGGTGACGACGATCGGCACCCGGTAGCGTGCGGCGAGCGGCTCGTACTCGGTCCAGCCCATGACCGCGCAGACGTGCCCGGCCGCCAGGAACGCGTCCACGCCGCCGTCGGCGCCCGACGCCGAATCCATGATCGCGGCCATCGCCGGGGGCACCAGGACGTGACTGACCAGCACGCTGAAGTTGGCCAGTCCCTCCTGGGCGGCGCGCAGCACGGCCATCGCGTTGGCCGGCGCCGTGGTCTCGAACCCGACCGCGAAGAACACCACCTGCCGATCGCGGTTCGCCGCGGCCAGCCGCACGGCGTCGAGCGGCGAGTAGACGACGCGCACGTCCGCGCCCCGGGCCTTGGCCGACAGCAGGTCGCCGCCGGAGCCGGGGACGCGCAGCATGTCGCCGAACGAGGTGAAGATCACTTCTGGGTGGTCCGCGATGGCGAGGGCGCGGTCGATCGTCGCCAAGGGGGTCACGCAGACCGGGCAGCCGGGGCCGTGCACCATGCGTACCGGGATCAGCTCGTCGATGCCCTGCCTGACGATGGTGTGCGTCTGCCCGCCGCAGACCTCCATGATCGACCACCGCCGGGTCGCGGCACCGCGGATCCCGTCCACCAGCCGCCGGGCGAGCACCGGGTCCCGGTACTCATCGAGGTATCTCATCCAGCCCTCCCGGGATCGCGCGGAGCACCGCGAGCGTGCGCAGTGCCTCGTCCTCGTCCAGCAGCGAGATCGCGAACCCGACGTGCACGATCACGTAGTCGCCGGGCCGCGCCTCGGGCGTGTACGACAGGCACACCTCGCGTCGCAGCCCGTCGAAGTCGGCCATGCCCATCTCGCCGTCGCGGCCGACGATCCGGCCCGGCACTCCTAAGCACATGATGGCTCCACCTCGCTCTCCGTCTTCACGGTCCCTCCCGCCCAGCCCGGGACCAGCTCGACAGCAGCGCCGCGCCGATCGCCGCCTGCCCGTAGCTGATGCCACCGTCGTTGACCGGCACCCGCTCACCGATGTACGGCTCGAACCCGGCCGCCGCCAGCCGGGCGAGCACGTCGGTGGCGAGCAGCCGGTTCTGGAACACGCCGCCGGACAGGCACACCTGGGTGACGTCGTGCTCGGTGGCGGCCCGCTCGCACAGCAGCACGGTGACCGCCGCGATCGTGGCGTGGAAGGCGGCGGCGAGCCGGCCGGCCGGCTCTCCATCGGCCTTGGCCTCCAGCAGGTGCCGCAGCGTGACCACACCGTCGTACACCCACAGGCCGTCCTGCCGCTCCAGCCGCCAGGCCAGCGGCTCGGCACCGGGGAACGCGGACGCCGCCTGCTCCAGGCGCATCGCCGCCTCGCCCTCGAAGCCGTTGACGTCGCACAACCCGAGCAGGGCGGCCGCGGCGTCGAACAGCCGGCCCGCGCTGGAGGCGACGGGGCAGTTCACCCCTCGCGCGATCATGCGCCGGATGACGTCGCGGTCGGGCAGGCCGGCGGCGAGTCCCTCGGGGACGGGCCCACCGGTGGTCTCACCGCCGAACAGATAGCCGAGGGCCATGCGGGCCGGCCTGCGTACGGCCGCGCTCCCGCCGGGCATCGGAGCGTGCGAGAAGCGGCCGAGCCGCCGGTAGCCGGTGTAGCCGGCGAGCAGCAGCTCGCCGCCCCAGAAGGTGCCGTCGTCGCCCAGGCCGAGCCCGTCGTAGGCGACGCCGAGGAACGGCGGCCGCAGGGCGTGCTCGGCCGCCACCGCGGCGACGTGCGCGTGATGGTGCTGGACGGCGATGCGGCTGGGCCGCCGCCGGGCCAGCTGGCTCGACAGATAGCCGGGATGCAGGTCGTGCACAGTGTGGACGGGGTCGATGGCGTGGATGCGGCTCAGGCTCTCGAGCGCCGCCTCGTACGCTTCCAAGGTCTCGGCGTCGGACAGGTCGCCGATATGCGGCCCGAGGACCGCGCGCTCCCCATCCGCCAGCGTGAACGTGCTCTTGAGCTGGGCGCCGACGGCCAGCAGCGGCTCCGGCGCGCCGATCGGCAGCCGCAGCGGCACCGGCGCCAGGCCGCGGGCGCGGCGGATCACGGTCGAACGCGACCCGAACGAGCGGATCACGGAGTCGTCGTAGCGGGCCGCGATGGGCCGGTCATGGGTGAGCACGCCGTCCGTCTCCAGCCCGGACGGCGGCTCGACGCACATGGGGCTGCCGGCGTGGTTCGCGCTGGTGACCACCAGCGGCCCGCGGATCCCGTCCAGCAGCAGGTGGTGCAGCGGCGTGTAGGGCAGGAACAGCCCGACGTCCGCCAGCCCGCCGCACACCTCGGGAGCCAGCACCCCGAGCCGCCGCGGCGCCAGCACGATCGGCGCCGACGGTCCCCGCAGCAGGTCCCGGTCGGGCTCGGTGAGCACGGCCAGCGCATCCGCCGTCGTGACGTCCCTGACCATGACCGCCAGCGGTTTCTCCTCCCGCCCCTTGATCTCGCGCACCCGCGCCACGGCCGCACCGTCAAGCGCGCCGCAGACGAGCTGGAAGCCGCCGAGCCCCTTGACCGCGACCACGCCGCCTCCGGAGACGATCTCGATGGCGGCCCGCAACGCGGCGTCCCCCTCCACGCTCATGAAACGCAGCCGGGGGCCGCAGGAGCCGCACGCGACGGGTTCGGCGTGGAAGCGGCGGTCGGCGGGGTCGTGGTATTCGGCCGCGCACGCGGCACACATCTCGAACGCGCGCATCGTGGTGCGAACGCGGTCGTAGGGGAGGCTTTCCACGATGGTCGCCCGCGGCCCGCAGGCGGTGCAGTTGATGAACGGGTAGCGGTGGCGCCTGTTAGCCCGGTCGAACAGCTCGCGCCGGCACTCCGCGCAGGTCGCCAGGTCAGGCGGAATCTCCCGGGGCCGGCCCGGCACGGCTTCGCTCTCGATGATCGCGAAGCCGGGCGATCGCCCGTCCGGCCGGTCGGGGGTCACCACCAGATCGCGGATCTGTGCCGCGCCGGGCTGGTCCGCTCTCATGGTGGACAGGAACGCCTCCAGGCGCGCTTGGGGGCCCGTCG
The DNA here is from genome assembly GCF_039539705.1 of Nonomuraea rosea. Taxonomy (NCBI): domain Bacteria; kingdom Bacillati; phylum Actinomycetota; class Actinomycetes; order Streptosporangiales; family Streptosporangiaceae; genus Nonomuraea; species Nonomuraea rosea. The sequence continues at coordinate 223,329 of NZ_BAABDQ010000009.1, read as the reverse complement.
CGTTGATCACCACGTGCCCGCCGGCGTTCCGTACGTCTCCCCGGAGCCCCAGCCCGGTCGCCAGGCGATGGACGAAGGGCCGGAACCCCACGCCCTGTACGGCTCCGTACACCTCGATGTGCCAGGCCACGTCCATGAGCACCTCCTCCGGAAGCACGTCTCAGGTCCCGCGGACGACGGCGACCGTGCACTGCGCGTGGTGCAGGACGCCCCGGCTGACCGAGCCGAGTAGCGCCGAGCCCACGGTGCCGCGCCCGTGGGTGCCTACCACCAGCAGATCGGCGTGCCGGGAGGCCTGCGTGAGCGCCTCCACCGCCCGGCCGCACCGGATGTCCTCAATGACCGTGACCTGCGGGTATTCCGTCTGGAACGTCTCCAGCCGGTCCGCGACGGCCTGCCGTCGGAGGGTGCGGGCCTCGTCCATCTCATGGGGCAACTCGGTCGCGAACGCGCGCACCGGCGGCTGCCAGGTGTACAGTGCCCGCAGAGTGTTTCCGCGCAGGGCCGCCTGCTCGAAGGCGTAGGCCAGGGCGGGCCGGGATTCGGGCGAGTCGTCCACGCCCACCACGACCTCCCCGAACCTGGGCCGCGGGTCGCCGTGAACCACCACGACCGGACAGCCGGCCTGCCCCGCGACGTGTTCGCTCACCGAGCCGAGGAGCGCGCCGGCGAGCCCGCCGCGGCCACGGCTGCCGACGAGCAGTTCGGTGGCCGTTCTGCCCTGGTCACGCAGGACCATCGCGGGGGCGCCTTCCACCACCTGTGTCGTCACCTCGACGGTCGGCTGGCGCTCGTGCACCAGCGCCACCGCCTCCTGCAGCACCTTGTGACTCGCGCGCAGCAACGTGTCGGGCCGGGCGGGACCAGGGAACTTCGCGATCTGGTACGGCGCGCGGTCCACCGCATGGACGAGCAGCAGCGGCTGATGCATGCGAAGAGCGTCACCGGCGGCCCAGTCGACTGCGGCGCGTGCGGGCACGGAGCCATCGACACCTACAACGATCATGGTTCCTCCTCTGTCGTGACACCAGCGAACCGCGGCTGAGAACGGGTGTGCAGGGCCGTTGGTCCCGGCGATGAGGGCCCAAGGACCGCCTCCAGTGGGGAAGCCGGGCGCGAGCAGGGGGCCCGCCCGCGCCCGGCCAGGCGTCAGTGCTCGACAGTGATCCGCCGGCCTTCGGCCTTCTTGCCTTCGGTCAGCCCCACGCTGACCTCCAGGATGCCGTCCCGGTAGACGGCCTTGACGTCGTCGGTCTTGGCCGTGGCGGGCAGCGTCACCGTCCGGGTGAGCGCCCCGTAGGCGAACTCGGAACGGTGCGGGTCGGTGGTCTTCTTGGTCTTCTCGGCCCGGATGTGGAGCAGGCCACCGCTCACGGTGACTTCGACATCCTTGTCAGGGTCGATGCCGGGCAGCTCGGCGCGCAGCACGTACCGGCCGTCAGCGACGTAGTCCTCGACCCGGACGATCTGTCCGAAGGGCCGGAACCCGAACATGGGGCTCTCCATCCACTCGAACAGCTCCGGGAAGGGGAGCCTCATCTCCCTCCGCTCAGGCAGGCTCATCGCGACCTCCTTCCGTGGGTCCTTGGATCCCACACCTCCAGCACACATCGGCAACGGGTCCGCCCCCAGAGGACGAAGTCCCTTCAGATCAGGACCTTCGGCGCCCGCCCGGTTCCACGTGGCGGGCACGTCCGTTCGCGCCAGGACGGGCGAGGGACCTTCGCCCCTACCCCTCCCCAGCTCGCGGCGAGAGCGTGGAAGAAAGACGAGGAGGCCATCATGAAGGCGCTGATCTATCACGGGGCTGGCCGGCGTGCCTGGGAAGAGACTCCGGATCCGCAGCTCACCAAGCCGACGGACGCGATCGTGCGCGTGGACGCCGTCACGATCTGCGGCACCGACCTGCACATACTCAAGGGCGACGTGCCCGCGGTCGAGCCGGGGAGAATCCTCGGTCACGAAGCCGTCGGCACGGTCACGGCGACCGGGAGCGCGGTCACGACCGTGCGGCCGGGGGAACGGGTGCTGGTCTCCTGCATCACGGCGTGCGGCCGCTGCCGTTACTGCCGCACCGGCACCTACGGGCAATGCCTGGGCGGCGGCGGCTGGATCCTCGGCCATCGCATCGACGGCACTCAGGCCGAATACGTTCGCGTCCCGTTCGCCGACACCTCCACCCACCGGCTGCCCGACGCTGTCACCAGCGAGGCGGCGCTCATGCTCGCCGACATCCTGCCCACCTCCTACGAGGTCGGCGTGCTCAACGGCCGGGTCCGGCCCGGCGACACCGTCGTCGTGGTCGGCGCGGGGCCGATCGGCCTGGCAGCCATCATGACCACGCAGCTCTTCACGCCGAGCCACATCATCGCCGTGGACCCGGCCGCGTCGCGACTGGAGGCCGCCAAAGGACTCGGCGCGGATCTCCTCATCGGAGCCGGGGACGACCCCGCGTCCGCTGTCGCGGAGCTGACCGGCGGCCTGGGCGCCGACGTGGCCATCGAAGCGGTCGGCATCCCCGAGACGTTCGAGCTCTGCACCCGCCTGGTGCGCCCCGGAGGCCACGTCGCCAACGTCGGCGTCCACGGCGCCCCGGCCACGCTGCACCTCGAAGACCTGTGGATCCGCAATCTCACCATCACCACCGGTCTCGTCGACACCCACTCCACCCCGGCCCTGCTCGACATGATCGCCGCCGGCCGGCTCGACCCGACCACCTTCATCACCCACCGCTACGACCTGCACGACATGGACGCCGCATACCAGACGTTCTCCGACCCGGCGGCCACCGGAGCGCTGAAGGTCGTCCTGTCCCGCCACGCAGAGGACTGACGCGGCAGGACCTCAGCTTGAGCCGAAGGGCGTGTCCTCAGATCGTCTGAGGACACGCCCTGAACGAGGCGGAAGCCGGTGCTCAGTGGGGCCGCACCACCGCGACCGGGCAGGCCACGTGGTGCATGACTCCGTGGCTGACGGAGCCGAGCACGGAGGAGGCCAGGCCGCCCAGCCCGCGCGATCCCACCACGACCAGGTCCGCGCTCTCCCCTGCCCTGGCCAGAACATGCACCGGATGCCCGGTGACGGCCTCATGGGTGATCTCGACGCCGGGATTCTTCTCCCGCCACTGAGCCACGCTCTCGGCCACCGCCCGTGTGTCCGCCTGATAGGCGTCCACCAGCAGGCTGTTGTAGGCGGCCATGTACGGCGAGAAGACGGGGGTCTGCCAGGCGAAGACCACGTGCAACGGAACGGCCCGCGCCCTGGCCTGCTCGATGGCGTACTCCATGGCGGCCTCGGAATGCTCTGAGCGGTCGTAGCCGAGCACCACCCGGCCGTGCGGCTTGACGGAAGGAGCGTGTACGACCACGACCGGCCCCTCGGCATGTCCGGCGACGGCCATGCTGACCGAGCCGACCACCATCTCGGCGAACCCGCCGAGCCCCCGGGTCCCGAGGACCAGGCTGTCGGCGGACGCGGACTCGGTGATCAGGGTTTTGATCACGTTGCCGGGAAGTACCTCTGTGCTCACCTCGACCCCGTCTGCCAGCTCGCGTGCTCGTTCACCTGCGGCGGCCAGTGCTCGCGCGCAGTGCTCGGCCTGCGGGCACTGCTCGCACACGTGCACGATCCGCAGCCCGGCGCCTCGGCGCCGCGCGTCGGCCGCGGCCCATTCCACTGCTGCCATTGCCGGAGCGGATCCATCCACACCCACGACGATGCGTCGGTTCATCGCAACCTCCACTGACTCGGTCTGTCATGTTCAGCGTCGTCCGCAGGGGATCGCGGCACCCGGGGACGAGGTCCCTCATACGGGTGCCTTTGGTCCTCTTCGCCGTGGTCTGGGGCGGATGGGCAGCGTCTTAATCCCGGCGGAAGGGGACTTTCGCCGGTGTCACCCACCGGCCGCGAGAGTCACACTGGGGATCAGGAGCACTCACGGGGAAAGAGATGATCGCCATGCTCCCGATCCGCCCCCTCATCGCCACCGCGATGGTGGCCACCTCCACCGGCCTGCTGGCCATACCAGCGCAGGCCGCCACGCCGCAGTTCGCCGCCCCGCCCACGCTGGTCGGCATCCGGGCCACGCACCACTACGGCCTGGATCGGCTGGTCTTCGAGTTCCGCGGCCGCGTGCCCGCCCAGCGCGACGTGCGCTACGTATCCCAGCTGATCGCCGACGGCTCCGGCCGGCAGGTGAACGCCGTGGGCGACGCGCTGCTGCAGATCCGCTTCGGCCGGGCCGACGGCCACGACCGTCACGGCAGCGTCACCTACGGGCCGGCCCGCAGGACCTACGCGCTGCCCGGCGTCATCCAGGTCGTCAGCACCGGCGACTTCGAGTCGACGCTGACCTTCGGCGCAGGGCTGGCGAAGACCGTGCCCTACCGGGTCTACACGCTCACCCGGCCGAGCCGCGTCGTCGTCGACCTCGTCACGCGCTACCGGACGGTGCCGGCCCGCGACTACTTCCTCAACACCGCCGCCTACAACACCGGGCGCAGGCCGTACACCACGGCCGTGCAGCGGCCGGTGATCCCGCCCGCCACCGCCTACGGCGCACTGCAGCGCCTGTTCGCCGGCCCGACGCAGACCGAGAAGGCGCAGGGGCTGCGCTTCGTCAGCTCCAAGGCCACAGGCTTCAGCAAGCTCACCGTCAAGCACGGCATCGCCAGGGTCTACCTGACCGGCCGTGTCACCGGCGGCGGCTCCGCGTTCACGATCGCCGACGAGATCAGGCCGACGCTCAAGCAGTTCCCCTCGATCAAGTGGGTGAAGATCTACGACGCCGCGGGGACGACCCAGCAGCCGACCGGTCACTCCGATTCCATCCCGCAATCGCTCGAACCGTAAGGGACGCGCACAATGGCCGACGGCCGCCCGCGTTCGGTGAACGCGGGCGGCCGTCGCAACGATCCCCAAGCCTGTGAGAGTGATCAGGCGGCGTGCAGTTCGAGCATGAAGGCCGCGGCCAGGGCCGGCGCACAGGGCCAGGAAGCTGCGCAGGAGACGCAAGCATGTGCGGAATCGACGTGGTGCGCGTCCAGCGCTCCGGCGGCTCTGGTGAAGTACGTCTCGCTCAGCGGGTCGGTCGCAATGTGGGTCGTACCCAGGAGAACAGCCATTTCGATCACCCTTACTCGCTCAGGATTTCGTCGTGCCCCCACCTTCTCCCCGGCCGCGCTCGCCCGCTGGAGGCGAACGACTCAGAGTGGTGGTGACCTAAGTCACATGAACGGCCGGACCCGCGGGGCCGCGCACACCCCGGACGAAGGTCCCATCCCGCTGAGCCGTACGACTCTGTCCCGGCCTCGCCGACGTCCCGCACAGTGATCCGAGGAGGTGTCCGATGATGCGGTCGATCAACCCGATGATGCTGTTCGCACGGCTGCACCGCCTGGACGGCAACCCGCTGCGCCGCCGGTCCGACCGGCTGGAGTCCGCTGTCTTCCTTGCGGCCTTGGTCCTGATACTGGTCAGCCTCTGGCCCGCCGTGCTCGCCTACGAGAGCGTGCTCCAGGATGAGCCCGTCAGCCCGGATGCCCGCCATCAGGTCCTGGCGACGCTGCTGGAGGATGCCCCAACGATGCGGGTGTCCTTCACCGAGGTCCCCGCCGGGCCATCGGAGGCGGCGGTGCGCTGGACGACCGCCTCGGTCCAGGAGCAGACCGCCCGGGTGCCCGTGCCCGCACTCGCCAAGTCGGGCTCGGCGGTCCCGGTATGGCTCGACGCGGCCGGAAAGCCCGCCCCCCGGCCCAGCGACAAGGCGGACCTCCAGATGAGAGGGGTGGGGACGGGGATGCTGCTCGTGCTCGCGACCGCCTTGCTGGCCTTGGGCTCGCTCGCGGGTTTCCGGCGCTGGCTGGATCGGGCCCGCTACCGGCAGTGGGGCGACGACTGGGCCCGCACCGAGGAGAAATGGCGCCACCCACGCCGGCCTTAGCCACCCTCTCGAAGTTTCACCGCCCCTCAGAACGCTCCGCACCGTGCTCCTTGGCCGCCACGAGAGGATCAGGAAGACGGGCACGACGACCACGGAATAGCCGGCTCCGACGGCGCCCGATCGGCCTCAGGTGCCGCGGGCAGTTCCGCGTCCTGGGTCACCGCACGCGGATTCATGCAAGAGGACGCGCCAGCCAGGTGTGCGACGGAGCAGCGGAGGCGAGTGCGGGCGGGTCCTCCATGCAGGAGGGCGCCGGGATCGGCGCATCGGCCGCCGTGGTGAGCACGAATTCGCCGAACCGCCGCCACCACCCGTACAGCAGCCTGCCCTCCGCCGCACGCACCGTGAACCGGCTCCAGCCTCCCGAGGGCAGGCCGCACCCGAGTGAGACCTCGACGGAGCGGGTGTCCCTGCGCAGTCCCGTGCGCAACACCTTGAGCGCGCTCTCCTTTGCCGACCACAGCAGGTTGGCGAGCAGCGGGTCAGCCCCGATGACCTTCTGCTCCCCAGAGGTGAAGTAGTCGGCGACGAAGCGTGCGGTGCGTGGCTCGACCAGTTCGAGGTCGCAACCGACGGCGCCGGGCGTCAGGCCGACCAGGCATACCGCCCACCCGGCCCGATCGGTCAGCGACATCCCCACGGGCAGTGGCCGTCCGCTCAGGTATGCCTCGGGTGCGCCGCTCGGGTGGTGACGCACCTCCAGCTCGTACGGCGCCGCCGGGTAGAGCAGCCGCAGGGCCTCCTTGGCCGTCCATCGGGCGACCAGGTATTCGGTGCGCCGCTTGGCGAAGCGCAGGCCGGCCGCCCGCTTCGCCTCCTCCGGGGCCAGCCAGTCGTTCCCGAGGGGAAGATGCCGCTCACCACGCGCCAGCCACTTCATGACGTGACCGTCCCGTGCCTCTTCTCCGCTCGCCATGACACTCCTTCTGAAGTCGCCGATCCTCGGGCGGAAGCGGCGGGGGACATCCGGCAACCTAGGCCGGAACGTCACACCGGGGCAGGTGCGAAGGACCCATGCCGCTGGGACTTTCGTCCCGGATCGAACGGGCGAAAGAACGAACACCCGGACGGACTCGCCATGTGATGATCGACCGCGGTGAAAGGGGCGTTCCGGCTCCGACGGCGGGACCTTCGGCCCTGTGCCGCTCGTGAGCGGCGGCTGGGATGGATGCATGAGAATCTCCATCCTCGGCGCCGGCTCGTGGGGCACCACGGTGGCCGCCCTCGTGTGCAAACGGCACGACACGCTGCTTTGGACGCGCGACCCCGGCATTGTCGAAGAGATCAACGACAAGCATCACAACCAGGTCTATCTGCCCGGCTTCGCCCTGCCGGAGGCGCTCACCGCCACCCACGACATGGAGGCGGCGGTCTCAAGGGCGCAGCTGCTGATCATCGGCGTTCCCTCGCACGTCTTCAGGGGCGTACTCGGCCGCACGGCCGACCACGTCCCGCCCTGGATCCCGGTCGTCAGCCTGGCCAAGGGGCTGGAGCACGGGACCCATCTGCGCATGACCCAGATCATCGAGCAGGTCCTGCCCGGTCACCCCGCAGCCGCTCTGACCGGGCCCAACCTGGCCAGGGAGATCCTCGCGGGCAAGGCCGCGGCTGCGGTCATCGCCACCGAGAACCCGTCCGTGGCCGGCATGCTGCAGACGATCCTCCAGCGCGGTCTGTTACGGGTCTACACCAACGACGACGTGACCGGTTGCGAGCTGGGCGGCGCGCTGAAGAACGTCGTGGCGATCGCGGCCGGAATGGCGGAAGGGCTCGGCGTGGGAGACAACACCCGGGCTGCGGTGATCACCAGAGGTCTGGCCGAGCTCACCCAGCTAGGGGCGGCCATGGGAGGGAAGGCGGCCACGTTCGCCGGCCTGACCGGCCTCGGCGACCTCCTCGCCACCTGCCTGAGCCCGCACAGCCGCAACCGGCACGTCGGCGAGCAGCTGGGCAAGGGTCGCGTGCTCGGCGACGTGCTCGCTGAGATGGTCATGGTGGCGGAAGGCGTCAGCACCACACCGGTGGCCGTGCAGCTCGGTGACCGGCACGGGCTGGAGCTGCCGATCTGCCGGATCATCAACCAGGTCCTGACAGGCGAGACCACCGCCAGGGACGCCTATGCGGACCTGCGTCACACGCCCGCCGGCACCGAGTCGGGCCCCTGGTGAGCCTGCGCGACATGCGCCCCCGGGTCAGGATGCCGTGGCCGGGAACGAGGCGGCGAGCCGCTCGCCCCACCGCTTGGCCCGGTCCAGCTCGCCGTCGACGAGCGGTCCTTTCGTACCGGTGACGTAGAAGCTCGCGGCCGGCGCGACCGCCCTGATCCCGAGGCGGCGCAGCCTCCTGGCCACACCGCGCGCGGCCGAGCCGGGCATGCGTGGTTTGGCGATGCGGGTGTCGAAGGCGGCCGAGCCGAGCGCCGCCGAGGAGGTGCGCAACGCGCCGAGCCATTCGCGTACGCCGTCGCCCCGCGAGACCAGCGGCCCTGTGGCCTGCTGAGCGGCGGACTGCCGGGTGGATGCCCGGCTCATCGAGAAGGCGTGGGTGGGACCGCCGACGACGAGCAACCCGACCTCCTCTCCCACGAGGCCGGGCGCGGACCCGACCTCCGCCACCATGGTACGCATCCGCGTCGCCAGCCCATCGGCCACCGCCTCGGCGATCTGCCGGGTGTTGCCGTACATCGATTCGTAGACCACTAAGGCTTCCATGTCAGACCTCTCTCCAGCTTCGTACGAGCGGGACGGGTGCCAGGGGGAACGCGAGATTCAGGCCGTCATGGCCGAGCACGATGTGGTCCACGTCCGTGTGGCCTCCCTTCCTCGTCCCAGCCTCCGCCCCGGCGTGCCCGGTCCCCAGGGCCGAGCGGCCTGCCCTGGCGGGACGTTCGTCACTTCCGGCCTCGCACGGCCTTGTGCGCCGTGTCGGCCAGGATCATGACGGGGATCGCCAGCGCGGCCAGCAACCATCCGGCCGGCGAGGGGAAGGAGCCGCCGAGCACGCCGGCGACGGACGGCAGGCCGAGGAAGAGCAGCAGCATGAGGGCCTCGAAGAGGAGCGCGCCCAGCAGCAGCGGGTTGGCGCGCCAGCGCAGTTTGCCGATCCAGCGGGACTCACTGCGGCAGGCGAAGGCGTTGGCGAACTGACCGAGCACCACGGCGGCGAAGGCGGTGCCGGACGCGACGGCGAGCAGGACAGGGTCCGGAGCCGTTCCGAAGTGCCAGCCGCCCAGCCAGAGAATCGCTACGAAGGCCGCCATTTCGGCCACTGCCTGAGCCGGGCCGAGCACGCCGAAGACGCGGATGAGGAGGCGGCGGTCGATGAGGTTGCCGGTGCGGGCGGGGCCGTGCATGGTGCGCGGGTTGGCCGGTTCGGCGCCAAGCGCAAGGGCCGGCAGCAGGTCGGTGCCGATGTCCAGGGCCAGCACCTGCAGCACGCTCAGCGCGAGGGGGATGGTGCCGCCGGACAACGCCCAGACCGCGAACGGGGTGAGCTCGGCGACGTTGTCGGTGAGATGGTAGGTGAGGAAGCGGCGCACGTTGGCGTAGGTGGCACGGCCCAGCTCTATCGCGGTGACGATGGTGGCGAAGTGGTCGTCGAGCAGCACCAGGTCGGCGGCCTCGCGGGCGACGTCCGTACCGGAGGCGCCCATGGCGATGCCGATGTCGGCCTCCCGCAGCGCGGGCCCGTCGTTGACTCCGTCACCGGTCATCGCCACCACATGGCCACGCCCACGCAAGGCACGGGCGATGCGCAACTTGTCCTCAGGCGTCACACGGGCGATCACCACGCCGTCGCGATCGAGCAGTTCACCCAGCGCCGCGTCGTCGGCGGGCAGGTCGGCGCCGGTGACGACCAGCTCATCCGGGCCCAGCAGGCCGACCTCGGCGGCGATGGCGCGTGCGGTGCCCGGGTGATCGCCGGTGACCATGGCCAGCTTGATCCCGGCGAGTCGGCATTTCGAGATGGCCTCGGCCACGTCGTCGCGGGGCGGATCGTGCAGCCCGACGAGGCCGAGGAGCTCGAGGTCGCGTTCCTCCTCCGTGCGGCCTCTGGCGACGGCCAGCACCCGCAGCCCGCGACGGCTCATCCGGTCCAGGACCTCATCCACGCCGGGTACGGGACCGCAGAGCGGGATCACGGCGTCCGGCCCGCCCTTCAGGTGCAGGTGGCCGTCGGCCACGACGGAGGCGCGGCGCCGTAGCGGGTCGAAGGGGAATCTCGCGGAGATCGCTCCGGTCAGGTCGGCGCCCAGCCGTAGCGCCTCCACGTGTAAGGCGACCTCCATCGGGTCGCCCACGGGCTTGCCGTCGCTCATCCGGCCCGTGGAGCTGAGCACGGCCGAGCGCAGCACGTCGGCCGCCGGAGGCCCGGGCGTCCACACGTCGGCGACGGTCATCTCGTTGCGGGTGAGCGTGCCTGTCTTGTCGGTGCAGATGAAGGTGGCCGAGCCCAGCGTCTCCACCGCCTCCAGGTGGCGTACGAGGGCATTACGGGCCGCCATGCGTTGCGCGGCCCGTGCCAGCGAGAGGGTGACCGTGGGCAGCAGCCCTTCAGGAACCAGGGCCACCGTGACGCCGATGGCGAACAGGAAACCCTGTCCCGGCTCCATGCCCAGCAGCAGCGCCAGCCCGAAGAACACCGCCCCGACCGCCATCGCGATGCCCGCGACGATCCTGACCACCTTGCTGAGCTGGACGGCCAGCGGGCTGGGCGGCCGGCTCGCCTCTCTGGTGAGCTTGGCGATCGCGGCCAGCCTGGTGTGCTGCCCGGTGGCCACCACGACCGCCTCGGCCTGGCCTTCGACCACGAACGTGCCCGCGTGCGCGCGGTCTCCGGTCTGAGGCCGGACGGGACGGCTCTCCCCCGTCAACATCGACTCGTTGACGGCCAGCGCGTGCACCTCCACCAGCTCCAGGTCCGCCGAAACGCGATCGCCCGCCTCCAGCAGCGCCACGTCGCCGGCCACGAGATCGGTGGCGCTGATCAGGCGGCGTTTGCCGTCCCTGCGCACCACCGCGTTGGCCGGGATCAGCTCGCCCAGCCGTTGCGTCGCCTTGTCGGCGCGATACTCCTGGGCGAAGGCGAAGCCACCGTTCAGCAGCACGACGATGCCGATGGCCACGGCGAGTTGCGGCATCCCGGCCAGCAGCGCCAGCACGGAGGCTCCCCAGAGCAGCAGGGCGAAGAAGTGCACCATCTGGCGCAACAGCAGCAGCACCGGCGGGACGCGGCGGGCGGCAGGCAGCCTGTTCGGCCCGTCGGCCGCGAGGCGCGTCGCGGCCTCGGCAGCGGTCAGTCCCGACCTGGTCGGCGACATGGTGGTCATGCCTGCCACTCTCATTCTCCGGCGGCCCGGCAAGCAGAGCCCTTGGGCCTTGAGTCCTGGGCCGTCCGGCCCTACGCAGCTCGCCACCTCAAGCGATGCCATGGAAGGGAGAACCGGAAGGAGTGTCCAGGATGCGGACCACAGTGAAGGATGTCATGACCACACGGGTGACGACCGTGCGGGAGCACGCGCCGTTCAGGGACATCGCCGAAGTGCTGGTGACGAACGGCATCAGCGCCGCACCGGTCGTGGACGGCGATGACCGCGTGATCGGCGTGGTGTCCGAGGGCGACCTGATGCGCAAGGAGGAGTTCCGCGAGCAGTACAGCGGCGAGAGCTATCGGCCCTCGCGGCGTTCCCAACTCCGGCGGTGGATAACCGGGCAGCACGAGGCAGGAGAAAGGAAGGCGGCGGAGAACACGGCCGCCGGCCTGATGGACGCGCCCGCGGTGACGGTCTCACCGTTCGCTTCGATCAGCAGGGCCGCTCGCCTCATGGACGAGCACGGCGTCAAGCGGCTGATCGTCGTCGACGACCAAGGCCGGCCGTCGGGCATCGTCAGCCGGCGCGATCTGCTGAAGATGTACTTGCGCGACGACGACGAGACCAGGCGCCGCGTGGTGGAGGGCATCCCCTCTCATGCCCGCTGGGACGATCGCGACGGGATCATCGTCGAGGTCCACGATGGCATCGTCACACTGTCCGGCCAGGCCGGCCGGCGTAGCGAGGCGAAGACCGCCGTGCAGACGGCCCAGAGAGTCGAAGGGGTCGTGGACGTTCACGAGGCGCTGAGCTGGCGTGAAGACGACGTCGTGACCCTGCCCGTCACCTGGGATCGTCCCTGAACGGGGCCGGCCCGGCGGCGGAGCGAGCACGGGCGCGCGACGTCGCGCGCCCGTGGCTGAATCACGGTCCTGCGGCACCTACCTTGGGGACTTTCGGCCGCAGACGTCCTGGTACAGCGGTGTTGTGCTGAAGATATGAGTGCTTATCCCGTACGCGTCGAGGCCCGGCTCGAGGAGCCGCTGAACCGAGGCCTGTGGATCGTCAAGTGGTTCCTGGCGATCCCCCACTACATCGTGCTCGGCTTCCTGTGGATCGCCTTCGGCGTCCTCACCGTCATCGCGTTCTTCGCGATCCTGTTCACCGGCCGCTACCCGCGCCCGCTGTTCGACTTCAACCTCGGCGTGCTGCGCTGGACCTGGCGGGTGGCCTACTACAGCTACGGCGCCCTGGGCACCGACCGCTACCCGCCGTTCACCCTCGGCCCCGCGCCCGGCTACCCGGCCACGCTGGACATCGACTATCCCGAACGGCTCTCGCGCGGCCTCGTCCTGGTCAAGTGGTGGCTGCTCGCCATCCCGCACTTCCTCGTCGTGGGCCTGTTCACCAGCGGCAGCGCGATCTCCTGGGGCGGCGACCTGCCTGACGGCGGCGGCGTCCTCTACACGCTGGACTGGGGCGGCCTCATCGGCCTGCTGGTCCTCATCGCCGCCGTCTGCCTGCTGTTCACCGGACGCTACCCGCACGGCGTCTTCGACCTCGTGATCGGCATGAACCGGTGGGCGCTCAGGGTGGCCGCGTACGCGACCCTCATGACCGACGTCTACCCGCCGTTCAAGCTGGAGCAGGGCGGCCACGAGATCCCGCGGCTCGACGAGCCGCACGACCACCTCCGCACTCCCCCGGTACGGCACGGCGCCGCCTCGATCGTGGCCCTCACCGCAGGCGCCCTGCTCGCCTTCGCCGGGATCGCCACCGCGGTCACCGGAGCCGGGGCGGCCCTGCTCGGCCAGGCCCGCGACGCCGGCGGATTCATCAGCACCAGCACCGAGAGGGTGTCCACCACCACCTACGCCCTGACGACAGAGCAGATCACGATCACCGGCCAGAGCGTTCCGTTCCTGCAGCAGAGCGTCGGCCGGATCCGCGTCGAGACCGCCGGTAGCCGTACACCCGTCTTCGTCGGCATCGCCCGCCAGGATGAGGCCGCCGTCTACCTCCGCGGCGTCGCCCACGACCAGGTCACCCACGTCGCCCTGCAACCGGGCGGCGATATCGGTTACGAGCGGCACCCCGGCACGGCCCCGGCCGCGCCCCCGTCAGCCCGAACCTTCTGGGCGGCCACCGGCACCGGGACCTTGACCTGGGACATCCAGCCCGGTGACTGGACCGTCGTCATCATGAACACCGACGCCACGCCCGATGTGACGGCCGACCTCACGCTGGCCGCCACGCTGCCCTGGCTGGGCGGGCTCACCACAGGGCTCTTCGTCGCCACGGCGTTCCTGCTGCTCTCCGGGACCACGCTCATCCTGGTCGGCGTCCGCCTGGCCGCCACCAGCCCGTCGCCGGCCGCCGTGCACACCACGCCGACGGCCTGACCCGGCCATGATCGCGGCAGGCCGCGGGCAGGCGCGGCCTGCCGTTCGGCACGGGCGTGCATGGTGCTCCTCAACCCGTGCCGGCCAGTCCGCGCTGCAGCGCGTCGATCACGTACGGCCGCAGCCCGGCCGCCGGGATGACCCGATCGACCGAGCCGACGTCCAGCGCCCGCTGGATGGAGTGCACCCGGTCGAACTCGGCCGCCACCTCGCGCAGCTTCTCCGCCCGCACCTCTTGGGTGATCTCGACGAGCCGTGACAGGGGGCCCGACTCCCTGGCGGCCGTCACACGGGGATCGCGCTCCGTGCGCGCACCGACCTCACGGACGAACACCACGGCCGCGGCGGGCGCCCCGCCGATGACCGACGCGTACGAACCCTCCACGGCGGCGATCTCCAGTCGGGGGTTGAGCCGCTTGGAGAAGACCACGAACGCGCCCCCGTGATACCTCGAGATCACCACGAAGACCATCGGCCCTGCGAAGTTGGTGACCGCTCGTCCGATCTCGGCCCCGTACTCAAGCTGCCAGCGCCGCATCGACTCGGGCGAGCCGTCGAACCCCGACAGGTTGGCCAGGACCACGATGGGCCGGTTCCCGCTGGCCGCGTTGATGGCGCGGGCCACCTTCCGCGACGACTGCGGGAACAGGGTGCCGGCGGTCCAGGCCGGCGGCCCGTCCGCGGGTACGAACCCGTGCCTGGGCTGCGGCGCGGACTCCAACCCGATTACGCAGACGGGGAAGCCGCCGATGTGGGCGTCCCAGACGACGGCCGTCTCGGCGTCGCGCCAGCGCGCCCATCGCTCCAGAGGTTCGGCGTCCGTGTCGCACACGGCCCGCATCACCGAGCGGATGTCGAACGGCTTCTTGCGCTCGGCGTTGTGCTCGGCGGAGAAGATCTCCCCGACCGTGTGGAAGTCGGGGCCGGGGTGGGACGCGTCCCGCACGTCCCTGTCAGGCGGATCGGACGTGGGCCGGGTGCGCGGATGGCGCTCCCCGGGGACGACGTAGGCGTGCTCGTAGTGGCGCATCAGGATGCGGCCCGCCTCGGCGAGGTTCGCCGCGCCGTACTGGGCCTGCCCGTTCGGGCCCATGATGCGTTCATAGCCGCCGATGCCGGTGTTGTCGTCGGCGGACACGCCGCCGGAGAAGTCGAGCGCCTGCTTGCCCGTCAGCACCATCGCGCTGCCGGCGACCATGACCAGGATGCCCCGGGTGTGCAGAAGCATGGTCGACTCGGCGTTCCAGTACGGCTGCGCGCCCACGTTCACGCCGGTCACCACGACGTTGACCTCGCCGCCGCGCTGGGTGAACTCGATGAGGCGGCGCAGGACGGCGGCGATCCAGTCCATGTTCTCGGTGCCGCTGTCCATCGCGATCCGCGCACCGGACGACAGCGCGAACCACTCGACCGGTACGCGCATCCGCTCCGCCAGGTCGAGCGCGGCGATGATCCGGCGGCATTCGGGCTCGGCCAGCGCTCCGAGGCTGCGGGTCGGGTCGCCGAGGATGGCGACCCTGGCCATGCCCTCGGGCACCTTGGCGGTGCGGTTGGCGATCACGCCGACGACGAGATTGGCGGTGTTGCGTCCCTCGGTCCTGGTGACCGGCCGCAGCGTGCCGTCCTCGGCGAGGTCGTGCTCGGTGAACGTGCCGGGCGGGAAGTCGCCGGGCGCGTGCTCGGCCGGGGCGAGCATCCTGACGATCTGGTACGGGTAGGGCGCGCCGAAGCGCCGGGCACGCAGCACCTTGCGCCCGTACTCGGTCAGCGGCCTGATGGGCGATCGGCCGTAAGGCGCCTGGCGCACGGTGACGTGATCCTCGTCGAGCCCTTCGACGTGCAGGACGGCGGGTGCCGGCGCACCTCCCGGCACGGGGATGCGGACCTGGAGCAGCAGTTTGTCCAGGCTCGCGCCGGCCGCCAGCGGCACGAACGGCCTGGCGAGCCGGAGCCAGTCCTCCCTGGGCACGTCGAACGGCGGGCGGACGCACAGGATGATGCGGTTGGGCTGCGGCCGCCGCTCCGGCGGCGCGGCCGCGAGATGCTCGCGCAGGGCGCACAGCGCCTGCAGTCCGAGGCGTTCGAGCTGGGGCAGGGACACGACGTGGCCGTCCCGGTCGCGGACGGGCGTCAGGTCCCGTACCTCGCCGATGGCGAACAGGCGCACGTCGGCCGGGTTGTCCTTGGCGACGCCGCGGAAGAGGTAGACGTCCTCGGCGGAACGCAGGCGTTCGAGCGTGAAGTTCGACAGCCGCCACAGCTCGGCCCGCTCGGCGATCATCGGGTGCAGGTTGCGGTAGAGCGGCTCCTCCTCGAAGCCCGCGGTGGTGTGCAGGTAGGCGAAGTGCTGGGTGCGATGATGTTCCGGGCCGTCTCCCCGCTCGCTGGTGACGGTCACGAACAGCCGTTCCAGCCAGCGGCCGAAATTCACGCCTGTGAGCAGGCCCGCGACCTCGGCCTGCGTGGTGTCGGCCGCGGTCCGTTTCCCCGGCCGCCAGGTGATCAGCTCGGCGATCACCTGCCTTGTGGGCGCGACGTCCGCCAGGTGCCGGGCGATCCCCGCGCACGCCGCGCGGACGTCGTCCAGTGACGTGTAGGCCACGACCAGGTGGTACGGCACGCCGTCGTGCTCGAACCCGGCCGTGCCGAGCGCGCCGTCCCAGCCGACGTGCTCGATCGGGCGCGTGCGGTAGAACCGCCGGATGTAGACCTCGGCGGCGACGCGTCTCGTCGCGGTTCCTGAGCTCTGCCAGCGGGCCAGCAGCGGCCCGCGCATCGGCTGCGGGCACCACACGAGCCGGTCGATGAGGTCGTCACGGTCCTGGCGATCGGGGTCCGCCGCGAGGGCGTCCAGGTGCCCTTCCATCTCCGCGTACACGGCGGCCACCGCGCGCTCGTGCTGGGGCTCGTCGAAGTAGCGGAAGAGCACGTCCCTG
The DNA here is from genome assembly GCF_039539705.1 of Nonomuraea rosea. NCBI lineage: Bacteria > Bacillati > Actinomycetota > Actinomycetes > Streptosporangiales > Streptosporangiaceae > Nonomuraea > Nonomuraea rosea. The sequence continues at coordinate 206,739 of NZ_BAABDQ010000009.1, read as the reverse complement.
GCCAGATCGGCGACGACCGGGTGGCGCACCTGGGCGGCGCCGGCCAGCCGGGCCATCAGCTCCCTGCCGGGCGGTGCCAGGTCACGGTGGCGCAGCCGCCGCTCCAGGACGGCGGCCACGGCCGGGACGAGCTCGTGGGCGCGGCGGAAGGCGCGGAACATCCACACCACGGCCTCTTCGAGCTGGGGCGTCCGGTCCAGTCCCGCGACGCCGTACCGGGCCAGGACGCGCTCAAGCCGGGTGCGGAACCCGGGGGTGAGCCCTGCCCGATCGGGGTCGAGCCACTGCAGGTAGGACAGGAGGTACTCCTGCGCACTCGCGGCCTCGGGCTCTTCCGGCTCAGGCTGGGGCCGGTACAGAGCGCTGACGTCGGCGAACAGTTCGAGGAACGCCTCTTCGCAAGCCGGTAGCCCCGGGTCGCCGCCCGGCTCCGTGCGCTGCTGCCGAGGGATCTCGCGCGGGTCGAGGTCGAAGCCGAGCAGGCAGCCGGAGAGCGCGGCGTACACCTCCCGGTATCCGGTGGGCGTCGTGTCCTGACGGCACAGGGCGTCGAAGGACACGAACGTCCCCGGACCCGCGGCCCGCTGCTCCGTCTCGCGGATGCGCAGCAGCGGCTGGCCCGTCACGACCTGCGTGTTGACGGCCGCCTCGACCGAGGCCACCTCGCCCGCGTAGGGGGCGGTCAGCGTGGATTCCAGCTTCATGCTCTCCAGTACGACCAGAGGGTCCCCTTCGGCGACCTGGTCCCCCGGCGTGACCAGGACGGACACCACGAAAGCGGGGTGGGCGGCGCGGACGATGCCGCCGTCGTCCCGGTGCACGCGGTGCGCGGCCCACTCGCCGTCGCGTTCCACCTCCACCTGGTAGGCCGGGCCCTGCTGGGAGATCTGGGTCCGGTAGGCCGAGCCGCCGCACGCAAGACGCCGTTCGAAGGCGCCGAGCCGCCGCACGCCCACGTCCACCGGTCCGCCGCCGGTCTCGACCCGGTATTCCTCCGGGCCCGTGCGCAGAACGCGCAACTCGTATCGCCGGCCGCGGTAGCGGAGCCTGGCCCGCCGGCCGATCTCTTCGGACACCTCGGGGCGGCCACGGCCCGCGGCCTCGTGGAAGGCCGCGCGCTCCGCTTCGTGGTCGGCGTCGTACGCCTCGATCGCCGCTTGCAGCACGGCGATCGGATCGGCCGCCGGCAGGTGTCCCGCGCCTGCCGTCAGCCGGTCGAGCCACCGGTTGTCGGCGGTGCCGCGCCGCATCTCCTCCAGTGCCAGCAGCGACAGCAGGAAGGCGCGGTTGGTCGTCCCACCCTCGATGACCACGCGGGTAGCGGCCAGCGCGCGGCGCAACCTGGCCAGTGCCTCGTTGCGATCCGCTCCCCAGGCCACGATCTTGGCGATCATCGAGTCGAACTCGGGGGCGACGGTGTCCCCTTCGGCCACTCCGGCGTCCACCCGGATGCCGGGCCCGCCGGCCGGCCGCCACACGGCGACCCGGCCAGGCGCGGGCACGAACCCGTGCTCGGGGTCCTCCGCGCACAGCCTGGCCTCCATGGCGCACCCGCGGGCGGGTGGTGGCCCGCCGATCAGGTGGCCGCCTCTGGCCACATGGAGCTGCAGCTTGACCAGGTCGGTTCCGGTGGTCTCCTCGGTGACCGGGTGCTCGACCTGCAGGCGGGTGTTGACCTCCATGAACAGGTAGGCGCCGGTGTCCGGGTCGACCAGGAACTCGACCGTTCCCGCGTTCTGGTATCCGGCCTCGCCGGCCAGGCGGACCGCAGCGTCCAGGAGGGCGTGCTCCGTCTGCGGGGTCAGGGCGGTGGAACCGGACTCCTCGATGACCTTCTGGTTACGCCGCTGCACGCTGCAGTCACGCACGCCCACGGCCCAGGTGGCACCGTACGCGTCGGAGATGATCTGCACTTCGACGTGCCGGGCGCGCTCGACGAGCCGCTCGATGAAGACGGCCGGGTCGCCGAACGCGGCCTGCGCCTCGACGCGGGCGGCGGCCAGCGCCGAGGCCAGCTCCTCCGGCGCGTGCACGACTCTGATGCCGCGTCCGCCGCCCCCCATGGCCGCCTTGACGACCACGGGGTAGCCGAGCAGGTCCGCGTGCTGGGCGGCGGCCGCAGGATCGGCCACGGGAGCGCCGCTCCAGGGCACGACCGGCACGCCCGCCTTCTCCGCCAGAACTTTGGCCGCGATCTTGTCGCCGAGCAGGCGGATCGTGGTGCTGTGCGGGCCGATGAACGTGATGCCGGCCTCCTCGCACAGCTGGGCGAACGAGGCGTGCTCCGCCAGGAACCCCCAGCCGACCCAGACGGCGTCCGCATGCGCCGCCGTCACGGCGCGCATGACGCGCTCCTCGTCGAGGTAGGCGGATCTGCGGTGGCCGTTCTGCGGATCGAGGCAGGTGGCGGCGCCGAGGGAGACGGCCTCGTCGGCCATCCGGGTGTACCAGGCGTCGGAGTCCAGGTCGGTGTACAGGACGATCGTGGTCATCCGGGGTGTGGCGCCGTCGCGGTTGAGCTCCGCGACGGCGTCGAGCACCCGGATCGCCGGCTCGCCTCTGTTGACGATCGCGAGCCTGCTGATGCCAGGCATCTCAGCCTTCCCCTGACAGCGGTGAGAGTGTCCGCCTGACCTGTTCGGGGAGCTCTCCCGGCAGCGGGATGCCGCGGTAGCCCTCGACGGTCACGAGGACCGTGCCGTCGGCGTCGAGGACCGCGCAGTCGTAGTGGTCCCCGGCCGCGCCGGCCGTCGCCTGCACGTCCTTTGCGTCCCGCTGCGGGTACAGGGTGACGCGGTCGACGTGCGCGGGCAGCGCCAGGACGCCCTCGCGGGCGGCCTGGGCCAGGCCCGCCGTCTGGAAGCAGAGCTCCACCAGGCGCGGCGGCGTGAGCGTGACGCCGGCAGGCGGGTCCAGGGCCTCGGGGAGCCCTTCGGCCATCCTGGACGCCCCGCCCGCGCCACTCCCCCAGGCCGCTGCCACGACCTGGTAGGCCGGGCCGTGGAAGAACAGGTCGTACACGTCGGACGGCGGCATCGTGACCGCGGCCTCCTTCACCCGGTCCCGGCGCCCAGGCTGCCGGGCAGATCGCGCCAAGCGCACCTTGCCGGTGAAGTGCACGGTGCTCTGCGGCGCGCTCTGCCCGGGCAGGGTGCGCTCGGCCGTCAGCTCGCAGGTGGCGAGCAGGTCGTCGCCGTCAGGGCCGACTGTGAGGCGCACGCGGAGTTCGCGGGGCTCGTCGCGGTAGAACTTGACCGGCGCCAGGAAGTCGACGTCCTCGATGGACACGACCTGCCAGGCCGGTGCGGCCAGCCGGGCCGCCTCGGCGAACGCCTCGATGCCCATGACGCCGGGCAGGACGGCGACGCCGTCGATGCGGTGGTGGTCGAGGAAAGGCTGCCGTCGAGGGTCCAGCGTCGTGCGGACGACCAGGCCGGAGTGGACGCCGTACGCGTCGATCGTCCCGGCCATGGGCTGATCGGCGGGAACGGGGCACAGGCCGCCGCTCTCGTCCTGCTCCGTGCCCAGCACGCCCAGAGCGCCCGCCACGACGACCTCGCCGCGCTCGCCCGAGGACGTCAGCTCTCGCCGGATCCACGGCACTCCGGTCTCGGGCGGCAGCATCTCGATTCCCGCCAGCTCCATGAGCTTGGGAATGGAGCCGCGGGTCGCCATGCCGATGCCGCCCCATGCGGTCCAGTCCACCGCGATGGCCCTGGTGCCCGGCCTGGCGCGGCGCATGCCGCTGGTCAGCTTGCAGAGCAGGTCGTTGGCGGCGCTGTAGTCCGCCTGGCCGGCGTTGCCGAAGCGGCCCGCCACCGAGCTGAACACGACGGTCACGCCGATGGGCAGGTCGCCCGCGGCGTGCAGCAGGTTGAACCAGCCGTCGCTCTTGACGTCGAAGACCAGGTCGAACTCCGTGGCGGGCTTGTCGCCCAGAGACCTGCTGATCTCCAGTCCGGCCGCGTGGAGCAGCACGTCCACGTGGTCGCTCGTGGTGCGCACGTCGTCCATGATCCGCCGCACGGCGTCCGGATCGGTGAGGTCCGCCTGGTGGTAGTGAGGTGTGCCGCCGGCCTTCCTGATGGCCTCGATGGCGTCGAGCGCGGCTTGCATACGCTCGTACCGGGTCAGTTCGCGGTCGATGAGGACCGGGGTGGGGCGCTCGCCGCGCTGCTTGAGCCCTTCGGCCAGCTGGGCCTTCAGCCCGTCACGGTCGCCGGCGTAGCGGCGCAGGTCCGGGTCCGCGGGATCCGGTTCCGGGATCAGGTCGAGCAGGTGGAACACGCCTCCCGAGGCTGCGGCCAGGTCGGCGGTGATGGCCGACACGATGCCGCCGGCCGCGCCCGTGATGAGGAAGACGCTGTCAGGTCCCAGTTCGAGTCCGTCGCCCCCGGCCGCTGCGAAGGGGCGCTCGGCCAGGCCGATCGTCCAGCGTTCGCCACCCGCGTGGCCGACCTCGACGCAGCCGGGATCGGTCAGCGTCTCCTCGATCAGGGTGTCGGCGATGGCGGCGGTCTTGCGGCCAGATGGGAAGTCGACGGCCTTGACGAGGGTGGACGGCTGCTCGCGGTGGTAGGCCTTGGCGAAACCGGTGACCGCGCCGCCGAGCGGCGCGAGGGCTCCGGCGTCGTGGTAGCCGTGGTGGCCGCCGAGCCTGGTGCCGGTGACCAGGAAGGGCGCCTGCTCGTAGAGGTGGTGGACGACGGCGTAGAGGGTCTTGACCCGGCGGCGCAGCGCCTCGCGCCAGGCCGGCAGGTCCATGTCCGCCAAGGCCTCCTCGGCGTCGAGGGCGGGCAGCCAGTAGACGCCGTCCACCTTGCCGCCGATCTGTGCCGTCAGCTCGGCGGCCGGAGCGGCGGGGTCGATGGCCAGCACGTCGCAGCCCAGCTTCGCGAGCCGTCCCGCCAGTGCCTTGCCGACGCCGCCGGTGTCCGCGCCGATGACGATCCGGGTGCCTTCGCCGAGCCGGACGCCGGTCGGCTCGCAGCGGTCGAGCCCGGGGCGCAGGACGGGCACGGGCACGCGCCGGGGGAAGACCGGCGGGCTGGTGCCGCCGTCATCCTGAGCCTCCGGCATGGGGGGCGGGGTGGCGGCGACGCGGTCGCCGATCCAGGCGACGACGTGATTGAGCGTCGGGAAGTCACGCAGCCGCAGATTCGGGTCACGCTCCACGCCGTAACGCTCACGCACCGCCGCGAAGATCTCCGCCTGCTTGACCGTGTCCACGCCCAGATCCGCCTCCATGTCCAGATCCGGCTCCAGCAGCTCCGGCGGATACCCGGTCATCTCCGCCACGATCGCGGTGACGACCGTTTGCAGGTCGTCCGAAGAGCTCTCGGTCTCCGCGATGGCGGCGTCCTCCGCGACTGCGGTCTCGGTGGCGGCGGTCTCGGTGGCGGCGGTCTCGGTGGCGGCGGTCTCGGTGGCGGCGCGGTCGCGGATCCAGGCGACCACGTGATTGAGCGTCGGGAAGTCACGCAGCCGCAGATTCGGGTCACGCTCCACGCCGTAACGCTCACGCACCGCCGCGAAGATCTCCGCCTGCTTGACCGTGTCCACGCCCAGGTCCGCCTCCATGTCCAGATCCGGCTCCAGCAGCTCCGGCGGATATCCAGTCATCTCCGCCACGATCGCGGTGACGGTTTCCGCCAAGGGGTCGTCGTTCTGTGGCGGCAGGACGGGCTCGCGTTCCGGCTGCGGTTCGGGCGTGGCCATATCGGACATTGGGGCGGACAGTGGGGCGGAAATCGGGGCGGACATGGGGACGGGTGTCGGGGCGGGCTGTGCGGCGCTCGTGTCCGCGATGCGCAGTCGTCTCTGAACGACCTCGAGCGTGCTCTCCTGACCGCCGGTCAGCGTGGCGAGCCATGACCGCCAGGCGGTCTGGTCGGTGACGCGGTAGGCGTAGCCGAGCTCCCCGGGTGCGCGGCGGCGGCCGTCCGGCATCGGGGTCCAGCGCATCAGCGTCATGGCGATCTGGGAGCCGAAGCCCGCCGCCAGCCGCAGCGCGTACCGGACCGGGTAGGCCCCGCCGGTGGAGAGGTTGAGCTCGCCCAGCTCCGGGTCGGGCTCCTTGTAGTTGGGGACGGGCGGCACGATGCCGGTCTCCATGGCCTTGATCGCGACGACGTCCTCGATGCCCGCGCCCATGGCGTGACCGGTGAAGCCCTTGGTGTTGGCGATCACCACGGAGCCCGCGGACGCGCCGAACGTGTGTCGCAGCGCGTGGATCTCGGCCGCCGCGCTGCCGCCCCGCGCCGGCGTGTAGGTCTCGTGGGAGACGAACACGGTCTCCGGCGCCAGCGTGTGCCGGTCGGCGCCGAGGCTCTCCGCCTGCCGCACCACCTGCTCCATGACCTGGGAGATGTGCTCCACGTCGAGGCGGGTGCCGTGGTAGGCGCTGTTGGCCGTGACGGCACCCAAAACCTCGCAGATCGGGGTGAGCCCGCGCTCGCGGGCGGCCTCGGCCGATTCCACCACGACGGCCGCTGCGCCCATGCCCACGATCATGCCGTGGCGACGCCGGTCGAACGGTGTGGCGGCCTCCTCCACGACGTCGTCCGTGGCGGCGGCGCCTGAGGCCAGGAAGCCGGCGCCCACCCAAGGCAGCAGCGTGTCGGAGGTGACGTCGTCCGCCGAGATGACGATCACCCGGCGGCAGCGTCCCGCGCGGATCCAGTCCCCGGCCAGGCACATGGCCTGGGTGGTGCTCGCGCAGGCGGCGTTGACCTGGGTGTTCGGGCCGCGCGCACCGATGATCTCGGCGAACTGCGAGTGTCCCATCGACAGGCAGCGGAACAGGAAACGCCGGTCGAAGGCGTACGGCTCGGACTCCAGCAGGTGGCGCAGCTCGGCGATGCGCCGGTCCACCTCGGCGACCGCCGTCTCGTCGCCCTTCATCCTGCTCCGCACGGCCTCCAGGGCGAGGAGCTGGTCCCTGCGTCCGCGGTCGGTGAAGTAGCCCTCCAGCTCGCCGGCGAAGGCGTCGTACCCGGGGAAGGCGGAGGCGAAGATGACGCCGGTGTCGTCGCGCAGCGCGTCGGGCAGCCCCCACCGATCGGGCAGCCTGGTGCCCAGGGTGGTCGTCTTGTAGTGCAGGACCAGCGGGATCCCGGCGTCACGCAGGGCATCGAACCCGGCGCCGATGGCGAGCCTGGTGGCGTTGTCGAGCGCGGCGTCCCTGCCCTCGTCCACGCCGAACTCGGCGACGACGTCGAAGCGCGCGCGGCGGCCCGCGAGCTTGAGCACGTCGGCCTCGCTGCCGATCGTCTCGAACGTCGGATCGCCCGACTCCCGCTTCACCAGCCGGGTGACGCGCCGGTCCACCATGGCGCGGCGCAAGCGGTGCGGGATCGTGTCGATGAACTGCTGACCGCCGAGGATGCGGGCCAGGTTCTCGTCGTCGAAGACGCGTTCCACGCCGGGGAGCCCGAGGGCCGCGCCGGTCACCACGACCGGGTCGGCCGGCGGCGCGTGGCCGGGGTCCGTGCCGCCGTAGAGCGCCAGGCCCTGTTCCAGGGTCTGCGCGAAGAGGCGGCCGAGCCGGGTGTAGGTCTCGGTGGTCATGGGGGGCCTCACGGGGCTGGGAGGTGTGATCGCGGCGTGTTCTGGCCTGGCGTGCTGCGGGATCTCCGGCGCGGGCGCCGGGGGCTGGGCGGCGGGGAAGGCCAGGCCGGCCGCGTACAGACCGCACAGGGCCTGGTTGAACGCGGGGACGCCGCCGTTCTTGGGATGGTTGGTGAACAGGTTCAGCACGTCGTCGTGCGCAGAGCCGAGGACGTCCTCCGCGAAGCCGTGCAGGGCCTTCTTCGGTCCGACCTCGACCAGGACGCGTGCGCCCGCGTCGTACAGCGTGCGCAGCCCGGTCACGAACTGCACCGGCGAGGCGACCTGGCGACCGAGGACGTCGAGCATGGTCTCGAGGTCGGCTCCCTCCGGATAGAACGCACCGGTCACGTTGGCGACGATCGGCTTGCGCGGCGGCCGGAGATCGAGGCGGCGCAGCACCGCCTTCAGCGGCTCGCTCGCCGGGGCCACGATCGAGGTGTGGAAGGCATGGCTGACGGGGATGCGGGTCGCGGTCATTCCGGCCGCGCGGAAGCGCTCGATGACGGTTTCGACGGCCTGCTCGGTCCCGCCGACCACGGCCTGGGAGGTGCTGTTGATGTTCGCGACGACGACGTAGCCGTCGGCGCCGGCCACGATGCGCTCGATCTCCGGCAGCGGGCCGAAGACGGCGGCCATGGCGCCGTTGTCGGGGAGCTGGAGGTTCGCCATCTCCCGGCCTCGCGCGCTGACGGCTTCGAGGGCCGACTCGAACGTCAGGGAGCCGGCGGCGACGAGCGCGCCGTACTCGCCGAGGCTGTGGCCCATCACCATGTCGGGGCGCACCCCGTACGCCTCCAGCAGGCGGGTGAGCGCGGTGTCCGCGGTGAGCACGGCGGGCTGGGTGATCTCGGTCTGCAGGAGCCGCTGCTGCGCGCCGGCGAGGTCGGCGTCGTCGCAGAAGATGTACGACGTCAGCGGCCTGCCGAGCAGCGGCGTCATGATGCGGTCGGCCTCGTCGAACGTGGCGGCCACGATCGGCTCGCGCCGGCGCAGGTCTCGCAGCATGTTGACGTACTGGGAGCCCTGGCCGGTGTAGAGGAAGGCCACCTTGGGGGCGGCGCCGCGCCCGGCGAAGACGCCCTGGGCGCGCAGCATCCGCCACATGGCCTGGTTGCCGGTCCGCAGGGCGGTCACCGCCTTCGCGGCCTTGGCGGCCAGGTCGTCGCCGTCGGCGTAATCGATGGCCACCCGAATGGCGGCGGTGGCGAGCGCGGCGTCCGGCGGCTGCGGCTGCGGGGTGGCCCGCAGGTGTTCGAGGCGGGCGATGACCTCGGCCTCGTCCGCGCCGCCGACGACGGCGGCCCCGCGCAGCGGTGGCCTGGCCTGGCTCACCGCGACAGTGGCGGTCGTGGCGGCGGTGGTGGTGGCGGTCGTGGCGGCGTAGGTCCTGGGCGCGTCCGGCGGGCGGTGGCGGCCGGGGACGTGCTCCTCCAGCACGACGTGGAAGTTCGTCCCGCCGAACCCGAACGCGCTCACACCGGCGCAGCGCACGCCGCCGGGCGGGCGTTCCCATTCCCGCAGCCCGGTGTTGACCCGGAACGGGCTGGCCGGCCAGTCGACGTTCGGGTTGGGCCGCTCGAAGTGCAGGCTGGGCGGCAGCACGCCGTCGTGGAGGCTCATCACGGTCTTGAACAGACCCGCCGCCCCGGCGGCGCCCTTGAGGTGGCCGATGTTCGACTTGACCGAGCCGAGCGCGATCGACCCGGCCGCCGCGCCGGCCTTCTCGAACACCTCGCTCAGCGCCCCCAGCTCGGTGGCGTCGCCGACGCGCGTGGAGGTCCCGTGGGCCTCGATGAGCGTGGCGGTGGCGGGGTCGACCCCGGCGTTCGCCCAGGCACGCTCGACGGCCAGCCGCTGGCCGATCGGGTTGGGCGCGGTGATCCCCTTGCCCTTGCCGTCGCTCGACCCGGCGATGCCGCGGATGACGGCGTAGATCCGGTCGCCGTCGCGCTCGGCGTCGGAGAGCCGCCTGAGCACGAACAGCGCCGCGCCCTCGCCCATGACGAACCCGTCGGCGCCCGCGTCGAAGGGCCGGGTGCCGGTGGCCGACAGCGCGCCGATCTTGCAGAACTTGACGAACGCGGAGACGCCCATGTTCCGGTCCACGCCACCGGTGATCACGGCGTCGTAGTCATGGGCCTGCAGCCCGCGTACGGCCGAGGACATGGCCGCCAGCCCGGAGGCGCAGGCGGCGTCGGTGGTGAAGTTGGGCCCGCGGAGGTTGAACAGGTTGGCCACCCGCCCCGCGATGATGTTGGCCAGCTCACCGGGCATGGTGTCCTCGGTGATGGGCGGGTAGCCGTCGAGGAAGAGTCCGGTGGTCTCGCTCAGCACGGCGGCGCGCGCCGCCGCGGGCAGGGCGGCGAACGAGGGCGCCCGTTCCAGTTGCCGCACGAACTCCGGCAGCTCGATGCGGGTGTTGCTGCGGTAGTGCTTCTCACCGCCGAGGGCGTTGCCGATCACCACGGCGACCCGTTCCGGATCCACCGTCCAGCCGGGCCAGCCGGAGTCGAGCAGCGCCGACCTGGCGGCGCTCACCGTCCATTTCTGCCCGTCGTCGAGCTGCGCGGCGACGGTGGGCGGGACGGCGAGCCGCCAGCCGATGGGATCCCAGGGAAACTCCCTGACCCAGCCGCCGATGCGCGAGTAGGTCTTGTCCCGCGCCTTGGGATCGGGGTCGTAGTAGAGCGCTGGATCCCAGCGCTCAGGCGGCACGTCGGAGATCGAGTATCGCCCGCCCTTGACGTTCTCCCAGAACGCGGCGGCGTCCGGCGCGTCGGGCATGATCGCGCCGAGGCCGATGACCGCGACGGGTTCGAGCGTGATGGAGTTCATGTGGGGTCCTAGAGTCCGGCGCGGCCGTACAGCACGTCCGCGATCAGGTCCATGTCGGGGAGCAGGCCGTGCTGAGCGGCGCGGGCGTCCTGCGCGCGCAGCCTTCCGAGCGCGGGCACGCTGTCCGGGGGAAGTGCGCCGAGCACCCAGCGCGCGCCCTCCTCGGTGATCTTCATGGCGGCCTCGCGGGCGAAGACCCTGCTGATGGCCGCGAGGGCGGCGGGTCCGAAGCGGTGATCCGCCTTGCCCGGGAGCGTGCCGTCCAGGGCGGCGGCGGCCCGGCGGGCCAGGCTGCCCGCGGCCTCGCCGTAGGCGATCAGCTCGCCGAGCCGCAGGAGCACGTGCTGGTTACGGGTCAGCCGCCCGGCCCGGCACGCCTCCAGGATGACGGCGAGGCTCTGGAGAGCGAGTGCGGCGGTGGCCGCGCCGGTCTCGGCCGGCAGCGCGGCGAGCGGTGCGGCCGCGTCCGTGAAGTACGCGCCGCGCGTCTTGAGGTGCTGCTGCCAGCGGTCCCTGGCGATCGTCATCTCAAGGATCTCGGACGTGCCTTCGTAGATCGTCGTGATGCGCACGTCGCGCTTGATCTTCTCGACCAGGTACGCCTTGGTGTAGCCGTAGCCGCCGTGGGCCTGGATCGCCGCCTCGGCCGCGGCGTTGCCGAACTCGCTGGCCAGGTATTTGGCGATCGCGCCCTCGGTGTTGAGCGAGCCCTCGCCCGCGTCGATGCGGGTCGCGCACTCCTCGACGAACGCCCGCGCCGCCTCCAGGCGCACCACGTGCGGCACGATCAGCTTGTGCGTGTAGCCCTGCTTGGCCGCGAGCGGGGCGCCGCCCTGCACGCGGTCGGCGGAGTAGCGGATCGCACGATCCACGGCCTCCCAGCCGCCGCCGAGCCCGAAGGCCGCCACCATGAGCCTGGTGTAACCGAACACGTTCTGCGCCTGCGTCAGCCCGTTGCCCTCGGCCAGGCCGACAAGGCTCTCGGAAGGGACGAACACATCGTCGAAGTAGAGCGCCGCCGTGTTCGACAGGCGGATGCCGTGCTTGTCCTCCGGCGGGGCCGCGGTGAAGCCCTCTGTACCTCGTTCCAGGACGAACCAGGACGGGCCGCCGGGCGTGAGCGCCAGCACGCTGCAGGCGTCGGCGATGGAGCCGTTGCTGATCCACTGCTTGCGGCCGTTGATCCGGTAGCCGCCCTCGACGGGCCTGGCCGTGGTGCGCAACGCGCCCAGGTCGCTGCCAGCCTCCGGCTCGGTGGCGCCGTACGCGAACAGGATGCCCTCCTTGGCGATCCGGCCGAGCCAGCGCTCCTTCTGCTCCTCCGTGCCACCGAACAGGATGGGATCGCTGCCGAGGAACGTCGCGAACACCGAGGTGGCCACACCCAGGTCGAGCCTGGCCAGGCGTTCGCAGATGCGGTAGGAGTCGAAGGCGCCGCCGCCCATGCCGTCGTACTCCTCGGGCACGAAGGCGAGCTGCACGCCGAGGTCGTCGCCGCACATCCGGCGAACGGTGTCCTCCGGGCAGACGTCGTCACGGTCCAGCGCCAGCTGTCGTTCCTCGGGTAAGGCGTCCGTCATGAAATCGCTGAGCGCCTCCAGCATGAGTTCAAGAGTGCTGAGGTCGAGTCCACTCGTCATGGCCCGCCTCCTTCTGGTGTCTGCCGCAGGGGGGCCGTTGATGCGCTTTCTCCGGACCGTAGAGCGGGAACATGCGGCCGGGGCAGTCACGTACGACCCCAATGTGAGGGACTTTCGTCCCGAGCTCGTAGCCGGCGCGCACGCCTCCATGAGGCGGCCCACAGCACGCGCCGGTGCCACATTTCCCCGCTGCGCTGACCATCGGCCGCCGCATCCCGGGACTTCCGGCCCTATTTCCCGGACCCTCCGGGACGTCTGATGAAGGCAGCCACGGAGGAGGCGCTCATGCGCATGACCGTCGCGGACGTGATGACGAACGAGGTCGTGTCCGTCACCGCCGCCACCCCGTTCAAGGACATCGCCGAGGCGCTCATCGCGTGCGACATCAGCGCCGTGCCGGTGCTGGACGACCACCGGCGCGTGATCGGCATGGTGTCCGAGGCCGACCTGCTGCGCAAGGAGGAGTTCCGCGAGCAGTATTACCGCGAGGGCTACCGGCCGCCCGTCCGCGCCCAGCTCCGCCGCCCCAGGGGCAGGCAGAAGGCCGCCGGCGACACGGCGGCCGAGCTCATGACCAGTCCCGCCGTCGTCATCACCTCCCGGTCCTCCGCGGTCACCGCCGCCCGGCTGATGGACGAACACGACGTCAAGCGGCTGGCCGTCGTGGACGCCTACGGCCGTCTGCAGGGCATCGTCAGCCGCCACGATCTGGTGAAGCTCTTCCTGCGCCCCGACGAGGAGATCGCCGCGGAGGTCCGTGACGACATCCTCGACCGCACGCTGTGGGTGCACACCGACGGCGTGAAGGTGGAGGTGAACCAGGGCGTCGTCACCCTGTCCGGCTGGATGGACCGCCGCACCGAGTGCGGCATCGCCTGCCGCATGACCGCCCGCGTCAACGGCGTGGTCGGCGTCGTCGACCACCTGACCTGGAAGACCGACGACGCGAAGTGGCAGGCTGGTTAGCCGTCCGCGAGGTCTTGACGGGCACTCTCGTCCCCTGTCGCGGCTCGGGATCACGATGAAGCCGGCGGCACCAGGGCCACGGCGCAACCGACGTGGTGGATAGCGCCCCAGCCCACGAGCCGAGCAGCGCCGAGTGTGTGCCCTCGGGAGCCCGCAGTGCCGGGCAGGGCCGGAAGTCCCCGCAGAGCAGGCCGAAGGGCCGTCCACTCCGAGGGCCTTGGCACCTGCTGCCGCCGACCGGCGCACAGCAGAGTGGCGAGCAAACGAAGGAACGAACCCACCGAGGAGCTGACCGAGATGCGAACCACACACGTGATGCTGCGTCCGAAACCTGCTCGCCCTCGGCCGGACCTCGACCTGCGTACGCCGACCGGGCGGACGCTGCCGTACTGACCATGCTCAGCCCGCGCGGGCCGAGCTCCGGCCCTCGGCCGGGCTCAACTTGCCGCGATCGTCTCCCTGCGCACCACGATCAGCGGACACGGGGACTGTTGCACCAGCGCCTGGCTGACGGAGCCGAGGATCATCCTGGCGAACGTGCCGTGCCCATGCGAACCGACCACGAGCAGATCGGCCCCCTGTGCGGCCTCGCGCAGCACCGCGACCGGATGGCCGTGGACGACGTCCGCCACGACGGGCACGTCCGGATGGCGCTCGCGATGACCGGCGAGGGTCTCCTTCAGCTCAAGCAGTTGGTGGCGCTCGCCCTCGGCGTCGGCCGGCTCGAACCCGCCCGCGTGCGGCCAGGCCCAGGCGCGCACCGTACGCAGCACCGCCCCGCGCAGCTCGGCCTCGGCGAAGGCGGACTCCAGCACATACTGCGCTTGCGGCGAACCATCCACGCCTGCCACGATCTCCGCTCGTGGCAACGACGGCAGCTCATGGACACGGCTATGTCGCACGGCGCGTGCCCAGCCACGCCGAACGCCACAGACCCGACCGCGCACGCCGCCGATGCCGTGGCCGCCGACGACCAGGAGCTCGGCGTCCTGCGCCGCTCTGATCAAGGCGGTACGCGGGTCACCGGATGCGAGGCCGGCCTCCTCCTGAGGGCCGGGTGCCCCCGGCGTGCTCTGCCCTCGGCGGTGGCCAGCAGGTCGAGACCGCTCCGGCGCATCCACGCGGCCACATCGGCATAGCGCCCGTCGGTGGTGTCGGGGACCCAGCGCGGCACCGCGTGCATCACGGTCAGCGCCGTGCCGCGCAGCGCCGCCTCCCTGGCCGCCCAGCCCACCGCCTCCAGCGCGGCCCGCGATCCGTCGGCTCCAACGATGATCATCGTGCCGCCTCCTCTCCCTCCCATCGCAACGCCGGGGAGGGCGGCCGGCCAGCGTCTAAGGTCCCGCAGGCGGGGGTCCTTCGTCGTCCATTTTGCCGACCGATCATGATCGCATCCGCTGGCTGATCTGGGCCTTCATGTGACGTGCATGTTCGCGACGCAAAGGCAGATGCATGGCCGCTGCGGGCGCGGCTAGGGTGGCCTTCCCCCGCGCGCCAGGAGACCTCGCTGATGGCCACTTCTGCACTTGCCCCTCAGACCATGCGGCGTCTGACCTTCATCCGCCTGCTGCATCAGCAGGGCATCGAACAGTCGCGATCACCTCAGCCGCTCAGCTTCACCAGCGTGCTGCTCTTTCACGACGCGATCGAGTTGTTCTTGATGCTCACCAGCGAGCACTTGGGGTTCGAGCCGAAGGGCAGAAACTTTGTCGAACGGTATTTCGGGAGCTTGGATCCGAACGCGAACAACGGCCCGCGCGAGATTCTCAGCGGCAGGAATGGTGTCCAGAGGATCACTGATCTGCGCAACGCCTTCAAGCATGCCAACACCTGGCCCGGAGCTGAGGGCCTTGAGCAGTCCCGCGCTGATGCCGCCGCCTTCTTCGAAGAGAACACGCCGAAGGTGTTCGGCATCGAGTATGCCGCCATCGACATGGCCGATCTGATCTCTCAGGAAGAGGTGCGCGACCTGGTCAGGAAAGCAGCGGCAGCCGAGTCTTCCGGCAGCCGCATGGAGGCCATGGCGTTGCTGGTGGACGCCGGCAACGCAGTGTCCCGTGAGCATCTTGGTCACGGTCGTGACCGAACGTTGTTCAGCTTCGGACCGAACCTTCGCGTTGGGCTTCCGCTCGAGGAAAGGGACATCGTTCGGATGTTCCGCACTCTGGATGGCTATGGCAGCGTGGTCAACGAGTTCGCCGAGCAATTCGCGACACTGACCGAGATCACACTGGCAACGCAGCGCGCACTGCGGATCATGACTCTCGGCGTCGACTATCACGCCTATCTCAAGTTCCTGAGCCTCACGCCGATCGTGGACTACTCGACCAACGGGGAGCGATCAGTCCACCATACGACTGCTCTGGCACCGACGGCCGAGGATTACGCGTTCTGCCAGCAGTTGGTGATCACCATGGCGCTCCGGTTAGCCGACATCCAAGGTCACATCACCGCCCCGTCCTGAGCCGTGAGCAAGGCCGAAATATTGGAACTCAGGCAGCAACCGATGAATCACATACGACCCTGTTGAGGACCGAACGACAATGCTGGCCTGCTCCTTTCTGGTGACGGCGCCTCGTCGCTCCAACCTTGGCCACGGCCATCGCCGGACTGGAGCTGGTGGCCTAATCCAGGCGGACAACCTCATAACCCGCCACAAACGAAGCACTGACGTGCACCTCCACGAAAAGGATGTGACGTCGAGGGGACCGAGGTCACCCATTCATCAACCTCGACTCTTTCGACTCTCTCGAAGCAAGCCAAGGTCGCCAAGGCGACGCAGGCTAGCCCGGCGTGGCCTCACCGGGGCCCACCCACCTCGGAGATCACCTGACGATGATCACAAAAATGCCTGGCCCCCTCAGCCGAAGGGCCAGGCCAAACTTAGTGTGCTATCGAAGATAGCGATCTTCTACTTGCAGACAGCTCCGGCGTTCCGCTCCATCGTGAAGTTGTCAAGCTGGGTCATGAACGGATGAGGATGCGCTGCTTCGAGATATTGCCCGACCCACTCGACGACTTGCTTCGGGCCTCGCACGAGCGCGATGTCAAACTCCTCGTCCTCGTTCTTGGGCTCACCCACCGTGAACGTCGAACGGATCGTTCCATCTTTGCCCCGTCGAACGCCGTGGTAGAACAGCGCGCCAGCTGGCGTGCGCTCCATGATGAGAAACCCAGCGCCAGGCACGTCCTGCACCTTGGCTTTGACAGTGAGGCATCCCGACAGCCTCCGCACTTCACCGTCTGAGGAAGGGTAAGTAAATTCGCCTTCTGTGCTACTGGAAGAAAATTCCGGCGTAGACGTCGGCACCGTGAAAGCTGACGTTATAGCCGGCTGTGCCTTGGCGGGCGCAGCCGGCATCGATGGCGACGGTGACGGTGACGCGGCGTCGCCCGTCCGGGCCCAAGGGTTCGCCAGCAGGAATGTGGCGATCGCCGTAAGACCCGCGATGGCAACAATCCACGCCTTCGTCCTCTTGAAGAATCGACTTAAACGATCTTTTATGGTACTCATGTTACACAGCCTCCTTGGGGGGCGGTTGATGCGAGAGAGCCCTGAGCCGGACGCGGCTGGGCTTAGCACTGGTGCATCGGCTGAGTAACCCTTAAGAATACCGGAAGGTCGACGCCCGCCTAAAGGCGACCCCCAGCTCAAACTTAGACCCCGGTTGACGTGCAGTTACAGGTGCGAAAGCGCATTAACGCATCAGGGCGAAGATCGCTGCTCCTGTGCAAACGCTCATCGAACCGAATTTCTAGGTATGAAGCTCGGTGACGTTGCTCCAAGGAGCTGGAGTTCGCATTATGCGCCACGCCGTAGCGGGTAACGGTCTCCCTCATGACGAGCCGTTGGACGGCGGCGCCCGGGGACGAGGTCCTCGAACCACAGCCGTTGGTCCCGGCTTCCGGGCTCCCCGGTGACAGACGCTGTGCGCGTCAGGGCCGTTCGCCTCTGACGGGGTGACCGCGAGGCGGAGAGCATGGAGTCCTGATCTCCGAGGAGGACATCATGACCGTGATCGACCTCCACCGCGTCACTGCGGTGATCTTCGAAACAGATGGTGTGCTCACCGACACCGCCCGCGTCCACTCCTCAGTCTGGAAATGGGTCCTGGACGCCTTCATGCGCCGGCGCGCCGAGCAATCCGGCACGTCGTGGCGGCCGTTCGAGATCCCGGGCGACTACCTGCGTCACATCGACGGCAAGCCCAGGATCGACGGGGCACGGGACTTCCTCGCTTCCCGGGGCATCCTCCTGGATGAGGAGATGGACCGCGACATCCTGCCCGATATGACGAGGCTGAAGGACAGCCTCTTCCTGGCCGAGATCCGCCAGTACGGCGTGGCACCCTTCCCCGCGGCCATGGCCCTGCTGCACGACCTGCGCAACCACGGCGCCCTCATCGGAGCCGTCTCTCCGAGCCGCAACTGCGCCGAGATCCTGCACCGGGCCGGCCTGTCCGGCCTGCTCGACGCCCGGGTGGACGGGGTGGTCGCCGCCGACGCCGGGCTCGCCCCCATGCCGGACCCGGCCATGCTGCTGGAGGCCGCGCGCCGGTTGGACGCGCGACCGGCCGAGACGGCGGTGATCGCCTGCACCGCACCCGCGCTCCGGGCCGCCGCGAACGGACACTTCGGTCTCGTCATCACCCTGCGTCCGCCGTCGCCGGCAGGTGAGGAGCGCGCGCAAACCGTAAACGACCTCACCTCCGTCCGTGTGGACGGCCGGGTACCGCTCTTCGCCCACACCGCACGCCGGTGACATCCGCGGCCGGACGAGGCCGTACGTGGCTCGCGAGCCTCCGCCGGCTGTTCCTGCGAGGGGAAGCGGTCGCAGGCAACGGCCAGAGGTCACCACTGCCGGGGACTTTCGGCGGGACCTCCGGCCCTGACGGCGTCCGTCTCCACGAGCCAGCCTTGGGCTCGGGAGGTGCATCATGACCACTGCACACATCCTCGATCTCGCGACCAAGCGGCTGCTCGTGGCCGCCGGGGAGGCACCCTCGGTGCTCAACACCCAGCCCTGGCGATTCCGGGTCCGGGACGGTGACGTGATCGAGCTGTTGGCGGACTGGGACCGCTGGCTTCGGGTGAGCGACCCGCGCGGCCGTTCCCTGCACGTGAGCTGCGGCGCGGCGCTGTTGAACCTGCGCATCGCGGCCCGTGCGGCCGGGCGCAAACCAGATGTCCAGCTCCTCCCCGATGCGGACGCGGCGCCGGACGTGCTGGCCACCGTGCATTTCGCGACGCGAGGCAGGTTTTCTGCCGAGGCGCGTGAGATGTACGAGCTCATTCCGCAACGGCGGACCAACCGCGCCCCGTTCGACGCACGCCTGATCCCGGTGCCGGTGCTGAGCGAGTTGCGCGCAGCCGCGGCCCATGAGCGAGCCAGGCTGGTCTTCCTGGACCGGCGCAGCGCGGCGGACCTGCTCGACTACGCCGCCATCGCCCAGGAAGAGCTCGCCCGCGACAGCGACTACATGAGCGAGGTGGCGGAGTGGACGGCAAGGGCCGGAGTGCCCGCACACGTCCAGGGGCCGCAGGCGATGGGCGGAGCGGACCCGATCCGCGACTACGGCCGCCGTGCGGGGAATGCCCGCTTCGAGCCGTACCCGCAGCTCGCGGTGCTGACCACCGCGGCCGACGAGCCGATGGACTGGCTGCGTGCGGGGCAGGCGCTGCAGCGGATCCTGCTGGCCGGGGCCCGGCACGCCGTGTCGGCGTCGTTCCTCAACCAGTCCCTCGACCTGCGGGACATGCGCCGCCGCAGCGACCCCCATCACCGGAGCGGCCACCCGCAGATGATCATGCGGCTGGGCTACGGCCCCGTCGTGCCGCGCGCCTCGCGCCGCCCCGTGACCGAGCTGCTGGCCTGACCAACGACTTCTCGCGCCAGGACTTCCGCCTCTGACTATGCCCGCCGAACCGCGCTGTGATGGAAGCAGGACGCGAAGGAGGAACATCATGCGAGTCACGGTCACAGACGTCATGACCACGAAGGCGATCTCGGTCAAGGCGGACACCCCGTTCAAGGACATCGCCGAAACGCTCATCACGCACGGCATCAGCGCCGTCCCCGTGGTCGACGACGCCGATCACGTGCTCGGCGTGGTCTCCGAGGCCGACCTTCTGCTCAAGGAGGAGTTCCGGGACCGCTACTACCAGGAGGGCTACAAGCCGCCGCTGCGGGCCAGGCTCCGCCACCGGCTGTCGGAAGAGGGCTCGGAGATGCGGCGCAAGGTCGCCGGCGACACCGCCGCCGACCTGATGACGACTCCCGCCGTCACCGTCACCGAGACCGCCTCGGCGGTCATGGCGGCCCGCGCGATGGACGAGCACGGCGTCAAACGCCTGATCGTCACCGCCGACGACGGCAGGCTGCGTGGCATCGTCAGCAGACGCGATCTGCTCAAGGTCTTCGCCCGCCCCGACGCGGACGTCGCCCATGAGATCCGCGAAGACGTCCTGGAGCACTCGCTCTGGATGGAGACGCTGGGTGTCAGGGTCGAGGTGGACCACGGCGTCGTCACGCTCAGCGGCTGGATGGAGCGCCGCAGCGAGGTACAGATCGCTCTGCGGCTGGTCGGCCGGGTCGAGGGAGTGGTCGGCGTCGTCGACAAGCTGAGCTGGAAGCACAACGACTCCAAATGGGGCAACTGACATGCGCGTCACCGTGAAAGAGATCATGACCACGGACGTCGCGTACGTCACCGCCGACACGTCGTTCAAGGAGGTCGCGGAAACGCTCGTCGCACGCGGGGTCGGCGCGGTGCCCGTCGTCGACGACCGCAGGCGTGTGGTCGGGGTCGTGTCCGAAGCCGACTTACTGCCGAAGGAGGAGTTCAAGGACCAGTACACGCGCGAGAGCTACCAGCCCCCCATCCGAGCACGCTTGCGATGGCATCTGTCGCCCGGGGGCGGCGGCGCCGTGGAGAAGATGCACGCGCGGACGGCCGCGGAGCTGATGACCTCGCCCGCCATCACCGTGCGGCCGCAACAGGCCGTGGTCAACGCGATGCGTCTCATGGACGAGCGCGGCGTCGTCTGCCTGCCCGTCGTGGACGAGGAGGGCCGACCGGCCGGGCTCCTCAGCCGCAACGATCTGGTCAAGGTCTTCGTCCGCCCGGACGAGGACCTCCGCGGCGAGATCCAGGAAGAGCTCGACCACCTCATGTGGATCGACACCTCACAGATCGAGGTCTCCGTCCGGCAGGGCGTCGTCACCCTTCAAGGACGCACCCGCACAAGATCGGACGCCTCACTCGTCGCCCACTCCATGGTCTGCGTCAACGGCGTCGTGGACGTGCACAACGAGCTGCTCTGGGACGAGGACGACCGGTGAAAACACCACACAAAGATCCAGTGACGCTGTCTATCCGCCATCGTGCCGTTCAGCTAGCGTCGCAAGCATGATTCACGTGTTCCTCGTCGACGACCACGAGGTCGTCCGCCGCGGCGTCGCCGCTCTGCTGGAGGCCGAGGATGACATCGAGGTCATCGGCGAGGCGGGCACCGCCGAATCGGCGATCGCCCGCATCCCCGCCCTCAAGCCCGACGTCGCGGTGCTCGACGTCCGGCTGCCTGACGGCAACGGCGTGGACGTCTGCCGCGAGGTACGTTCCCGGCTGCCGGATCTCAAGTGCCTCATGCTGACCTCGTACGCCGACGACGACGCGCTGTTCGAGTCCGTGATGGCCGGGGCGTCCGGCTACGTGCTCAAGCAGATCCACGGCTCGGACCTGGTGGGAGCGGTGCGCACGGTGGCCTCGGGGCAGTCGCTGCTCGATCCGCAGACCACCGCCTCCATGCTCCAGCGACTGCGTGACCAGGCGACCAGGAAAGACCCGCTGGCCGCGCTGACCGAGCAGGAGCGCCACATCCTCGACCTCATCGGCGAAGGGCTGACCAACCGGCAGATCGGCGAGCGCATGTTCCTGGCCGAGAAGACGGTCAAGAACTACGTCTCCAACCTGCTGTCCAAGCTCGACATGCAGCGCCGTACGCAGGCGGCGGCGCTGGCCGCACGACTGCGCTCGGAACAGCGCGACGGGCGGTCCTGACACCACCCTGATCGTCGTCAGGCGGTCAGGACAGGGAAGGACGCGACGAGACTTTCGCCCCACTCTTCCGCGCGTTCCAACTCGCCCTCCACCAGAGGCCCCAATGTCGCGGTGACGTAGAAGCTCTGTGCCGGTGACATGGGCCTGATGCCCCGGCGGCGCAGGCGCTTGGCGACGGCACGGGCGGCGGAGCCCGGGGCCTTCGGAACGCGGGTATCGAAGGACGCCGCTCTGAGCCCGCTGGTCGAGGTGCTCAGCGTGGCCAGCCATTCACGCACCCCGTCGCCGAGGGAGACCAGCGGCCCGGTGGCCTGCTGGGCGGCGGACTGCCGGGTGGAGGCCCGGCTCATCGAGAAGGCGTGCGTCGGCCCGCCCACGACGAGCAGCCCGATCTCCGGACCGATCTCGGCGGGCGCGGCGCCGACCTCCACCACCTCGGCCGGGATCCGGGTGGCCAGCCCTTTCGCCACGGCCTCGGCGACCTGCTTGGTGTTGCCGAACATGGACTCGTACACGACCAGTGCGTTCATGGTGTCTCTCCTATCTTGTTGTCCGAGGGCAGGACGGGTTCGAGGTGGAACATCCCGGTCACCACCTCGCCCGGCCCGTGTGCGGGTTCGGTCCGGCCGGCGACCGCGGACAGCACGTCGCGGGCCGTGACCATCCCGACCAGGCCGCCGTCGGACACCACGGGCACGGCGTCGCGCCCGGTGTCGAGCATGATCGCCGCGATGAGCGCCAGTGAGGCGTCCGGCGCCGCCGAGGGTCCCGGCTCACTCTCGATCAGCTCGCTGACCTGGCGGTTCGACTGCTCCTGCGGCCCGCCCGACCAGGACGCGGCGAGCTGCTCCCTGGTCAGGATGCCGAGCACCTGCCGCCCCTCGACGACGGGCAGGTGGTGGACGCCGGCCCTGCGCATCAGCTCCCAGGCCATCAGCGGGGACTCCGTCGGTTTGACGGCCACCAGCACCCGGCTCATCACGTCCGCGGCGGTCAAGGCTTGCGCGTTCATGGTCTCTCTCCTCCGAACTGCGGCTCCACGGCGGCGCGCACGCCCAGGCGGCGGCGCGCGGCGGCCCCTTCCACCGCCGCCGCTGCGGATCCGTCCACGCCCACCACGATCTGACCGGCCATCACGCCACTCCTCCGCACGTCGTTCGTCTGTTTCCCATCCTCCGCGGGATCCACTTGTCCGCACTCGGGGCCGAAGTCCCTGATCGAGGTGCCGTTGGTCCTCTGATCCCGGGTGTCCGCCATCCTCATCGGAGAAGGAGGAGGATGGCCAAGGCAATACCGCCGATCAGGAGGGTGACGGTCACGACGTCCTTGATCCAGGTCCGGAAGGCGGCCACGGTCCGGCCCCGGTAGCTGACGAAGCGGCCGTGCGCGTCTTTGGCCGCCTCTCCGTAGCGCCCGAGGGCGAAGGCGACCACGCCGCCGATCAGCGCCAGCACCCATACGTTCATCGCAAGTCCCCTCTCGCCGGAGGCCGAAGCGAGTGTGCAGCCACTGCTCCTGACCTCATCCTCCCTGGTCAGAGTTGTCCGGCCAGGGGCGAAGGTCCTGCGGCGGCCCGGCGAAGGGCTGAGGTTGACATCACCTGGACGACGAGGCGCCCGCCTCCGGTTACCGGAGGCGGGCGTCCGTCCCGCGCACCTACCGCAGCCAGGCGTTGCGCCGGACGATCGGCAGATCGCCCAGCCCTAAGGTCCTGCCCGCACCGGCCAGCGCCAGCCCGATGAGCACGATCGAGTAGATGATGTGGTCGTCGATGATGGGGTTGTTGCTGAGCGGCAGCTCGGCCGCCCACATGAGGACCAGCAGCACGGTGCCCGCACCGGCGGCGATCTTCGTTCCGACGCCAAGGACCAGCGCCAGCCCGATCCCCAGCAGGCCGGCCATGAACAGCCAGTCCACCCACGTCTGGCCCGCCAGAGCCGAGAAGAGCCCGCCCAGCGCGTTCTCCCCCGTCCCCTTCAGGAAACCCGTCGTCGGGCTTCCGCCCGCGACCCATGCCTTGTTCGCGGGGGTCGCGAACCCCCAGCCGAATGTCTTGTCCAGAAACGCCCACAAGAAGACCCAGCCGATCGCGATCCGGGCAACCGCCCAGACATAGTCGACCGGCTCACGCGCAGCGGCGGCCCGCGCGACGGGGGTGTTGACAGTGGCGGCCATGACGGCCTCCTTCCGAGGGGGAATCGTCCTGCACACCCCAAGCACACCGCAGACGATCACCACCGAGCAGAGCCTTACGCCCCCGACTGGACGGGACCTTCGTCACGTGTCTTGCTCCGCCAGTGCGCACCGCTGATTTCAGCTGTGAGAGCACAGGTGCGGTCGCTGAGGTCCGTTTCTATGTTTTTCTCCGGGGTGAGTTTCGCGTCACGATCTCCGCCTACGGCGCACGGGCCGGGCGCCCTCAGCGAAGCAGCCCGCCAAAATGTCCGCATCCAGACTGTCGCTTGCCTGAACGAAGATGCCGAAGAAGCGGCGGAGTTCGTCAGCGGGGGAGGTGGCCTCGGACCTGGAACGGATCCTCTCCGGTGGGGGTTGCGGTGTGCCACAGCAGGTCAAGCAGGGGCGCTGAGGGCGTCGCAGGGATCGCGAGCTGCGTCGGTGTACGGGAGTTCGGCCGCTTCAGATCACGCTGGGGACGATGGCACGGACCATCGGTTCACGGATGATCTCGTTGTCTCGTTGAGGGTTCCCAAGCGACAACGCGGGGGGAAGCAACGGCTCCAGCACCGCCCACTGAGACTGAGCGGCGGTCAAATCACCTCGGCCCCCAAAGATCAACCCAGAAGTCGGTCATACAAGTGATCCACTTCCGAAATAGGGCCCTGGTCAGGATTCTGCAGATCTTCAACACGGACCCGGAATTCAACATCCTGACCGAGCTTGACCGTATTCCGGCGCTGGTAGTCCGGACAGCAAAACAGTAGTCCCACCGGAAATCAGGGCCGGTTGGGAAGCGGCACAGCGAAAGCCGGGAGATAGATCGTGACCATCGCTCAGGGCAACACGGCAATCGCTCGCGCGGAGGTCTGGAAGAGGTCGCTGGAGAACGGATCCGGGCCCGATACGACTCGCTCCTGCTTCCCCTGACCTGCTGCCCCCTCTTGAAGGGATCGTGATGTCTGCCAGCACGACAACCGGACCAGGCGGCATCGGCGCCTGGCGCGACCAGCAACGTACCGTCAGCGGAGCGCTGGCCCACGCGCAGGAACTGACGCGACCGGTGCTTCAACAGGCGGTCGAAAGCCTCCCCGCCAATCTGAGCCGTATCTGCGGCTATCACTTCGGCTGGTGGAATCACGATGGTGAGTCCGGCAGGACCGAGCCCGTGGGCAAGGCACTGCGGCCCGCGCTGGCGCTCCTGGCGGCACAGGCCAGGGACGACGATCCCACGCCAGCCGTGCCGGCGGCCGTGGCCGTCGAACTCGTCCACAACTTCATCCTGATCCACGACGACGTGATGGACGACGACGAGCTACGCCGGGGCCGGCCGACGGCCTGGAAGGTGTACGGGATCGGGCCGGCGGTCCTGGCCGCGGACGCGCTGCTCGCCGCTGCCTTCCGGCTGGCCCAGCAGACCGGTCACAACACCGCGGGACTGCTGGAGCACGCGGTGTCGTCACTGATCGCCGGACAAGCCGCCGACCTGGACTTCGAGCTGCGCGATCCGGCCGGCATCGCGGTGGCCGAATACCTGGCGATGGCGGCCGGCAAGACAAGCGCGCTCCTGGTCTACGCGTTGACCGCCGGAGCGATAGCGGGTCACGCGTCCGCGACCACCGTGCAGGAGCTGAAGCAGGCCGGGCATCACCTCGGGCTGGCCTGGCAGGCCGCCAACGACATCGAAGACATCTGGGGAGACCCGCAAGTGACCGGCAAACCCGCCATGGGGGACCTGCGGCAGGGCAAGCCGACGCTGCCCGTCCTGACCGCCCTGAGCGGAGGCGGAACGGCCGCCAAAGACCTGCGCGAATCCCTGCGCGCCCCGAACAGGGAGGCCACTCCGCACGAGCTGGCCGAGCTGATCGAGGCGGCCGGTGGCCGCAGCGCGACGCAAGCCTTGTCGGATCGGCACCTCGAAAGATCCCTGGCGCACCTCGGCCGAGCGACCCTGCCCGCCGTTCTCCACGCCCGACTGGCGGATCTGTTCACCTTCATCGTCACCCGCGACCACCACCAGCACAGTGGACCCTTCAAGGAGGCACCATGAAGCAGCCGGCCCCCGACACCACTCTCGTCCGCAACGCCTACGAAGGCGAACTGAACGAGCACTGGGAAGCCAAAACCCACGACGACATCAACCTGCTGCTGGGCGCGGAAGACGGCCTGTACCACCACCATTACGCGGTCGGCGACTTCGACCGCATGATCCTCGCGGCCCCGCCCGCGGTCCGCGAACAGCTGATCCTCACCGAAATGCACCGGCTGGAGACCGAGCAGGTCAACCTGATCACGGACGGACTCGGGCGAGTGCCGGCCACCGCCCGGGTCATGGACGCCGGGTCAGGCCGGGGAGGCACCTCGTTCATGATCCATCAACGGTTCGGCTGCCAGGTGGAGGGGGTGAACTTCTGCAGTCACCACCATGAGTTCGCCCAGGAGCTCGCCATCCGGCACGGCTGTCAGGACCAGGTTGGCTTCAACCTCGCCAACATGGTCGACACCCCTTTCAGCGACGGCTCCTTCGACTACATCGTCTCCAACGAGACCACGATGTACGTCGACCTGGACGAGGCGTTCGCCGAGTTCGCCCGCCTGCTGCGCCCCGGCGGCAGGTATGTGCTGGTCACCTGGTGCCGCAACGACGCCGTCGCCGAAACCTCCCCTGACGTGGAGGCCATCGACGAGCATTACGTCTGCCACATCCACCGTCGCTCCACCTACCTGCGCGCTCTGCTCGAGCACGACCTCATCCCGTCCACGGTCGCCGACCTGACCACCGAGGCCATCCCGTACTGGGAACTGCGCACCGCCTCACAACTCGCGACCGGCGTGGAAGCGCCCTTCCTCAACGCCTACCGCATGAACCAGATGAACTACCTGGTCATCGTCGCCGAACGGAAGCCGTCCACAGCCGATGGACGCTCATAGCGGATGCAGCCTCCAATCGGTGGCGTGAACCAGAAGGGCTACTGAACGAGCCGCTGCTCGACGGTCCCGTCGCAGCAGATCCGCGAACGAGGTGACCTGTCACCGCAGCCCACCGAAAAGACCCCATTGGAGAGGGGGCCTGCGGGCGTTGATCGGGGGTCAGCGCCCGCAGCCGGCAGGAAGAGCCCGCCGCGCCACGTCCAGGGACGAGGCTTCGAACGACTCTCTTGGCCCCTAAGGAACGAGTCGTCTGGCCCCGGTTAGCGATCGTTAGCCCCAGCTTTGAACGGTTGGATTGGCCCCCATCCAGGCATCGTGTTCGCGGCTGTTCAGAGTCGCCCGCTCTCTCGCCACCGTCGTTGCAGCTTATACCGCGCTATGTCCGGATCTCTGCCGAGGCACTGGCCTGCTGGTAGGAAGGCCCCGCCCCGGCGACGCGATTCCGCTTATCGGCGGCGTGGCCTGGTCGGCTAGAAGTCACCGAAGTTCCGCCTGTTGTCGGCGAGCGAGCCGCGCCGACCTAGCCGCCATCCGGCCGTTGCCCAGCACATCCCCCAGAGCAGGAAGAACGGCGACCACAGCAGCAGATCCCAGCGCGCCAGGGTGCGAGCCAGCGCGGCGTGCTCGACCGGCGCCGGGCGGACCCCGGTCAGCAGCAGCGCGTCGCCGACGAAGCCGAACCCCACCCCCCCGATCGACCGGGCGATCATGAAGATCCCCAGCGTCCAGGCGATCGCGAGCAACAGTCGGCGCGGGACGGCCGCACCCCAGGGCTGCACGGTGGCCAACGCGACGATGACACCGACCACCGCGGCACCGGCCAGCAACCAGTGGCTCGCCACGAACAAGGGATCACGTGCGAGCAGTTGTTCGCGCAGATGCGGAGGCAGCGGGTCCTTGTCGGCCAGCGCGTTGGCCCCCAGCGCCTGGGCGAGCTTCATCGATCCGTAGGCCGCGGCGCACGCCGCCGCCCCGTACGCGCCCAGCCGCGCCCGATCAGCCCGCGACACGTCTCGTCGCCGCCGCGTAGGACCGGATCATCTCCAGGAACAGCCCGATCACGAGGAGTCCAAGGGCTCCGTGGTACCACTGCCAGCCCACGCCCATGCCGACGAACCCGTCCACGATCATGATCCCCCCGCCGCCGCCAACGGCCAACAGCATCCCGGCCAGCACGAACAGCATCAACGTTCTCGGCACCCTGCGCCCCAGCGCCGTGACCGTGGCGATGGCGACGCCCGCACCCAACACGCCGGACGCGGTTGCGAGCCACTGTGCGGTGGCCGCGTCCATGAAATAGCTTCCAGCCTCGGCAGCCGACACGGGCGGGCCGCCTGGGAACCCGAGCCGGGCCTGCAGAGCGAAGGCGGCCTTCCCCGCGGCGTAACCGAGGAACAGCACCGCCACGGCGTACGCCGGCCAGCGTCGCGGGCGATCAGAATCAACCATGACTGCGACCGTAGAGGCCGCACACCGGCCATTACTCCCCATAGCGAGGGAGGCGTCTCCCCTGCAAGGGGGGAGTTCCAGGAGCTCCCCTTGGTCGAGTCGGCGCTCGCCACAGCACCGCAGCAAGATCACTCGCGGGCGGGTCCGCGAAGGGGTCGGTTGCCTCGTGGAAGGGCCGCAATCGTGCGCGGGCAAGAGCACACCGATGCTCCCACCGCAAGACAGCCGCTGGGGCCAATTCTGACGGACACCGACCCACCCGATTTTTCAGGTAGGGCCAGAGATTTCATTCAACTGGGGCCAACACGTCCCCGTTCATGGCCACGAGACCCAGGAACGTCACTCTGTGCTTCGCGTTGCACGCCGCTGGAGGCGTCGGAGTACGACACCTGCGGCCACCAGGGCGGCAGCGGCTCGTATCCGGTTGCCGTGAAGTGACAGCCGGTGCCGTTTCCCGGGGCCGATCGGATCGCCGAGGTTGGTGCGCGCCTGTACCGCGAACTGACGGTCGGCCAGGTCACTGAGGAACGCCTGCAGCTGGGCCGGGGCGCCGTTGACCGCAGCGAGACACTCCAGCAGGACCTGGCTGCTCTGCCGAACGTCGAGGTTGTCCAGCAGCAGCTCACGCATGATGTCCTGAAGGATGCTCTGCAGAGCGGTGTCCAGTTTCAGTTTCGGATAGATGTACCGCACCGACCCTTCCATGTTGGCCAGCGATTTGCCCAAGACCGAGACCAGCGGGCTGATCTGGATGCCGCGCTCGGACGAGTAACGCATCAGGGTCATCAACGCGACGCCGTAGTTGAGCTCGGCCAGGCTGGCGTCGGCCCAGTGCGGAACGATCCTCGACACATCACCCACGAAGGCGGACATGTTGCTCCAGGGCGTGGCGGTTCCCAGTCTTGCCCAGCCTCTGGCCAGAGCGGCGCCATCGGACCGGGTGATGCCCAGCAGGCAGGTGAGCACGGCGAGGCTGCTGCCGCGGTCGAGCCGGCCGAGCATCCCCCAGTCGATGAGGTGGGCCTTGCCGTCCGGGCTGATGATGATGTTGCCCGGATGGGGATCGGCGTGGAAAAAGCGGTCGACGAAGTAGCCGCGGAACATGTACCCCATCAACTGGTGGGCGATCTCTTTGCGCTGTTTGCGGGTGAGGTCGCCACTTTTGATCCGGTTGATCGGGACGCCGTCGGCGAAGGTCTGGACGAGGACGCGCGGTGTGGCCTCAAGGACTTTCGGAATCCTGAGCCGCTTGAATTGTTTCGCGTTCTTGCGGGCCCGTTTCATGTTGCGGGCCTCGCGGGTGAAGTCCAGTTCGGCGTCCATGACGGTGAACAAGGTCTCCAGCATGGCTTGGACGTCGACGACCTCGCAAAAGCGGGGGGCCGTTTTGGCGATCAGCCAGGCCGCCTTGCGCAGGACCGCCATGTCTCCGCGTACCGCTGCCTCGCTTCCGGGGCGCTGCACTTTGATGACGCATGGTGTGCCGTCGGCCCAGATGGCCTTGTACACCTGGGCGAGAGAGGCCGATCCGAGGGGCTGGTCGGTGTGCACGGCACGGAAGCGGCTGCGCCAGCCGGCGCCGAGTTCGTCTTCCAGGACGGGCTCGAACATCGAGAAGGGCGCCACGTTCGCTTGGTCGTTGAGATGTTCGAGTTCGTCGATGGCGTACTGCGGCATGATGTCCGGCCGGGTCGCCAGGATCTGCCCGACCTTGATGTAGAGCGGGCCCAGGGTCTCCAGCGTTTGACGGAAGGCGCGGGCGCGTTGTTGCCGGTCATGGTCGTTGTGCCGGCCGGGATGGCCGCGGCGGGCCCGAGCGGTTCGGACGATCTCGGCCGTGGCCGCCCGGGACGCGATCTTGAGGGTACGGCCGGTCCGCCCGTCGGGCACTCGTGCCTCCTGTCCGCTCGTGCCCGCCTGGTGCGGCCACCTGACTAGGCCTGGCTGCTCCTGTTGCCGTTGGACTGGGAGATCTGCTTGCTCAGCGCCTCGACCTGCGTGGTCAGCTGGCGGATGCGCTTGTCGGTGCGCTTCTTGCCCTTCTTCTTCACCTTCATGGCTTTTCGCAGGGCTTTGCCCGTGTCTCGGCTGAACCGGTTTCCTCCGCTGAGGACTTCGTCCAGGATGGTTCTTCTGGCCATTTTCGATCACCTCCGATAGTTGTTCCGTTCGCATGGGCGGGTGGTCTTTGTCATGGTCTTCGTGCGCGAACGCTTCTTTTGGTGTGGCACGGGCGGTCAAACGCCCGTGAAGGCTCCGACGTGTTGAAAGGCCGGCCCCTGTTGAAGACGATCATTGGGTGGGGCGTGGCCCGGCGCCCGGGCGCCGGACGGACGAGCCTCATTCGGATCCTTGCTGCCACCACCAGGCGATGGCGGGGATCGGCAGCGGATCGGGGCTGTCGTCGCTGGGATGTTGGGCCCAGGTTGTGGGCATCGTGATCGGGTCGATTGTGGCCGGGTCGCCGGGGTTGGTGGCGATGGTGTAGCGGGGGGTGGTCCGTGCCCATTCGAGGTAGCCGCGGATGAAGTGTCCGAGGCCGGTCACGTAGCGGGCCAGATTCGCACTGGCATCGAGAAGGACGCGTTCACGTAGCTGTATGAATCGGCACATGACTCGGTCACGCATCATGATGGCCAGGTGCTGAGCCGCGTTGATATCGCAGGCGTTCTCACGGGCGAGGATGGTGATCACGTTGGAGAGGGGCGGGTAGCCGTAGCGGGCGCTGCGGATCGTCTCCTTGGCGTAGCCGAGGATGTCGTTGTCCCATTGGGGCAGGAAGCTGGCCATGTCTTCCAGGGCGCGGACCCGCGGATCGGTCAGTTCTGCCTTCGTCAGCTCGTATCCGCCAACGATGGGAATCATCGCCATAACCAGCCACATGCCGCCTTCGCCGAGCCGCAACACCACATAATCGTTCAGGTTCTGTGTGGGGTTCTGTCGCCGGAAGCTCGCCCCGTGGGCTGCGGCCATCAGGCAAGAGCGTAGGGTGCTCACCCATTGCTGAAGTTGAGCGGTGGTGGTGAACTGTTCGATGCGCTGGCGCAGGTCACGGAGGCCGACGATCGGCCACAGGTCACTGCCTGCCGTTGCGGCGTCGGGGATCTGCAAGACGCGGTCCAGGTGCAGGAGGAGCAGGTCGACATCGTCAGCGTCCTCTGCTTCGTCGAAGAACGCATCGTCAACGGACAAGTACCAGATCGTCATGTCGCTGAAGAGTTGGCGCCGCTGTTGAGAGCCGTCGGGGATGGTCATGCATGCCCATCCGCCGTAGTTCGTCCGCGCCTGGTAGTCGCGCTGTTCCCGACTCTCGTGCAGTTTGAGCCGCTTCATCCAGGCCACCGTCTCGTGATCGACAGTGGTTGAATTCGGTGCACACGCCATCGTGATGGGGCAGTAGAACGGCGGCACCGCGAGCTGCTGGCCGGTAGCGAGGGGAACCATGTTGTCTCCTTATGATGGTCGCCGGGCAACCGCGCGGGTTCGGCGAGGTGGAGTTGTACGGACGGCCCGGATTCCCGGTGTGCCGGGTCAGGCGTCGGGCGATCCCGTGCCGGATTCCGCGAGGCTCATCGCGTGCTTGATGAGCGTCTCGATGATCTGTGATTCGGGTACGGTCTCCACCACCTCGCCCTTGACGAAGATCTGTCCCTTGCCGTTGCCGGCCGATACGCCGAGATCGGCTTCGCGGGCCTCGCCCGGGCCGTTGACGACGCAGCCCATGACGGCGACGCGCAGCGGGTGGGGGAAGTCCTCGAAGGCCGCCTCGACCTGTGCGGTGAGCCGGTACAGGTCGATCTGGAGGCGGCCACAGCCGGGGCAGGACACGATCTCCAGGCGGGGCTGGCGCAGGCCGAGCGACTCCAGGATGGCGATGCCCGCCTTGACCTCCTCGACGGGCGGCGCCGACAGCGAGACGCGGATGGTGTCGCCGATTCCCTGGCGCAGCAGGATGGCGAAGGCGGCGGTGGACTTGATGACGCCCTGCGGCGGCGGTCCGGCTTCGGTGACGCCCAGGTGCAGCGGGTAGGCACAGGCTTCGGCGAGGATTTCGTAGGCGGCCACCATGGTGAGCACGTCGTGGTGCTTGACCGAGATCTTGAGGTCGTGAAAGCCGTGCTCTTCGAACAGCGACGCCTCCCACAGCGCTGATTCGGCCAGCGCCTGCGGAGTGGCCCGCCCGTGTTTGGCCAGCAGTCGCTGGTCCAGGGATCCGGCGTTGACGCCGATCCGGATCGGCACCTCGGCGGCTGCGGCCGCTTTGGCGATCTGGGCCACCTTGTCGTCGAACTTTTTGATGTTGCCCGGGTTGACGCGGACGGCGGCGCAGCCGGCGTCGATGGCGGCGAAGACGTAGCGGGGCTGGAAGTGGATGTCGGCGATGACGGGGATCGCTGATTTGGCCGCGATGGCGGGCAGGGCGTCGGCGTCGTCCTGGGAAGGCACGGCCACGCGGACGATCTGGCAGCCCGCGGCGGTCAGTTCGGCGATCTGCTGCAGGGTGGCGTCGATGTCGGCGGTGGGCGTGGTGGTCATCGACTGCACCGACACGGGCGCGTCCCCGCCGACCGGCACGGCGCGCTCACCGTGCCCGACGGTGATCCGCTGGCAGCGCCGACGGCCCAGTGCGGTCACGGCGGCCGGCGAGACGGGTGACGGGACGGGTGATGAGGCGGGTGATGAGGCGGAGGAGGGCCGGGTGGTGGGCATGCCGAGGTTGGTAGGGCTCATGTTGGGGGCTCTCTGGTGGAGTGCTGGCAGGAGCGGTGGTGCTGGTGGATCCGGTCGATCGGGCGATGACCACGCGTGGCCGGGGCGCGCGCATCAGGGTGCTCCGCCCGCATCGATCGGCGGCTCACGTCTGCGCTCCGGCCCCTGCGCAGGCTGCTGTTCGGGCCACCGCTCTGGGCGGCGGTCGCGGGTGTGGGCGGTGACGGCGGGCAGGCTGTCGAGGACGGTCGCAGCGATGGCGTCGGCGGTCAGGCCGCTGCGCTCCAGGAGGAGGCGGCGGTCGCCGGCGGGCAGGAAATCGGGGGGCAGGCCCAGGTTGCGGACCGGTGTCGGCACGCCGGCGTCGGCGCATGCTTGGGTGATGGCGGATCCGATGCCGCCGGTTCGGGTGGCGTCCTCGAGGGTGATGGCCAGGCGGTGGCGAGCGGTCAGGCGCACCACGGCGGCAGGAATGGGCAGCGCCCAGCGGGGGTCAATGACGGTGACGCCGATGCCGTCGGCGTTGAGCTGCCATGCCGCGGCCAGGGCCTGGTCGGCCAGCGTGCCGGTGGAGACGATGAGCACGTCCATCGGGTGGTCGCCGCAGTACAGGATGTCGATGCCGTCGACCTGCCCGATCGCGTCGATGTCGGTGCCGGCGGTGGCCTTGGGGAAGCGCAGCACGGTCGGTCCGCGGGCGTCGACGGCTTCGCTCAGCAGCTCGCGCAGCCGGGCCGGGTCGCGGGGGGCGCAAAGGCGCAGGCCCGGGACGACCGCCAGGACGCTCGGGTCCCACATGCCGTGGTGGCTGGCGCCGTCCGGGCCGGTGATCCCGGCGCGGTCCAGGACGAAGGTGACCGGCAGGCGGTGCAGCGCGACGTCCATGAGGACCTGGTCGAAGGCGCGGTTCAGGAAGGTGGCGTACACGCACACCACTGGGTGCAGGCCGGCCATCGCCAGCCCGGCGGCCGAACAGACGGCCTGCTGCTCGGCGATGCCGACGTCGAACACCCGCTCGGGGAAGCGTTCGGCGAACTCGGTGAGTCCCACCGGGTGGAGCATCGCCGCGGTGACGGCGACCACGTCACGGCGGCGCTCTGCGATCTGGGTGATCTCCCGGCCGAACACGCTGGTCCAGGACGGGCCCGTGGCCACTCGCGCGGGGGCGCCGGTCGCCGGATCCAGCACGCCGATGCCGTGCATGTGGTCGGCCTGGTCGGCTTCGGCGGGCGGATAGCCGCGGCCCTTGTGCGTCACCGCGTGCACCACCACGGTGCGGCGCAGCCGAGCGGCGTGGTGCAGCGCCCGTTCCAATGCGCCCAGGTCGTGGCCGTCAACAGGGCCGATGTAGGCCAGGCCGAGCTGCTCGAACAAGTTCTTGTCTGCCGGTGGAGCGCCGTCCGGCGGCGCCCCACCCACGCGCGCGCCCGCGTGCTGGCGGAGCACCGCCAGATGGGCGGCGATTCCGCCGACGGTGGCAGCGTAGGAACGGCCGTTGTCGTTGAGCACCACGATGACCGGCCGCTCAGGACGGGCGGCCAGATTGTTCAGCCCCTCCCAGGCCAGCCCGCCGGTCAGCGCCCCGTCGCCGATGACGGCGACCACCCGCCGCCCGCCATCGCCGGCGTGTTCGGCACCGGTCCCCTCAATAGCCCCGTCAGTGACCCCGTCGCGGGCTCCGCTCAGCTCACCTTGCAGGTGGAGGGCTTTGGCGATGCCGTCGGCATACGACAGCGCGGTCGAGGCGTGGGAGTTCTCCACCCAGTCATGCGGCGATTCGGCCTGTGACGGGTAGCCCGACAGTCCTCCGGCCTGGCGCAGGGTGTCGAACCGGCCGGCCCGGCCAGTGAGGATCTTGTGGACGTAGGCCTGGTGCCCGGTGTCGAACAGCAGCACATCACGGGGCGAGTCGAACACCCGGTGCAGCGCCAGGGTCAGCTCCACCACTCCCAGGTTCACTCCCAGGTGCCCGCCAGTGGCGCACACCTTGTCGATCAGGAATGCGCGGATCCGGGCGGCCAGCTCGGCCAGCTGACCGGCGTCCAAGCCGCGCAGGTCCTCCGCTCCGGTGAGGTCCTCCAACGCGGCCGAGACCGGAGACGCGGCTGGAGACGCTGACATGCGGGTGGTGTGCCGGGAAGCGGCGGGCAGGCCGGCGCGGAATCGCGTCATCATCGATCGGCCTTCCGCGGGTCCTGGCGTGACGGGCGTAGCTGGGAGGGCAGGGCGAACTGGATGGTCTCGGTGGTGGTGGCGACCTCGGTGACGGTGACCCCGGCGCCGGTGAGGGTACGCAGCCGGTCGACGACCTCCTGCACCAGACGATCCGGGGCGGAGGCGCCGGCGGTCACTCCCACTCTTCCGCAGCCGTTCAGCCAGGCGGGGTCGATCCCGGCGGCGTCATCGATCAGATGGGCCGGCACCCCTTGCCGCCGTACCGTCTCCACCAGCCGCACCGAGTTGGAGGAGTTGGCCGACCCCACCACCAGCACCACCTGCGCATGCTCGGCGACGGCGGCCAGCGCCTGCTGGCGGTTGGTGGTGGCGTAGCAGATGTCGTCCTCAGGAGGGGCCTTGATGGCCGGGAAGCGCGCCCTGAGCGCCGCGATCACTTCCGCGGTCTCATCGACCGCCAAGGTCGTCTGGGTCAGGTAGGTGACCCGCCCGGGGTCGGGCACCTGCTGGGGGACCTGCAGAGCGGCCACGTCGGCGACGGTCTCCACCAGCACGGTGTGCTCGGGCGCCTCGCCGAGGGTGCCGTCGATCTCCTCGTGCCCGGCGTGGCCGATCAGCACGATGGTGTCACCGCGGGCGGCGAACCGGCGGGCCTCGGCGTGCACCTTGGTCACCAGCGGACAGGTCGCGTCCACCACCGTCAACGCCTGCTCGGCGGCCTGATCCCGGACCGCTGGGGAAACCCCATGCGCGGAGAACACAACCACGCTGCCGTCCGGGACGTCGGCGGGGATCTCATCCAGTTCGTCGACGAACACCGCGCCGCGCCGTTCCAGCTCGGCGACGACATGGGTGTTGTGCACGATCTGCTTGCGCACATACACGGTCCGGCCGGTGCCGGCGTGCCGGTCGAGCAGCCGTTCCACGATCTCGATCGCGCGCTCCACGCCCGCGCAGAACGAGCGGGGCGAGGCCAGCAGCACCGTCCGCCCCTCGGGGCGTGAGGCATCGGTGCAGGCATCGGTGCGGGCATCGGCGGTCATGTCAGTGGCTCCTTTCGGTCACCAGCGCGGCCAGCGTGACCAGTTCCTCGGCGCCGCCCATGGGGCGGGTGCCGGCCAGCGCGTGGAGCGCGCCTTGTCTGCAGCGCTCGGCCTCGGCTTGGGCCCACGCCCGGCCGCCGGCGGCCTCGACCAGGTCGGCTGCCTGGGCCACCGCCGCCTCGTCCAAGTCGCCGGGGCCGGCGTACAAGCGGGCCAGACGCGCGGCGGCCTCGGTACCCGAGGCGAGCGCAGCCACCACGGGCAGCGATTTCTTGCGGACCGCCAGATCAGCGCCGACCGGTTTGCCGGTCACCTGCGGATCTCCCCAGATGCCCAGCAGGTCATCGACGAGCTGGAACGCCAGCCCCAGCTGCCGGCCGAAGACGCGATAGCTGCGCGCGGCGCCCGGTCCTGCCCCGGCGGCCAGCGCTCCCAGCTGGCAGGCGGCGCCCATCAGCGCGCCGGTCTTGGCCTCGGCCATGGCCAGGCACGCGGGCAGGCTGACATCGGCGCGGCTGGCGAAGGCGAGATCGGCCCACTGCCCTTCACACATCTCCACCACCGTCGCCGCCAGCACCCCGGCCCCCTGCTGGACGGGGCTGGCCGCCAGGTGCCGGATGGCCGACAGCAGCAGCGCGTCACCCACGAGCACCGCGGCGCCGACACCGAACACGGTCCACGCGGCGGGCCGGTGCCGGCGGGTCACATCGCCGTCCATCACGTCGTCGTGCAGCATCGAGAAGTCGTGCACCAGCTCCACCGCCACCCCGACCGGCAGCGCGGCCAACGCGGCGCTCCGCGCGGCGGTGCGATCGGCGGCGGCGCGGGCGCAGGCCAGCGCCAGCGCCGACCGGATCGCCTTGCCGCCCCCGTGCGCCGGGCTGCCGTCGATCTCCCGCCAGCCCGCGTGGTACTCGGCCACCTCCCGCAACGGCCCGTCGAGCTGCGCGACGACGGCCCGGTGCGCAGGCTCGACCATCCGCCGGGCCTCGCCCAGAATCCGGTCGGCGCCACGCGCGGTTCTCGTATTCGGGGCCTGCGGCGCCTGTACGGCACCGGCGCGGTCCGCGGCCGCAGCCTTTGTGATCGCTGCGGCGGCCGCCAACTCGGCATCGGGACGGTCGGGCGCCGAACAGCCAGGCATGGCGATGCTGAGCTTCTCGCTGCGTTCAGTAGTCATGATCGATCCCTGATCGTGGCTGTTGCCCGCCGACGCTCACCCGCCGGTGGGGCCTGGGGCTCTGCGCTTTCCTCATCACGTGTCCGCGCCGAAGAGGCTGGAACGCGCCAAAACCGGTCGGGATGTTGAATAGCGGGCCAGCGTTGAAAGACCGCCCTCCAAGCCCCCGCGTACGGTGCGCCACAGTGGCTCGTAAGCGTGAAGATGCTTAGAGCACCAAACGTGAATTCGGAGTGTAACTACTCAGATACGCTTCGTTTCGCGAATTTGGGTGATTTGAAATCACATGGCCGCCGACACCCCTCATGACACCAGCGCTGGCGGAGGCGATGACAGCGGAGGCGATGACGACGGAGGCGGCCGACGGCCGAACCGGCGCCTGCGCAGCCTGCTGGCCGAAGCCGACTGGACCGGGCAGCAACTGGCCGACGCTGTCAACGCGGTCGGCGCCGAAGCCGGCGCCGCAACCCGCTACGACCGCACCACGGTGGCGCACTGGCTGGCCGGCACCCGCCCGCGGCCCCCGGCACCCGACCTGCTCGCCGAAGCCCTCACCCGCCGCCTGGCTCGCCCCCTCGCCCCAGCCGACCTGGGCCTGGACGACTTATGCCCGCCTGCGCACACCTCGCCGCACGCTGCGTCACCCGCCGACGGCGTCAAGGACGTGAGCGCCGAACTGGCGGCACTCGCCACCATGCAGGCGACGTCGGCCCCCCGCACCGGAACTGGCGCCGCCTACAACGTCACCGCATTGGCGGTGCCCTCCTGGACCCACGCCACAGACCGGTTGCTCCTCCACCCCGCCCCCGGCATGCCCCACCGGCGCACCCCGATCGGACCAGCCGACGCCCAGGGCGCCGAGGCGATCGCCCAGGTGTTCGCCGCCGCCGACCGCACCCACGGCGGCGGGCTCACCCGCCGACCACTGGGCCTCTATCTGGCGCGCGACCTGATCCCCAAGCTCGACGCCGGACTCGGCCCAGCGCTGCGGCGACGACTGCTGACCAGCGCCACCGAGCTGGTCTACATGTGCGCCTTCATGTGCTTCGACGACGAAGCCCATCCTCTAGCGCAGCGTTATTATTTAGCCGCCCTGCAGATGGCCGTCGAGAACGCCGACCCGGCCGCCTACGCACTCACCTTACGGGGCATGTCCGCCCAGGCCCTCGCCCTGGGACACCACTCCCAGGCCCTGCAACTCGCCGAACAGGCGGTGGCCACCAGCCGCCACGCCCTCTCCGCAGCCCGCCGCGCGTTATTATCCGGGCAACTGGCCGTCGCCTACGCCGCCTACGGCGACCGTACCCGCGCCTTAGCCGCTCTGACTGCGGCCGAACGCCGCCTCGAACACGTCTCCTCCACCTCTGCCACCACAAAAGGCCAGGCCGCACCGCTCATCGGCGTCTACGACCACGCCGCCCTGGCCGCCGAGGAAGCCGAGGTCCGCTACCTGCTCGGCGACCTCACCGGCGCCATCCGCGCCCTGCACACCTCACTACGCCACCGGCCCGCCACCGAACGCCGCTCCCGCGCCATCCTGCTGGCCCGCCTGGCCGAACTCCAGCTCCGCGCCGGCCGCCTCGACCAAGCCACCACCACCTGGCACCACTTCCTCGACGAGTTCCCCGCCCTTTCCTGCGGCCGTGCGATCACCGCCTTGAGAACCATGCGAGCCTGCCTGCGCCCCTATGCCCGCTCCTCCGCCGCCGCCAGCGTGCTGCACCACGCCGCCACCCTCACCACCTCAACAACGGCCCCGCGCAAGACCCCAAGCTCGCCAGACTGAGCCCACCCGGCCCGGTGTAGCAGGCCCGGTCCTATGCAGGCGACACCCCGCAGCTCGACGTACTGATCGCGCCGGTGGCAGCCGGCGAGCGGGACGTGATCGAGCGGATCCACCCGCTGCAGGTGTTGGTGCGATCCCTGAGAAGAACGCCGCGGGCGCGCGCGGCACTGGTGCCGCTGGCCCACCCGTCCCACTACGGCGAAGCAGGGCCTCGGCTCGATCGGGATGTGGCAGAACGGGCATTGGAACGGTCCGGCGAGATCTGGTCAGCGCTCATCGATCTGAAACTGGCGCGGCGCACGGCCGACGGGCAGGCGCAGAAACCGCTGCGAGAAAGGCGTCTCGTAAAACACGGATACGCGGGTGGATCTACCCGCAATAGCGCAGCAGGCCCCTTCGGCATGGCGGCAGAGTGAGGTTCCCGGGGTGCCTTATCGGAGGTGTCGAGGGGTTATGCGGAGAGCAAGTTGGCTCATCTATCGCGGGCCATCGCCATCGCCATCGCAGCCGGCGGAAGGTCTCGCGTGCGGCCGCGCCGAGGTTGACGCTCACAAAGGAACGCGCCAGCGCAGGCGGGTCCCGCCCCCTTCTGGCGTCTCCAGCGCTGCGGTCCCACCCAGGCGGACGGCGCGGTCCTCGATGTTACGCAGGCCGCTGCGCCGTCCGGCCTCGCTCACCCCCACACCGTTGTCGGTCACCACGAGGGTGAGCTGACCGGTCGCGACCTCGACGGAGACGTCCGCTCGGCGCGCATGCGAGTGGCGCACCACGTTGGACAGGGCCTCACGCAGCACGGCCAGCAGATGCTCGGCCACGGACTGGGGCACGAGGGTGTCGATCTGCCCCTCCATGCGCAGACCCGGGGCGAAGCCCAGGTGGCTACCCGCGCCCTCCACCAGCTCCACGATCTGCCCGCGCACCCCCGGGGCGGGCTCGTCGAGCGGACCCTGGAGGGCGAAGATGGACGAGCGGACCTGCCGGATCGTATCGTCGAGCTCATCGATGGTGTGCTGCAGCCGCTTGGCGGCCTCTGGATGCTCCACCAGGCGGACCGTGCTCATCAGCGTCATCGCGCTCGCGAACAGGCGCTGGATGACCACGTCGTGCAGGTCCTTCGCGATCCGGTCCCGCTCCTCCAGCAGGCTCAGCCGCTCGGCGTCCTTGCGGGTCTCCGCCAGCTCCAGCGCGATCGCCGCTTGGCCCGCGAACGCGTGCAGGACCTGCTGGTCCGCGCCGCTGAACGGCATCCGGCCGCTCCGCTTGGCCAGCAGCAGCACCCCTCGGACCGCCGACGGCACGCCCAGCGGGATGATCAGAACCGGCCCGTAGCCCTGCTGTTGAAGAGGTGAGGACGGGTACGGTGCGTTCTGTATGTCCGGCTCGGACAGGGGCTCGCCCCGCGTGAAGACCTCGCCGGCGAGCGTGCCCGAAATGTCAAAGACCGTCCCGACCAGGTCCA
The DNA here is from genome assembly GCF_039539705.1 of Nonomuraea rosea. NCBI lineage: Bacteria > Bacillati > Actinomycetota > Actinomycetes > Streptosporangiales > Streptosporangiaceae > Nonomuraea > Nonomuraea rosea. Next base: position 166,719 of record NZ_BAABDQ010000009.1, on the reverse strand, counting down.
GCTCTCCGTCGTCCTCTGCGACCTCTACGGTCAGGGCCTGCTTCGATGCGTCGAGCAACAGCACCAGAACCAGATCGGCGTCGCTCATCCGGCGGGCCCGGGCGGCCACCACGGCGAGCACCTCGCGTGGGTCGGCACCGGACAGCAAACTCGTGGTCACCTCCGACGACGCCTGCAGCCATGTCTCCCGGCGCCGTGACTCCTCATACAGCCGGGCGTTCTCGACCGCGACACCGGCGGCCGTGGCCAGGGCGATCACCACCGCCTCGTCCTCGTCGTCGAAGTCGCCGCCGCCCCGCTTCTCCGTCAAGTACAGATTGCCGAACACCTCATCACGCACCCGCACCGGAACACCCAGGAACGTGCCCATCGGCGGATGCCCCGGCGGGAATCCGTGCGACTCAGGGTGATCGGAAATGCGACTCAGCCGCAGCGGCTGCGCGTCCTTGATCAACAGACCGAGCAGGCCCAGCCCATGAGGCCAATGCTCAATCCTGGCGATCTCCTCCTCGCTCAGCCCCACCGGGATGAACTGCAGGAGCGTGTGCCCCTCCCCCACCACGCCGAGCGCGCCGTAGCTCGCGTCCACCAGAGTGGTCGCCGTGGCCACGATACGGCGCAGCACCGTCTCCAGATCGAGATCACTGCCGACCGAAACGACCGCCTCCAGCAGCGCATGCACACGGTCACGGGTGGCCAGCACGGCGTTGAGGCGTACCTGCAGTTCGGCCAGCAACTCATCGAGTCGCATGTGCGGCATCAGCGGCCGGCGCTCACTCTCCATGCGGCTCAGTGTCGCACCAACGGATCACCACGCCTATATGGAGGAGATCCGTTGTGATGGTTGTCAAGGCACCAGTTCGAAGCCGGTGACAAACTCCGGGCGGATGCTGATGACCTGGTCCATCTCGCCTTCCACCCACGGGTGCACGAGCTCTCTCAGCCGGGCCGCCTCTTCGGGATCGGCCACCAGTCGCGCGACGCCCGTGACCACCACGCTCCAGCCCAGCCGCCGGCCGGCATCCAGCTCATCCGCTTCGTACGCCACCACCGCGTCCCAGGACGCGACCTCGGCGCTGATGATCGTCCCAGACCCGGACCGCAGAACGATCCGCCCGTCGACGACCACGTGATTCACCGGCCGGATGGCCGGCAGGGCATGCCGGGTGAACACGATCCGTCCGAACGGAACACTGGCGAGCCGCCGCAGGGATTCGGCCTCGGACAGCTCTTTGAGATTGCGCCGTTGCGGGGCAGTGCGCCCGCTCGTCGTACTGGACATCATTGTACGAGCCTGTCCAGGGGACGGCGCTCGCACTAGGGCCGAACGTCCCTACTGCCGTCCTGCGAAGTTCGGTGTGGAAGCGCGAATGGGCAGCCGCATGCGAAGCCGTACGACGGTGCCGCCGGGGCCGATGGTGAAGACCGCCTCATCGGTCAGGCGGCGCATGAGCCAGATGCCCCTGCCACCGAGGGAGCCGGACGGCGGGAAGTCCGTCCTGTGCAGCACGGACGCCGGGATGCCTGGTCCGGCGTCCTCGACCGCACACACCAGCTCGTCACCGCTCCGCCACAGGGTGAGCCGGGCGCGTCCGCCGCCGTGCTCCACCGCGTTGACGATCCCTTCGTACGCCGCCATCACGAAGTCGCCGAGCCGGTCGCCCACGAGCCCCTGCGCCCGCGCCGCGCGTAAGATCCGGCGTCGCGCAGAGGCCAGACGGTCCTCGTCGAGGTCCGTAGTGAGCAGGATCTCAGCCTTCCCCTCAGCGGCAGGCCCAAGATCTCGCCCGAGAGCCGCATCGTCGCCAGCCGTGCCACCGACTTTTCCGCTCATACCTTCATCGTCCGGCGCGACGGGCCGAGCCCTCAGAGGCGATGGTCCCCGGCCTCTTGGGGCTTTGGTCCTGCTCAAGGCCGGGTCAGCGTACGCCGGCAGATCAGACTCGGCCCATCCGCTCAGCCGACGAGCACCTTGACGGCCGCGGTGATCTCGGTCAGCGCCTTCTTTGCGTCGGCGAAGTACATTCCGGTCCTGGGTCCGGTGTAGAGCTCGTTGTCGATGCCCGCGTACCCGTGCCCCATCGACCGCTTGATGACGATCACACTCTTGGCACGGTCGGCGTCGATGATGGGCATCCCCGACACGGCGGTGCCGGGACGACGGGCGGCCGGGTTGACGACGTCGTTGGCGCCGACGACGAGGGCCACGTCGGTCTGTGGCATGGCGTCGTTGGCGTCGTCCATGTCGGCCAGCTGCGAGTAGGGCACGCCGGCCTCGGCCAGCAGCACGTTCATGTGACCCGGCATGCGCCCGGCCACCGGGTGGACGGCATAGGAAACGCGGACGCCGCGCTGTTCCAGAAGCTGGGCCAGGTCGTGGAGCTGGTGCTGCGCCTGGGCTGCGGCCAGGCCGTAGCCGGGGACGACGACGACCTTGGCGGCGTAGGCGAGCTGGATGGCGGCGTCGTCGGCAGACAGCGACCTGACCCGCCCCTGCCCGGACGGGCCCGCGGCGAGCTCGTCGCCGGTGCCGAAGCCGCCGATGACGATGTTGGCGAGTGAGCGGTTCATGGCGTCGGCCATCAGCTTGGTGAGGATGGCGCCGGAGGCGCCGACGAGCGCGCCGGCCGTGATGAGGACTGCGTTGCCCAGCGCGAAGCCCGCCATGGCGACGGCCGTGCCGGTGAACGCGTTGAGCAGCGAGATCACCACCGGCATGTCCGCTCCGCCGATCGGCAGCACCATGATCACGCCGAAGGCCAGCGAGGCAATGCCCAGCACCGCCAGCGCCGCCGCGCCACCGCCGCCGATCAGCAGCAGGATGGAGGCGGCCACCATGACCAGGGCCAGCGCCTGGGTCAGCAGGCGTACGCCGGGAAAGACGAGCGGGCGGCCCGGCACCAGGCCCTGCAGCTTCCCGGCCGCGACGAGGGAGCCGGAGAACGTCACCGCGCCGATCAGCACGTCCAGCACGACCGGGATCGACGCGCTGTGCCCGCCGGCATGCACGGCGAAATCGTGCACGCCGATGAGCGCCGCGGCTCCGCCGCCGACCGCGTTGAACAGGCTCACGAGCTGTGGCATCGCCGTCATCAGCACCCGGCGGGCCAGCAGCAGGCCGATGCCCGCCCCCAGCGCCGCTCCCGCGGCCAGCGAGATCCACCCCCAGGGGCGCACGGTGCCGGCCTCGACGAGCACGACCGTTGTGGCGACGACGGCGACGGCCATCGCCACGGCCGACAGGAGGTTGCCGCGCCGGGCGGTGACCGGAGAGTTCATCAGATGCAGGCCGAGCACGAAGCAGGTCGCGACGGCGAGGTAGACCAGCCGGATCACGACGTCGAAGACGTCCATCTCATCGCTCCCCACCGCTCGCGCGCCCAGAACGGGGGCGGAACATCTCCAGCATCCGGTCGGTCACCACGTAGCCACCCACGACGTTCATCGCGGCGAAGGCCGCCGTCACGAACACCAGCGCGTAGCCGAAGACCCCCTCCGCGCTCAGCGCGATGAGCAGCGCCCCGGCCAGCACGATGCCGTGCACCGAGTTGGCCGCCGACATCAGCGGCGTGTGCAGCGTGGTCGGCACCCGCCCGATGACCTCGAAGCCGAGCAGCAGGCTCAGGACGAACACGCTCAGGTCGGCGAACGCTTGCACACTCATGCCGCACCCCTGGCGATCGTCACGGCGGCCTGGAGCGGATCGGTGAGGTCGATGACGGGCACGCCGTCGCGGAGCACGTGATCCAGGAAGGCACCGACGTTTCTGGCATAAGCGGACGAAGCGGCGGCAGGCATCGTGGCGGGCAGGTTCGGGGCGCCGATCACCGTGACGCCGTTCTCGGTGACGACCGTCTCCCCCGGCCTGGCGATTTCGACGTTTCCGCAGGCCAGGTCGATGACGACGGAGCCGGGCCGCATGTCCTTGACGGCGATCTCGCTCACGAGCAGGGGCGGCCGTCCTCCCTGCGCCCGGGCGGCGGTGATCACCACGTCTTGGCGGGCCACGTGCCGGGCCAGCGCGCTGCGTTCGGTCTCCTGCTCGCTCTCGCCGAGCGCCCGCGCGTAACCGCCCTCCCCACGGTGCTCGCCATCATCCTCGCCGGCGAGATCCAGTACGGCCGCGCCGAGCGAGGCGATCTCGTCCCTGGCCTCCGGCCTGATGTCGTGGCCTGTGACGACGGCGCCGAGCCGCCTGGCCATGGCGATCGCGGACAGTCCCGCGACCCCGGCGCCGAGCACCAGCACGCGGGCCGGCGGCGCGGTCCCGGCGGCCGTGACCAGCAGCGGGAAGAAGCGTTCGTAGGTCTGCGCGGCCAGGATGGCCGCCCGGTAGCCGGCCACGCTCTCCTGCGAGGTGAGGGCATCCATCGGCTGGGCGGCGCTGAGCGTGCGGGGCACCCGGTCCAGGCTGACGGCCGTGACACCTCTGGCGGTGAGCTCTCGGATGTAGGCCAGGTCGGGGTTGAGCAGGCCGATGATGAGGTGGCCCGCGCGCAGCCGCTCGATCGGCGGACGGTCCACACAGGCGAGGATATCCGCGCCGTACACATCCTGGACGATCTCCGCGCCCGCCTCGCCGTACAAGCTGTCCGGGAACCACGCGGCGGCGCCCGCGCCGGCTTCGGCCAGTACGCGCAGGCCCGCGGCCCGCAGCCGCGGCACCAGGTCGGGCGTGATCGCGACCCGGCGCTCGCCGGCGGCGCTCTCCTTGACGATCCCGATGCTGAGCATGGGACACCCCTCTCCGCGAGTGTTCATCCCTTCGATGATCCGGCGGCGGTACCGAACGGCATGAGAGCCGAAAGTCCCGGCATCCAGGACGTTCGGCCCTCCAGCCCGTCCCGCCCCCGGGCTACACCGGGAACATGGAGTTCCAGACGCGTATCCACGGGCGGGGCGGCCAGGGCGTCGTCACCGCGGCGGAGCTGCTGTCGGTGGCCGCCTTCCTGGAGGACAGATACGCCCAAGCGTTTCCCACATTCGGGTCGGAACGGACGGGCGCGCCTGTGGTGTCGTTCTGCCGGATCTCCGACAAGCCGATCCGCCTGCGCGAGCCGATCACCGAGCCGGACGCCGTCATCGTGCAGGACGCCACCCTGCTCCGGCAGATCGACGTGCTGGCCGGGCTCCGGCCGCACGGCCATGTGCTGATCAATTCCACCCGGCCGGCCGATGAGCTGGGCCTCACCGGATGGACCGTCCCCGCCTCGGAGATCGCGCTGCGCCACGTCGGCCGGCCGGTGCCCAACGCGGCGCTGCTCGGCGCGTTCTGCGCGCTCACCGGCGTGCTGTCGCTGGAGTCCGTGCTCGCCGCGATCCGGGCCACGTTCCCCGGCCCGGTGGCCGAGCGGAACGTCGCCGCGGCGTCCGAGGCCTGCTCCTATCTGAGGGAGGCCGTCCGTGCTTAGGCAGATGGAAGGTTCGCAGGCCGTCGCCGAGACGATCGCGCTGTGCCGGCCCGAGGTGATCTGCGCGTATCCGATCTCCCCGCAGACGCACATCGTCGAGGCGCTCAGCAGGCTGGTGACGGCCAAGAGGCTGACGCCGTGCGAGTACGTGAACGTCGAGTCGGAGTTCGCCGCCCTGTCGGCGTGCATCGGCGCGTCGGCGGCCGGCGCGCGCACCTACACCGCGACCGCCAGCCAGGGCCTGCTCTACATGGCCGAGGCGCTGTACAACGCCTCGGGGCTCGGGCTGCCGATCGTGATGACCGTGGCCAACCGCGCGATCGGCGCCCCCATCAACATCTGGAACGACCACAGCGACTCGATGTCGCAGCGTGACTCGGGCTGGATCCAGCTCTACGCCGAGACCAACCAGGAGGCCGTGGACCTGCACGTCCAGGCGTTCGCGCTGGCCGAGGAACTGTCGCTGCCCGTCATGGTGTGCATGGACGGGTTCGTGCTGACGCACGCCTTCGAGCGTGTGGACCTGCCCTCGCAGGAGCAGGTGGACGCGTTCCTGCCCTCGTACGAGCCGCGCCAGGTGCTCGACCCCGACGACCCCGCCTCGATCGGCGCGATGGTCGGGCCGGAGGCGTTCACCGAGGTGCGGTACCTGGCGCACGCACGGCATCTGCAGGCGCTGGAGCACATCCCGTCGCTCGCCGCCGGCTTCGAGCGGGCCTTCGGCCGCTCCTCCGGCGGGCTCGTACGCGGCTACCGGACCGGCGGCCCCGGCCGCGGGGACGACACCGGTGCCGACACGGTGGTGCTGGCTCTGGGATCGGTGCTCGGCACGGTCAAGGACGTGGTGGACGAGCTGCGCGACGCGGGCTCCGCCATCGGCGCCGCGACGCTGACCACGTTCCGCCCCTTCCCGTTCGAGGCGGTGCGCGCGCTGCTCGGCGGGACCCGGCGCGTCGTGGTGCTCGAACGGGCCTTCGCCACCGGCGTGGGCGGCATCGTCTCGGCCGACGTGCGCGCCGCTCTGCCGGACGCCGAGATCCACACCGTCGTGGCGGGTCTGGGCGGGCGGCCGGTGACCAAGGCGTCGCTGCACGACCTGCTCGCCAAGGCGGACCTCGGCCCGTTGACCTTCCTCGACCTGGACGAGGCGCTGGTCGCCAGGGAGCTGGCGCGCGCCGCGCGGCGGCGCAGGTCGGGCCCGAGCGCCGAGAACATGCTGCGCGACCTAGCCGGAGGTGGCTGACATGCCCGCGCAACGCACCAAGTTCTACCAGGTCGGCAGTTTCGCCGTGGGCAACCGGCTGCTGCCGCCCGAACAGCGCGCGGTACAGGCCGCCCCCGATCGCGGCAACGCCCTGACCTCCGGGCATCGTGCCTGCCGGGGCTGCGGGGAGGCGCTCGGCGCGCGGTACGCCATCGACGCGGCGATCTCGGCCACCGCCGGCCGGCTCATCGCGGTGAACGCGACGGGCTGCCTGGAGGTGTTCTCCACGCCTTATCCGGAGACGGCCTGGCAGGTGTCCTGGATTCACTCGCTGTTCGGCAACGCGCCCGCGGTGGCCACCGGGGTCGCGGCGGCGCTCAAAGCCAAGGGCCGCACGGACGTGCGGGTGGTGGGCCAGGGCGGCGACGGCGGCACCGTCGACATCGGCTTCGCCTGCCTGTCGGGCATGTTCGAGCGCGACGACGACGTGCTCTACATCTGCTACGACAACCAGGCCTACATGAACACGGGCGTGCAGCGCTCGGGCGCGACACCGCCCGCGGCGCGCACGGCCACCACCCCGCTGCCCGGGCAGGCCTTCGGGCAGGGCAAGAACGCGCCTCTCATCGCGATGGCCCACGAGATCCCGTACGTCGCCACCGCGACCGTCGCCGACCTGCGCGACCTGGAGTACAAGGTGCGGCGCGCGATGGAGTTCCGCGGCGCCCGGTACCTGCACATCCTGGTCCCCTGCCCGCTCGGCTGGGTCACCGCGGCCTGCGACACGATCCGCGTGGCCAGGCTCGCCACCGAATCCGGGCTGTTCCCCGTCTTCGAGGCCGAGCGCGGCGACATCACCGGAGTGACGAAGATCAGGCGCCGGGTTCCCGTCGATGACTACCTCAGGCTGCAGGGCCGCTACGCCCATCTGTTCGGGGACCCGCCGAAGACCGACGTCATCGCCCGCATCCAGGACTCGGCGGACCGCAACGTCCGCCGCTTCGGATTGGTGGAATGACCATGGACGACAAGCCCTTCGCCATCACCTTGGGGGCCGGCAGCAGCCAGGCCAACAAGACGGGCGCCTGGCGCACGGAACGGGCCGTGTACGTGGACCGCATGCCGCCGTGCAACGCCGCCTGTCCCGCCGGTGAGAACATCCAGCGCTGGCTCGGCCTGGCCGAGGAGCCGTCCTATGAGGCGGCCTGGCGGCAGATCATGGAGGACAACCCGTTCCCCGCGATCATGGGGCGGGTCTGCTACCGGCCCTGCGAGACCGCCTGCAACCGCGGCAAGCTGGACGAGGCGGTGGGCGTCAACTCCGTCGAGCGCTTCCTCGGCGACGAGGCCATTAAGCAGGGCTGGACGATGCCCGTCACCGCCGAACCGTCCGGCCGCCGGGTGCTGGTGATCGGGGCGGGTCCGGCAGGGCTCTCGGCTGCCTACCACCTGACAAGGCTCGGGCACGAGGTCACCGTCATCGACTCCGCCTCCGCGCCCGGCGGCATGATGCGCTTCGGCATCCCCCGTTACCGGCTGTCGCGGCACGTCCTGGACGCCGAGATCGGCCGGATCCTGAGCATGGGCGTGCAGCTGGAGCTCAACACCACCGTCACCGACCTGGCCAAGGCGATGCGCGGTTTCGACGCGGCGTTCCTGGCCGTGGGCGCGCACATCGGCAAGCGCGCCTACATCCCGGCCGGCGATTCCGCCCGCATCCTCGACGCGGTCTCTGTCCTGCACGGCTTGGAGGACCGCGCCCTTGACGACAGCGGCACGGACGATACGACTCCTCCCTTGCTGGGCCGCCGGGTCGTGGTCTACGGCGGCGGAAACACCGCCATGGACGCCGCCAGGACCGCCAGGCGCCTGGGAGCGTCCGACGCGGTCGTCGTCTACCGGCGTACCCGCGATCGGATGCCCGCTCACGACAGCGAGGTCGCCGAGGCCGCCGAGGAAGGCGTGCGCATGAAGTGGCTGTCCACGATCGCCCACGCCGACGGCCAGAGCATCACCATCGAGCGGATGCGGCTCGACGAGACCGGATTCCCGCGGCCGACGGGCGAGTTCGAGGAGCTGGCCGCCGACTCGGTCGTGCTGGCGCTGGGCCAGGAGGCCGATCTGTCGCTGCTGGCCGGGCTACCCGGGATCGAGGAGGAGCAGGGCGTGGTCAAGGTCGGCCAGAACATGATGACCGGCTGCCCCGGCGTGTTCGCCGGAGGCGACATGGTGCCCGCCGAACGCACGGTGACGGTGGCCGTAGGGCACGGCAAGAAGGCGGCCAGGCACATCGACGCATGGCTGCGCGGCGGCTCCTACTCCCCCGGCGCCCGGCACCCGCTCGCCGACTTCGACCTGCTCAACACCTGGTACTACAGTGACGCGCCCGCCACCGTCCGCCCGAAGCTCGACCTGGCGCGCCGCATGACCACCTTCGACGAGGTGGAGCGCGGCCTGGACGAGGCGACGGCGCTGTTCGAGGCGCGGCGCTGTCTCTCGTGCGGCAACTGCTTCGAATGCGACAACTGCTACGGCGTCTGCCCCGACAACGCGGTGATGAAGCTGGGACCCGGTCTGCGCTACGAGATCGACCTCGACTTCTGCAAGGGGTGCGGGCTGTGCGTGTCAGAGTGTCCTTCGGGCGCGATCGAGATGGTCCCCGAGATCACCTGAACATGGCCGGAAGTCCCGGGCGCGGCGGGGCGCCGCCGCCTGCTCACCGAACGGACCGGTGCTGAGCTGCCGGGCTCGTCCCACCGGCGGGCGATCCGGGCCGTGCGCGCTCCCGCCCTGCTCGTTCACGGCGACCGGGACCGCCGCGGAGATCCTGGCGTGGCTGTCGTCCGACGCCGCGATCGAAGCCGTTCGGACCGCGGCCCACCCGCTCGAACCCTCGTAGCGAACGCGAGCTCCGGATTTGACGACGAAGTGGTCCGGCGCTCAGGCCTTGTGGCTCGTTGTTGACATATGGCCAGGGTGGTCTGGGACCTCCGGCCCTACGCTCGTCGGCCGTCGGACGTTGTGATGAGGGTGAGAACTCAGCAGCGTCCGATCTCTGAGGAGATTCCTATGAAGAGCACCGTGCGGGACGTGATGACCACCGACGTGGCCGCTGTCGATCAGCAGGTGTCGTTCCATGCTGTGGCGGAGCTGCTCATCGAAAAGGGCGTCAGCGCCGTGCCGGTGCTGGACGACGACGGTCACGTCGTGGGCGTCGTCTCCGAAACCGACCTGCTGGCCAAGGAGGAGTTCAAGGGTTGCTACTACGGCGACGACTACCGGCCTCCGCTGCGCTCCCGTATCCGGCACAGCGCCGGTAGCGAGGGCAATCGCCACCGTAAGTCCCTCGGCGAAACCGCCGGCGAGCTGATGACCTCACCCGCCCACGTGACCCTTCCCGATGCATCCATCGTGACGGCCGCCCGGCACATGGACCGCCAGGGCGTCAAACGCCTGCCTGTCGTCGATGCCAATGGCAGGCTCATCGGCATCGTCAGCCGCCACGACCTCATCAAGGTCTTCCTCCGCTCCGATCAGCATCTCCTGGCCCTGGTCAAGGAGGCGGTTCGTGCCGACGAGCTGGGCATAAGCGTCACGGTGTCCGGCGGTGCCGTCACTTTCCGCGGGGCCTTCCCTGAGCGCAGCCAGCCCAGCATGGCTCTCCACCTGGCCGGGAGCGTGGACGGCGTCGTGAGCGTGCGCCACTGCATCCCCTGAAGGCATTTCCGTCCAGGGTGGCATCGTCGTCCGGCAGGCTTCGGCGGCAAACCGACGATCAGAGCCTCGCCGCCGCTCTTGCCACGCTGCCCGAGCATCCGAAAACCCTTCACCATTCCAGGCCGAATTTCGGCCTGGAATCATGGCCCATTTGTTGCTGGCTGGTTATTCTGGCGCGAATGCTGATAATTAGGAGTATGCCGCGCGTTCTGTGGCCACTGTGGTAGCTTCGCCTACCTCAACGCGAAGGGACCGTTGTGGACATTTCCCTCACCATAGACAGTGGCGACGACATCGGTGATCTTGAGTCATTGGTTGATTGGCTGTCAGGAGAAAGCGCGCTGGTGGGTCGAGTACGCTTACCCGCCGCCGCCCCGGCGCCTGGCGAGATGGGCGGACTGGCCGAGACCGCCCTGGTCGCCGTCTCTTCCGGCGGTGCGCTCACCGCCCTGGCCGCCTCACTCAAAGCGTGGCTCGCCCAGCCGCACAGGTCCGACGTACGCGTCCGGATCCGCACCGAGGGCGGCACGACGATCGACGTCGACGCCAAGCACGTGGACGCCAAGCGTTTGGAGCGGCTGCTGCGTGAGACGCTGTCCGTGCCGTTCGGGGAGTGAAACGTGCAGGTGGCCGACCCGGAGCGGTCGCGTGTCGTCCTGATCGGAAGCAGCCGTTACACCGACGCCGAGCTTCCCGATCTGCCCGCCGTGAGCGCGACCGTCCGAGACTTACGGGCGTTCTTCACCGACCCGCGCGCGGGCGTGGGCGTGGTGCCCGACCGGCACTGCGTCACACTCCTCGACGCCCCGAGCCTGGAGAAGGCCGGCGATCAGATCTTCGCCGCCAGCCGTGCCGCCGAAAGTCTCCTGCTCGTTTATTACGTCGGCCACGGATTAATCAGCGGGCGGAAGCACGACCTCTATCTTTCGCTCCCCGGCACGCGCCTCGGCGCCCCGGAGTTCTCCGCCCTGGAGTATGAGAAACTACGCGATGCGGTGCTGCACAGCCCTGCCCGCGTGAAAGTCATCGTCTTGGACTGCTGTTTCTCCGGCCGCGTTCTCTCGCAGTCCATGGCGCCGGTGCGGCACAGCCTGCTGGCCGAGCTGGATATCGAAGGCACTTATGTATTGACGTCGGCGGGGCAGAGCGAGAAAGCGCTGATCGTTGCCGGGGAGAAGCACACGGCGTTCAGCGGGCGCCTGCTCCGGCTGTTGTGGGAGGGCGTCGAGGACGGCGGCGAGATCCTCACCGTCGAGGACCTCTACCGGGCCTTACGCTCTCGCATGCGGGCGGCCGGGCTGTCCACCCCGGAGCGACGGCTGACGCGGGACGCGCAGCTCATGGGCCTCACCCTCAACCGGGCCGTCCCGGGGAGCGGCCATCATGCGTCCCCTTCACCGGCCCTGGCGACGAGGCCACCGCGCCGCCGTGCCATGCGACTGAGCGTCATTCCCGTCCTCGCCGTCGCGGCCCTCGCCGCCTGGAACCTGCGCCCGGACCCGTCCCCGCACCGGCAGCCCCCGCCGAGCGCCTCGCAAGCGGCACCGACCCTCACGACGGCCACAGCACGAACTCCCGCAAAAGCCTCGACCCCTGCCAACACGACGGCCCCCAGAAACGTCGATACCGTCGCCGGCTCCTTCGACGCCGCGTCCTTCAGCCCCGACGGACGAACCCTCGCCATCAGCGCGACGGATCGCAGAATGCTCCTGCATGACATGACCACCGGCCGCAAGTCCTCGATCACGCTCCCCGGCGCACCGCGAAGGGTCCGTCCCGCCAAGTTCAGCCCCGACGGCGAGACCATCGCCATATGGGGAGAGGAGGATCAGACCATCCGTCTCTGGAGCGTGCCGGGCCGCCGCTGGCTCCCACTCCGCGCGACGCATGCCATCGGCGCCTGGGCCGCCGCCTTCCTCCCCGACGGCAGAACGCTGGCCACCGGCGGCAACGACAGGAACGTCTTCCTGTGGGACGTGGCCAGGCAGCGCACGATCGCCACCCTGCGTACCGACAACGGCTTGATCTGGTCGCTGGCCGTCAGCCCGGACGGCAAGCTGCTCGCCGCCGGCAGCGCCGACCATTGGGTCTACCTCTGGGACCTGGGCACGCGCCGCCTCGCCGGCAAGCTCGACGGCACGCTCGACGGCGTCTGGGGAGTGGCGTTCAGCCCGGACAGCAAGCTGCTGGCGATCGCCGCCGGCGACTCGACGATCAGCCTGTGGAACGCGCGCAGCAGAAAACTTGTGGGGACGCTGCGCGACGGCCACAAGAAGATCAATGGCCTGACCTTCAGCCCTGACGGGCGGTATCTCGCCAGTTGCGGTGAGCCGGACGTCGCCCATGTCTTCGACGTCGCTGCCCGCCGCAGGGTCGCCAAGTATGCGGGCAGCGTGGCGTTCAGCCAGGACCGTGGCACCTTCGCCACCGTCCGGGCGTACGGCGACGTCAAGATCTGGCGGACGGGGTGAGCCGGCAAGGCCTGCCGACGGAGTTGGGACAGCTTCGTCACCTGGTGCGCGGGCACGGCCGCGGGGTGCGGTCTACGGCACCTGGCGCAGCGCCGCCAGCGCCTCGGCGACATAGTGGGTCGGCGATGGAGGCGGTGATCCGCTGGAGTGTCGCGGGCAGGTCGTTCACGTCGATGTGGCGCTCCATCTGGTCGATGCCGATGGTCGCGTACGGGTCGGTCGTGAACAGTCCTTCCTTGGAGCCGAAGTAGCGGTAGAAGGTGCGTGGTGAGACGCCGGCAGCCGCGGCGATCTGCTCCACCGTGACCTCCCCATAGCCGCGCTCGTCGAACGAGTCCATCGCGGTGTCGATGATGTGCTGCACGGCGGCCAGTCGGTTGCGCTCGCGAAGAGCCAGGCGATGCGGTCGCACGCCACCAGCCCACCTTTGCCTCGGCGCCTCAGCCGCTCCGCATCGAGGCGCACACCCGTGCGGGCTGGGAGGCGATCAACGACAGCAGTCGCAACCGAACGGGTCGCCGGGCGCCTTGAACGCGGTGGTCATATCGGCGTGGCCTGCTTGGGGGTGAGTGGCGCGGCAAGGCCGGAGCAGCAGGCGTCGAAAGTGCGTCCATCTTGGAGCGGCGCCGTCTACATAGCGACAAGTTCGCCGTTCGAAGGAGATGACCATGGACATCTGCTGCAGCCCCGAAACCCAGGCGACCTGCTGCCTGCCCGAGGCCAAGGCCGAATGTTGCGACGAGGGGGCCGCGGCGGCCCTGAGCGAGACACCGGCCACGTGCGGTTGCTAGCAGCGCTCGGTGGGGGGCCGGGAACTCATCCGGTCCCTCACTCCCAGGAAAGACGAGAACAACTCCGACCTCACATAAAGGATCTCACATGCGCACCAGCAAGCATCTCGCCCGCCTCTCGTTACTCGCCGCCGTCTCCACCGCCCTGGTCGGCACCGCCGGCCTGCCCGGCCAGGCCGCCTCCTCGATTGTGCAAATCACCAGCGCCAACGAGGTGCGCTTTGTCGGCGTCGACCTGAGCGACACCATCACGGCGACCGGCGGCGGCAAGTACGTCACCATCACGGCCAACGCGCCCCTCGGCACCGGAACGGGCTGCACAGCCGACGACAACACCGACAAAAAGGTCACCTGCACCGGCTCGGACGCCGTGCCCCACATCACGCTCCTCATGGCAGGTGGCAACGACCGCGTCACGATCCAGACCTCCATCCGCACGTTCATCCTGGGCCAGAAGGGTGACGACACCTATCTCGGGGCGTCCACTTCCGTCGGGACCAAGGCCCAGTTCGACGGCGGCGAGGACGTCGACCACGCCGACTACTCGGGCAGCAGCTCCGGCGTCCTCGTCGACATGGGCCCCGGCGCCGGCGACGGACGTCTCGGCACCGACGACGACAACATCACGGCGACCGTCGAAAACCTGACCGGCACCAACCACGACGACTCGCTGCGCGGCAACAACAGTCCCAACCGGATCAATGGCCTTCTAGGCGCGGACGCCCTGCGCGGCGGCGGCGGAGTCGACCTCATCCTCGCCAACGACGGCGCCAAGGACAAGGCCGACCTGAGCTGCGGCACCGGCGTGGACACGATCGAGGTGGACACCATCGACCCGGCCGTCTCGGGCGACTGCGAGAACGTGAACCGCGACTAACCCCACCAGCGCACACGGCCAGGCCGACCGCCATCAGCGGCCGGCGGCACTGGTGGAACACGATTGTCAAGCCGGGGCCCGTCGGCTTCCCGGTCGATCGCGGGCTCCGGCCCCGCGCACGAGTCCCTCGCGGGCGAGGCCGACCAGCAGATCTTGTGACCTGATATCTGGTCACAAGATCGTCGACCGGTCATCACGGCCTAGGCGTCGGAGCTGAAGCAGCTGTTCGACTCCCCATCTGATCGACAAGAGGGGCCGTAGCGATCGACCCCACAGCACACGGGGATCGAGCCGCTCTTCGACCCTCGTCAGACTGCATCCACAGTTAGATGGTTGCCAACTTAGAAGTTCATCTAAATGATGAGTTGAAAGTGCGTCCATCTTGGAGCGGCGACGTCTACATAGCGACAAGTTCACCGTTCGAAGAAGATGACCATGGAGGCCACGGCGTTCCCGTGCGAGACACCGGCCACTCGTGGTTGCTAGTAGTGCTCGGCGGCCGGGACTCATCCGGCCCCTCACTCCCAGGAAAGGATCCTGCACGGTGCCGACCCAGACCCATGACCTGATAGGGGCCTGGCGCGCGATGCGCGCGCGGCTGCTCGCCTTCGTTACCTCCAGGGCGGACAGCCACCAAGACGCCGAGGACATCGTCCAAGAGGTGTTCATAAAGATCAGCCAAGGCATCGGCGGACTCCGCGACGAGCAGCGCCTGGAGGCCTGGATTTACCAGGTGACTCGCAACACGATCGCCGACCATCAGCATGCGCTGTCCCGTACCGGCCACCTGCACGCCCGCGTGGCCACCGAGCGCAGCCTGGACTCTGGAACGCCGGAACGCGGCGCCCTCTCCACCCTCACAGGGTGCCTCGTACCGCTTCTGGGGCGATTGTCCGAGCGCGATCGCCAGGCGATCGCCTTGGTGGAGTACGACAGGTTGACGCAGGTCGAGGCCGCACGACGGCTGGGCGTCTCGGTGTCGGGAATGAAATCGCGCATCCAGCGGGCCCGTGGCCGACTGCGCGAGCTGCTGCTGAGCTGCTGCCAGATCGCGATGGATACCCGCGGTGACGTACGCGAGGTCCGAGCCGAGGGACCATGCCCCTGCGCCTCCCAGAGCAATGGATCGTCGAGCTGATCAGCCGCAGCTGCAGCCCCTGGCCTCTCCGCCCTGCGAGCGGGGTCCAGCAGGTCGCGGACGTGTTCGACGGTCATGGCTTCTCCTTCGGCCTGACCACGGCGACGGGGCAGGTCGCGTGGTGCAGCACGGCGTGGCCGACCGAGCCGAGCAGCGCCGAGGCGAAGCCGCCCAGTCCGCGCGAGCCCACCACGATGAGGTCGGCGGTCCCGGCCGCCCGGGTCAGGGCGGCGACCGGGTGTTCACAGGGTTGCTCATCGGTGATGACGAGGTCCGGGTTGCTCGTACGCCAGGGCTCGACCAGCGCACGTGCTCTCCGCGGCTCCTCCCGCATGACCTGCTCGATCAGGCTGCTGTAGGCGACGGCGTACGGGGAGAAGGACGGCACCTGCCAGGCCGTGACCACGTGCAGCTCGGCCTTGCGCCTCCTGGCCTGCTCGACGGCGTACTCCATGGCCGCCCGCGCGTCGTCGGAGCCGTCGTAGCCGACCACGACGCGGCCCTGCTCCGCCAGGCCGGGTGCGCGGACGACGACGACCGGTCCCGCAGCGTGTCCGGCCACTGCGATGCTCACCGAGCCGAGCACCATCCCGGTGAACCCGCCGAGTCCCCGGCTGCCCAGCACCAGGCTGTCGGCCGTCACGGACTCGCCGATCAGCTCGTCGACGACGTTCCCGGTCCGCAGGTCCGTCGTCACCTTGACGCCGTCGGCGTGCTCGTGTGCCCGGTCGGCGGCGGCCGCCAGCGCGCCTGCACAGTACTCGGTGCCCTCGCTGTGCGGCCACTGCTCGCACACGTGCACGAGCCGCAGGTCCAGCCCGCGCCGTCCGGCGTCGGCCGCCGCCCACTCCACCGCCGCGTTGGCCGGGGCGGACCCGTCCACGCCGACCACGATCTGACTGGCCATCACACATCTCCTCAACCGTTCGGATCTCGCACTTCCAGCTTCGGACACGGGCGCGGAAGGCGCCGCGGGAGGAGGTCCCGTGAAGCAGGGCCTTTGGTCCTTGATCGGCGAGGCACGGAGGTCACTTGACGAGCTGGACGCGGGTGCCGCTGGTGCCGTCGATCACCTGCGCGAGCTTGTCCAGCGCGCCGATGGCCACCGGCCGGCCGGTGGCGCGGCTGAACGCGCAGGCCGCCGCGACCTTGGGCCCCATGGAACCGGGGGTGAAGGAGCCCTCGTCCAGCTCGTCGGGAGAGATGGTGGTGATGGGGCGCTGGCGCGGTGTGCCGTAGCCGGCGTACACATAGGGCACGTCAGTGAGGATGGCGAGCAGCTCCGCGTCGAGCTGCTCGGCGAGCAGCGCGGCAACGGCGTCCTTGTCCACGACCGCCTCGACCCCCGAACGGTCGCCGGTGACAGGAGCGCCGCCTCCCCCACCGGCGATCACGACCGTACCGGCGTCCAGCAACCGGGCGATGACAGGCAGTTCGACGACGCGTTCGGGCCGCGGCGAGGGCACGACGCGACGATATCCGTGCCGTTCCAGGACGAAGGTCCAGCCGCGCTCAGTCGTGAGCCTCTCGGCTTCCGCGCCGGGATAGTAGGGGCCGATGGGTTTCTCCGGCCGGCCGAAAGCCGGGTCGGCGAGGTCCACGACGACCTGGGTGACCAGCGCGGCGACCGGCGTGTCCGGCAGGTGACGGCCGATGCTTCGGGCGAGCCAGTAGCCGATCATGCCCTGGGTCTCGGCGACGAGCGTGTCGAGCGGGTAGCCGTGTTCCAGGGTGGGGTCGCGCTCGCTCTCCTCGGCCAGCAGGCCCACCTGGGGGCCGTTGCCGTGCACGATGAGGATCTGGTGGTGCGTGGCCAGGCGGGCGATCTGCTCGCCGGCGTACGCGGCGTTGCGGATCTGCGTGGCCGCGTCGGCGCGTTCGCCGCGGTGCAGCAGCGCGTTGCCGCCGAGCGCGATGACGATTCTCACCGTGCGCCTGCCAGGGTCCGGCCGAGCAGCGCTTCCAGGACGGCCTGGGCGGTGGGCAGCCGGTTGGCGGCTTGGGGGAACACCTGGGAGGCGGGGCCGTCGATGACGTCCCCGGTGACCTCCTCGCCGCGGTGGGCGGGCAGGCAGTGCAGAAAGATCGCCCCGGGTGCGGCCGCCTTCATGAGGTCGGCGGTGATTCGGTACGGGGTGAGCGCGGCGGTCCTGGCGGCCTTCTCCTCGGAGGGATCTCCCATGGACAACCACACATCGGTGTAGACCGCGTCCGCCCCCCGGACCGCCTCATACGGGTCATGGGTGATCAGCAGTTCCCCTCCTGTGGAGAGCTTCCGGGCCATCGCCTCGACCTCGGGGTCCGGCCGGTAGGCGTCAGGGGTGGCCACAGCCATGGAGACGCCGGCCAGCGCGGTGGCCTCCATGAGGCTGTGGGTGACGTTGGTGGCGGGGCCGACATAGGCCAGCTTGTGCCCGCGCGGGTCGCCGAAGTGCTCGCGCAGGGTCAGCAGGTCGGCGAGCGCCTGCAGCGGGTGGTGGGCGTCGGTGAGCGCATTGATCACCGGGACCTCGGCGGACCGGGCGAACCTGGCCACGTCGTCGTGGTCGAAGGTGCGGATCACGACGGCGGCTGCGTAGGAGCCGATGACCCGGGCGGTGTCGGCGATGGTCTCGCCCCGGCCGAGCTGCAGTTCGGCCGGACCGACGGTCAGCGGCACGCCGCCCAGGCGGACCACGGCGGTCTCGGTGGAGACGCGGGTGCGGGTGGACGGTTTGGCGAAGTAGAGCAGCACCGTCTCGTTCTCCAGCGGCTCGCCGGCGGCGTGAGGATGACGCTTGAGGTGTTCGGCCCGGTCGAGCAGGTATTCGAGGTCGTGCTCCGCCAGGTCGGCGATGCGCAGCAGGTCTTTCACAGGGGGTTCCTCTCAATGGGGCAGCTCATGCAGCGGGGTCCGCCGCGACCGCGGCCGAGCTCGGCGCCGGCGATGGTGATGACCTCGATGCCGTTTTTGCGGAGCATGGTGTTGGTGGTGACGTTGCGCTCGTAAGCGACGACCACACCGGGCGCGATGGCGAGCACGTTGGTGCCGTCGTCCCACTGCTCGCGCTCGGCGGCCCACACATCCTGCTCCGCACGCAGCACGGTGGCCGGGCCGAGCGCGGAGAACAGGTCGTCGTTCTCTCGCACCCGCAAGCCCGGGGTGAGGATGAACGAACGCAGCGGCGGCAATTCGGGGTAGGCCACGAAGACGCCTCGGTCGACCATCGTCATGACGGTGTCCAGGTGCATGAACGCCCGCTTGGACGGCAGAGCCGCGGCGATCACCCGATCGGCGGCTCCGGCCTCGAACAGCCGCCGGGCCAGCAGCTCGATCGCCTGCGGGGTGGTGCGTTCGCTCATCCCCACCAGGACCGTGCCGTCGCCGACGACGTGGATGTCGCCGCCCTCGATGGTGGCAGGTTGTTCGGCCTCGGCCGGGTACCAGATCGGTGCCTGCCCGGCGAACATGGGATGGAAGGCGTAGACGGCGGCCACGTGCGTGGTCTCGCGGCGGCGGGCGGGCTTGGCCATCGGGTGCAGGGACACCCCGCCGTAGATCCAGGCCGAGGCGTCGCGGGTGAAGAGATGGTTGGGCAGCGGCGGCAGGATGAAGTCGTCCTCGCCCAGCCCGGCCAGGCGCAGGCTGTCGGTGTGCAGGTCGAGCTCGCGCCTGGTGAGGCCGCCGATGAGATGGCGGGTGAGGGTGTCGGCCGGCATCGCCTCCAGCGCCTGGCGCAGCGGTGGCGCGAGCGTGGGGCCGAAAGCCGGTTCGGTGACGACCCGGTCCAGCACCCACGTCCGGGCCTGGTCCTGCTTGAGCGTCTCGGTGAGCAGCTCGTCGAGCAGGTGGACGGTCACACCGCGGTCGCGCAGGGTGTCGGCGAAGGCGTCGTGCTCCTGGCGGGCGCGTTTGACCCAGAGCACGTCGTCGAAGAGCAGCTCGTCGCAGTTGGTGGGGGTCAGCCGCTTCAGCTCCAGCCCTGGGCGGTGCAGGATGACCTGCCGGAGCGTGCCGACCTCGCTGTCGACGTGGAACACCGTCATGCCGCCTTCCTGGTGATTTCGAGGGTGTTGTCGCGGTCGCGGTGCTTGAGCCACACGTAGACGGGGATGCCGGCGAGCAGCAGCAGCGTGCCCTTGTAGACGACCTCGTAGCCGGATCCGGCGATGGTCCACAGCGTGTAGGCGAACGCCAGGACCGCGACCGTGCCGTCCAGCGCGAGCCGCCTGCCCGAGAACCGCTCGCGGTCGGTGAGCATCAGCAGGAGCTGCGCCATCGCGGCGTACGCGTACGGGATGAGCGTGGTGAGGGTGGCCAGCAGGATCACGAAGTTGAACTGCTCGACGAGGCTCGCGTTGTAGTTGAGCAGCATCAGGCCGGTAACCAGCACACTGGAGACGATCAGCCCGACGGCCGGCGTGCCCCAGCGCGAAACCTTGGCGAACACCCGCGGGAACAACCCGTCGCGGGCGGCGGCCAGCGGGACCTGCCCCTGCAGCAGGATCCAGCCGTTGAGCGCGCCGAACGCGCTGACGATCGCTCCGATCGCGACCGCGGTGCCCGCCCAGTCGCCGAACATGAGCGCGGCGGCGTCCGCGAACGGGGCGGTCGACTCCACCAGCACCTGGCGGGGGACAGCCGCGAACACGGCGACGGTGCCCAGGAGGTAGACGGCGGCGGTGACGACCGTGCCGATGACCGTGGCACGCGGGATCGTCCGCTCGGGGTTCTCCACGTCCTCGGCCGGGACGGTGGCCGACTCGATGCCGATGAACGCCCACAGCGTCAGGGAGGCGGCGGCGGTCACGGCCCCGAACGTGCTCTGGTCGCTGGGATTGAACGGGGTGAAGTCGCCGGCGTCGATGAAGAACGGCGCGGCCACTGCCAGGACGACCAGCGGCAGCAGCTTGGCGACGGTGGTGACGGCCTGGATCCAGCCGCCCTGCCGTACCCCGCGGACGTTGATGGCGGTCAGCAGCCAGATCGCCGCCAGCGCGACCCCCGCCGCGAGCAGAGCGGTGTCATCGAGCGCGGGCCAGAAGTATCCGAGGTAGCTGACGAAAGCGACCGCGATGGCGGCGTTGCCTACCCAGACCGCGATCCAGTAGCCCCACGCGGTCTGGAACCCGATGAAGTCACCGAAGGCGCGGCGGGCGAAGGCGTACGGGCCGCCGGTCTTGGGGTAGGCACGGCCGAGGCGGGCGAAGACCAGCGCGAGCAGCATCGCGCCGGTGGCGGTGAGCACCCAGGCCACCAGGCTGGCGCTGCCGAACGCCGCCAGCGAGGCGGGCAGCAGGAACACGCCTGAGCCGATCATGTTGCCGACGACCAGCGCGGTCGTCATCCACGGGCCCAGCTTGCGGCGTCGTGGCAGCGGCGTGACGGACATGATGATGTCCTCCTTCCGGGGATCATCACCAGCACATCAGCGCCGTCGCCGCAGGTACGGAGGCGGACGTCCCCATTCCTGATGACCTTGGTCCCACCTGTCGATGGCCTTAGACCGCGGTGGACCGCATCTCGTCTCGGACAGATTGGAAGGAGACGTCCGATACGAAGGGGGAACCATGACCGCCACGACGATCACGTTCGAGGCTTGGCGCGGCTTTCACGGCCTGGCCTGGCGGACCGAAGTGGACATCCGCTCGTTCATCCAGGCCAACTACACGCCCTACACGGGCGACGAGGGCTTCCTGGCCGGGCCGACCGAACGCACGCGAGCGGTATGGGCAACGATGACCGGACTGTTTCCGGAGGAGCGGCGGCGCGGCATTCTCGATGTCGACACCACGACCCCGTCCACGATCACCGCTCACGCACCGGGTTACATCGACCGCGATCGTGAGCTGATCGTGGGCCTGCAGACCGACGCGCCGCTGAAACGGGCGATCATGCCCTCAGGCGGGCTGCGCATGGTGGAGAGCGGCCTGTCCGCCTACGGCTACGAACTCGACCCCGCGGTGAAGGAGATCTTCACGAAATACCGCAAGACCCACAACGACGGCGTGTTCGACGCCTACACCCCAGAGATCCTGCGCGCCCGTAAGGCTGGTGTGATCACCGGCCTGCCGGACGCCTACGGACGCGGCCGCATCATCGGCGACTACCGCCGCGTCGCGCTCTACGGTGTGGACCAGCTCATCGAGGCCAAGCGGGCCGAGCTGCGTTCGCTGGACGACGCGGACGCCTCCGACGCAGTGATCCGCGACCGGGAAGAGCTGTCGGAGCAGCTCAGAGCACTGGACGAGCTGAAGCGGATGGCCGCCTCCTACGGCCACGACATCACCCGCCCTGCCACCACCGCGCACGAGGCGATCCAGTGGCTCTATTTCGCCTATCTGGCCGCGATCAAGGAGCAGAACGGCGCCGCCATGTCGCTGGGCCGCACCTCCACGTTCATCGACATCTACCTCGAACGCGACCTCGCTGAAGGACGCATCACCGAGGAGCAGGCGCAGGAGCTCATCGACGATTTCGTCATCAAGCTGCGCATCGTCCGCTTCCTGCGCACCCCCGAATATGACCAGCTCTTCTCCGGCGACCCCACCTGGGTGACCGAGTCGATCGGCGGCATCGGCACGGACGGCCGCACGCTCGTCACCCGCACGAGCTACCGCTACCTGCAGACGCTGCGCAATCTCGGCCCGGCCCCCGAGCCGAACCTGACCGTCTTCTGGTCCACGCGCCTGCCCGCGCCGTTCAAACGGTTCTGCGCCGGCCTATCCATCGAGACCAGCGCCATCCAGTACGAAAGCGACGAGCTGATGCGCCCCCGCACCGGCGACGACACCGCCATCGCCTGCTGCGTCTCTGCCGCCGCCGTGGGGCGGCAGATGCAGTTCTTCGGCGCCCGCGTCAACCTGGCCAAAACTCTGCTGTACGCGATCAACGGCGGCCGCGACGAGCTCACCGGCGCCCAGGTCGGCCCGGCGCATCCGCCCCTGACCGGCGAATTCCTCGACTACGAGGAAGTCTCCAAGGCGCTGGACCAGATGATGGACTGGCTCGCCCGGACCTACGTCAACGCGCTCAACATCATCCACTACATGCACGACAAATACGCCTACGAGCGCCTTGAGATGGCCCTGCATGATTACCCGGTCAAACGTACGCTGGCCTGCGGCATCGCCGGCCTGTCCGTCACCGCCGACAGCCTCTCCGCCATCAGGCACGCCCGCGTCAAGGTGATCCGCGACGACACCGGCCTGGCGATCGACTACGAGATCGACGGCGACTACCCGGCCTACGGCAACAACGACGACCGCGCCGACGCCATCGCCGTCGCACTCGTCCACTCCTTCATGAAGAAGATCCGCCGCCACCCCGCCTACCGCGACGCCGAGCACACCCAATCCGTGCTCACCATCACCTCCAACGTCGTCTACGGCAAGCACACCGGCAACACCCCCGACGGACGCCGCACCGGCGAGCCGTTCTCCCCTGGCGCCAACCCGATGAACGGCCGCGACCGCCACGGAATGGTCGCCTCCGCTCTCTCGGTCGCCAAACTCCCCTACCAGCAGGCCCTCGACGGCATCTCCCTGACCAACACCGCCACCCCGGAAGGCCTCGGCCGCACCCAGGACGAGCGGGTGGACAACCTGGTCGGCGTGCTCGACGGCTACTTCGACGCCGGCGGCTTCCACATGAACGTCAACGTCCTTACCCGCGCCGTCCTCCTGGACGCCATGGAGCACCCCGACCGCTACCCGCAGCTGACCATCCGCGTCTCCGGCTACGCCGTCAACTTCGTCCGCCTCACCCCCGACCAGCAACGCGATGTCATCAACCGCACCTTCCACGCGTCGCTATGAACGGCGTCATCAGCTCCTGGGACATGTCGGTCGGCGTAGACGGCCCCGGCACCAGGTTCGTGCTGTTCACCGCCGGTTGCCCGCTGCGCTGCCAGTACTGCCAGAACCCGGAGACCTGGCGGATGCGCGACGGCCGCCAGGTCACCACCGACGAGATCATGGACGAGATCGGCAAGTACCGGCGCTTCATCTCCGTCGCCGGCGGCGGGGTGACCATCAGCGGCGGCGAGCCGCTCCTTCAGTCCCGCTTCACCGCCGACCTGCTGCACCGCTGCCACGACAGCGGCCTGCACACCGCCCTGGACACCTCCGGCCTGCTCGGCATCCGCGCCACCGACGCCATGCTCGCCGACACCGACCTGGTGCTGCTCGACATCAAGTCCTTCGACCCGGCCACCTACCGCCGGGTCACCGGCGGGCCGGTCGAGCCCACCCTGCGCTTCGCCCGCCGCCTCGCCGAGCTCGGCCGGCCCACCTGGGTACGGTTCGTTCTGGTGCCCGGCCTCACCGACGCCCCTGCGAACGTGGATGCCCTGGCCCGCTTCGTGGCGGATCTGGGCAACGTCGAACGCGTCGACGTCCTGCCCTTCCACCGCATGGCCACCGGCAAGTACGAACGGCTCGGCCTGCGCTTCCCGCTCGCCAACGTCCCACCGCCCGGCACGGCCCTGCTGAGCCGGGTCCACGCCCAGTTCCGCGCCCACGGCGTGACCAGCGTGTAGCCATGGCCCGCTGCGGAACGGAAATATGCTCATGAACAGTGCGCCTGCCGAAAACTCCATCCGTGCAGGTCAAGCGGCATGTGAGTATTCGTGAAGGACTCCGCCGAGCCGGTCCCGTCGGCGTATGTTCAGGTCGGTGATTCGCTCGGGGTCTGTGATCGGGTCCGGGGCGGTGCGCAGCGGCGCCGCTTGTTCCAGGGCTTGATGGGCCCGGTGCTGGTTGTAGAAGTGTTCGTACTCGCGTAGGGCGTGTCGCAGGTGGTGTTCGTTCCATACGAGGCAGCGGTCGAGAAGCTCGTGGCGGCATGACTGCACCCACCGCTCCATGATGGAGTTCATCCGCGGCATCCGGATACCGGTGAGCACCGTCGTGATGCCGGCCTCGGCGAGAATCTCGTCCATGAGGGCCGGGAACTTCCCATCCCGATCGTGGATCAGAAAGCGCGCCCGACAGCCCGCATCGTCCAGATCCATCACCAGATTCCTTATTGCCTGGATGACCCAGCTCGCGCGCGGATGCGCGGTGGTGCCGAGCACGCGGACGCGCCTGGTGGCGTGCTCGATGACGGCCAGGATGTACTGGCGTTGCCCGTTGAGGGTGATGGTCTCGATGAAATCGGCGGCCAGTAGGGCGTCGGCTTGGGAGCGCAGGAAATCGGCCCACGTGGTGGACGCACGCTCGGGCGCCGGATCAACACCTGCTTGCTTGAGGATCTCCCACACAGTGGACGGGGCGACCTTGATGCCGAGCGTAGTGAGCTCACCGTGGACCCGCCGATAGCCCCAGCCGGGGTTCTCCCGAACCAGGCGCAGGATGAGAGCGCGGATAGAGCGGACCGTGGGCGGGCGCCCACGCCGCTTTGGCCGGCAGGTACGGGCATGGCGCTGTTGCATCAGGTCGCGGTTCCAGCGTAGGACGGTGTCCGGTCGGATGAGCAGCCGCAGTCGGCGCAGGACCTCGCGGGGCAGCGAGGTCAGGAGCGCGGCGAGAAAGGCCCGGCCCTCAGGCGCGAATCTCATCTCTGGTGTCAGCGCCGAGTTGGCGCTCAAGGACGGTGATCTGGTGGCGCAGGGCAAGGATCTCCACGTCCTTGTCCCGATCGCTCACGGGTAGCAGCCGCAGTGCGGCGAAAGCGTTCGTGACGGCGAGGTAGGCCAGGCGAAGGAGCACAGCCGATCATCATGCCGCACTTGGTTCCGTCTCCTGGCTGGCCGGAGCCCGCGCCGCCACGCGAAGCCCACGCAGGGGCATGACCTGGGCGGATGTAATAATCGGCAGGCGCACTGTTACGTGAGCGATTCTAAAGCCAAGTTGCGAAAATACGCAATTACTAAGAGTATGAGTGTGGTCTGCCGACGGCAGTGTGGAGGTGGTCCTATGAGTGGGGCGTTTGCCGAAGCGGTCCGGGAACGAGCCCGGCTGGCCCGGATCGCATTGCGCGCCGCCGATCGGGATGAGGACCTGGATGAGGCTCTCGTGGCCGAGGCGGAGTGGGAGCACATTTCCCGCGTGGCTCGCACGCACGGCGTGGGCCTGGCCGACGACGTCTCGACCGGCCTGCAGGCCGATGCGGCCGGTGACCGGCCGGGTGAGCTGGAGCAGGGACAGCAGCCGTGATGTCCGTGCCGTTGTATGAGGCCAAGGCGGAGCTGTTTCGGCTGCTGGGCCATCCGGTGCGGATCCGGGTGCTGGAGCTGTTGCAGGAGGGGCCCATGCCGGTGCGCGAGCTGCTGGCCGCCATCGAGGTGGAGCCGACCGGGCTGTCGCAGCATCTGGCGGTGCTGCGCCGCTCAGAGCTGGTGACCGCCCGCCGACACGGTTCGACGGTCGTGTACGCGTTGTCCGGCGGGGACGTGGCCGAGCTGCTGCGCGCGGCCCGCCAGTTGCTGGGCGCCAAGCTGTCCGGCCAGCGCGAGCTGCTCAGCGAGCTGCTGCAGGCCGAGACCGGCTGAGGTGGGCGTGGCGAGGAGGACTCAGGCTCGGCGGCGCGTCAGCTCCTCGTGCATGCCCCAGCGTCTCTGGCCCGGCGCCGTGTCGCGCCGGCATTCGCGATGCTGAGGTTGGTGGGGGGTGGGTGAGCGATGTCGGTTGCGCTGTGTCAGGCCAAGGCCGAGATTTTCCGCACGCTGGGTCATCCCATCCGCGTCCACGTGCTGGAGCTGCTGTAGGGCGGCCCGGTGGATCCTCGCCGGCCTGATCGCCGTGCGGGGGGAGCTGCTGGCCGAACTACGCGATGCCGAGCCTGAACGCCTCCGCCCTGGATGACTCTCTGCCGCATGAGCCGGATCGTTGGAACACCAGGCAGGGAGTTCGTCGTGGCGGGTTTGTGGTGCAAGATCAGGAAGACAGGACGGGTGGCCGAGCCGGCGCCGCAGAGGCCGGACTCGCCAGCCCCGGTGGCGGAGCTGGCTCGTGAGCTGGCGGGGTCGGTGCAGATCCGGCATGTGGACGCGGGCTCGTGCAATGGGTGTGAGGTGGAGATCGCTTCGGCGTTCGGCCCGGTGTATGACGCCGAACGGTACGGGGCGCGGCTGGTGGCCTCGCCCCGGCACGCGGACGCGCTGGTGGTCACCGGCCCGGTGACGCGCAACATGGAGGTGGCGCTGCGCCGCACGTTCGAGGCGGTGCCGCAGCCGCGGCTGGTGGTCGCGCTCGGTGATTGCGCGCGTAACTGCGGGGTGTTCGCGGGCGCGTACGGGGTGGCGGGGGCCGTCGGCGACGTGGTGCCGGTTGATGTGGAGGTGGCGGGCTGTCCGCCCCGACCGGAGGCGATCGTGGCGGCGCTGCGTGGGCTGACCGGTCGATGACGGGGTCGCTGTTCGGTACGGCTCTGGGGTTGTGCGTGATGACGGGGATGGCCGCTTTGGTCGTGCCGGACCGTGCCCGCGCCCTTGCCGCAGGACTGGGTACGGCCGCGGCCGGCGGCTTCGGCGTGGCCGCCGGGATGGCGGTTCTTACCGGCGGGCGGTGGAGCGTCTGGCTGCCGGAGCTGCTGCCGCTGGCCGGGGTACGGCTCTCGCTCGATCCGCTGGGCGCTGTCTTCGTCGCGGTGACGGGCGCGGTGGCGGTGTGCGCAGCCGTGTACGCCATCGGCTATGCCCGCCATGAGGGCCGAACGGTCCAGGCCGTGCTGCCGTTGTTCGTCGCCTCGATGCTGCTGGTGCCCGCGGCGGCGAGCATGAGCACGCTGCTGGTGGCCTGGGAGCTCATGGCGCTCACCTCGTTGGTGCTGGTGCTCGCCGAGCACCGGCACCGCCCGGAGGTCGGGCGGGCCGGCCTGTGGTACGCGGCGATGACCCACCTGGGGTTCGCGGCGATCCTGGCCGGGCTGGCGTTGTTCGCCGCGCAGTCCGGCGGCGAGAGCTTCGACCAGTTGCGCGGCGCCGAGTTGTCCCCGATGGCCCGCGATGTGGTGTTCCTGGCCACGCTGATCGGGTTCGCGTCCAAGGCGGGCATCGTGCCGCTGCACGTGTGGCTGCCCCGCGCCCACCCGGAGGCGCCCAGTCACGTCTCGGCGCTGATGAGCGCGGCCATGGTGAACATGGGTGTGTACGGCATCGTGAGGGTCGGCCTGGATCTGCTGGGCGGCGGGGCGCCGTGGTGGTGGCTGTTGACGCTAGCCGCGGGCGCGGCCTCTGCTCTGTACGGCATCCTGCAGGCCGCGGTCGCCTCTGATCTGAAGCGGCTGCTGGGCTACTCCACGACGGAGAACATGGGCCTGGTCCTGGTCGGGGTGGGCGCGGCCGGGTTCTTCGCCGTCTCGCACGCGCCGGTGCTGGCCGCGTTGGCGTTGACGGCGGCACTGTTGCACGTGGTCAACCACGCCGGCTTCAAGACGTTGCTGTTCCTGGCGGCGGGCTCGGTGCTGCGGGCCACCGGCCTGCGCGACCTCGACGCCTTGGGCGGGCTGCGGACCCGCATGCCGGCCACCACCGCGCTGTTCGCGGTCGGCGCGCTGTGCGCCTCAGCGCTGCCTCCCGGCAACGGCTTCGTCAGCGAATGGCTGTTGCTGCAGAGCCTCGTGCACGCGCTGCCTGCCTCCGGGGTGGCGGGAGCAGTAACGATGCCGCTGGCCGTGGGGGTGATCGCGTTGTCGGCGGGCCTGGCGGTCGCCACCTTCGTGAAGGCGTTCGGCATCGGGTTTTTGGCCAGGCCGCGCAGCAGCCAGGCGGCGCAGGCGTCGGAGAGTCCCGCCACGATGCTGGGCGGCATGGGGCTGTCGGCCGTCTGTTGTGCCGTGCTGGCGCTGGCTCCGGCCGTGGTGCTGCCCGCTCTGGCGACGGCGGTCGGCCAGGTCTTCCCGGCAGCGGGCGCGGTGTCCGGTCAGGTGACGCTGCGCCTTACCGGGGTGATGGGGGTGATCTCCCCGTTGCTGATCGCGGTCGCGCTGGTGGCTGCCGTGGCGCTGGTGCTGGCGGTACTGCGAGTGCTGGCGAGCCGGCGGGCACAGTGGCGGGCGCGGCGCCGGGCGCGGTTGTGGGATTGCGGGGCCGGGCCGATGACGGCGCGGATGGAGTACACCGCGACCTCGTTCGCCGAGCCGCTGCAGCGAGTTTTCGACGACGTGCTGGCCCCGGAAAGCGACGTGGATGTTACTCCGGTCAAGGAGTCGGCCTACCTGGTGGAGCGGGTGCGGTTCCAGGCGCGGATCCCCGACCGGATCGAACACCGCCTCTACCGGCCGGTCCTGGCGGCGGCGGGCGTGCTGGGCCGCTCGGCGCGGACGCTGGCCAACGGCAGCGTGCACCGCTACCTGGCCTACGGCTTCTACGCGCTGGTCGGCGCGCTGATCGTGCTGGCGGTGATCCGATGACCGCGCTGATTCAGGTGATCCTCGTGGTGGCCGGCGCGCCGCTGCTGGCCGGGATGATGCGGCAGATCCGCGCCCGGCTGGAGGGCAGGGCCGGAGCCGGGGTGGGCCAGCCGTGGCGAGATCTGCGCAAGCTGGCCCGCAAGCAGCCCATCACCCCGCACGGCACCGGCTGGGTGTTCCGGGCAGCGCCGCTGCTGCTGGCCGCCACGGCGCTGGTGGCGGCCGCGGCGGTGCCGCTGGTGGCCACGGACGCGCCGCTGGACGGCGTCTCGGATCTGTTCGCCGTGGTCGCGCTGCTCGCGCTCGGCTCGGTGGCGCTGGCGCTGGGCGGCCTGGACACCGGGACCGCGTTCGGCGGCATGGGCGCCAGCCGTGAGGTGACCATCCTGGCCCTGGTCGAGCCGACCATCTTGGTGTCGGTGTTCGCGTTGTCGGTACGGGCCGGGTCGACGAACCTGGCCGCGATCGTCTCCTCGGTCGCCGGCAACCCGTGGGCGGTGCTGTCGCCGGCGAGCCTGCTGGCCGCCGCCGCGCTGGCCATCGTCACCATCGCCGAGACCGGCCGCATCCCGGTGGACAACCCCTCCACCCACCTGGAGCTGACCATGATCCATGAGGCGATGGTGCTGGAGTACGCCGGCCCCGATCTGGCCCTCATCGAGTGGGCATCGGCGGCCCGGCTGTCGGTCCTGCTCGGCCTGCTGGCCAGCCTGTTCGCGCCCTGGGGCATCGCCACCGCCGATCTGGGGCCCCTCGCGCTCCTGGTGGCCTGCCTCGCCCTGGTGGTCAAGGTCGCGGCGCTGGGCGCGCTGCTCGCGGCCGGCGAGGTGTTCATGGCCAAGCTGCGCCTGTTTAGGGTGCCGGAGCTGCTGGCCGGATCGTTCCTGATGGCGCTGCTGGCCGTGGCCGCGTCCTTCTTCCTGACATGAGGCTCCCCGCATGAGGACTGGCATGAGAACGACATGAGCGATGCGATGTATGTACTGCTGCTGGACCTGGCGTGCGGGACGTTCCTGCTGGCCGGGGTGCTGGTGCTGTGGCGACGTGACCTGTCGGCCATCGTGGCCTTATTCGCTCTGCAGGGGCTCGCCCTGGCGGTCCTGGTCGTGGTACTTGGCCTGCACCAGGGCGAGATGGAGCTCGTCGCCGTCGGCGTGGGAGTGGGCGCGCTACGCGCCGGGCTGCTGCCCTCCCTCATGCGGCGCGCGCTGGCCGCCAGCGGTGAGGCGCGCGAGACGCGGCCCCTGGTGAACGTGGCCACCTCGCTGCTGGTGGCGGCGGTGCTGGCCATGCTCGCCTACGCGGTCTCCCAGCCGCTGATCGCTCTATCCCCCAGCCCCGCCACCCAGGCCGTGCCTGTCGCGCTGACCGTGCTGCTGGTCGGCTTCTTCGTCCTGGTCACCCGCCGGAGGGCGTTGTCGCAGGTGGTGGGCTTCCTGCTGATCGACAACGCGGTCACCGCGACGGCGTTCCTGACCACCAGCGGCGTCCCGCTGGTGGTGGAGCTGGGCGTCTCGCTGGACGTGCTGCTGGCCGTTCTGGTGCTGCAGGTCCTGACCACCCGGATGCGGGCCGCGTTCGGCGGCACCGATCTGGACGAACTCAGGGAGCTGCACGACTGATGACCCTGCCCCTGACCCTCCCCGTGGCCGTCATGGTGCTCGTACCCGTCCTTGTGCCCCTTGCGGCGGCGTGCGGCTACGCCGTCCTCGGCTGGAACAAGGTCACCGCCTGGCTCGGCGCCCTGGCCGCCGCCGCCCTGCTGGCCGCGGCCGTCGTCTCGGCCATCACCGTCTCGGGCACGAGGCAGGCCGTGACGGCGTGGGACCTGCTGCGTGTGGACCCGCTGAGTGCGTTCATGCTGATCGTGATCGGCGCCGTCGCGCTGCTGGCGACGCTGGCCAGCCCCGCCTACCTGGCCGGGGACCACACGCACGCCCGCGCGGCCCGGCGCTACGGGATGCTCACCCAAGCGTTCATCGCCGCCATGGCGCTGGCGGTGCTGGCCTCCAACCTCGGCGTGATGTGGGTGGCCATCGAGGCCACCACCATCCTGACCGCCTTCCTTGTCGGATTCCACCCCAGCAGGCAGGCCACCGAGGCCGCCTGGAAATACGTCGTCATCTGCTCGGCGGGCATCGTGCTGGCCTTCCTGGGCATCGTGCTCGTGCATTACGCCGCCCTGCACGCCGGCCTGACCGCAGCCGAAGCCCTGGACGGCGCGGCCCTGGCGCGCCACGCCGTCGGCCTCGACCCGGGCGTGATGCGCATCGCGGCCGTGCTGCTCGTGCTCGGCTTCGGCGCCAAGGCCGGGCTGGCGCCGATGCACGCCTGGCTGCCCGACGCGCACAGCCAAGCACCCGCCCCGGTCTCCGCGCTGATGTCCGGCGTGCTGCTGTCGGTGGCTTTCTACGCCATCTTGCGCATCAAACTGATCACTGACGTGGCGCTCGGACCGGCGACCATGCGCGTCCTGCTGATCGCAGCCGCGCTCGGCTCACTGGCCGTGGCCGCCGCGCTGCTGCTCGCCCAGCGCGACTACAAACGGCTGCTGGCCTACTCCAGCATCGAGCACATGGGACTGCTCGCCCTGGGCGCCGCGATCGGCACCCGGCTGGCGCTGGCCGCCGTCCTGCTGCACATGCTCGGCCACGGACTCGGCAAGTCGGCACTGTTCCTGTCCGCCGGCCACATCCACCAAGCCGTCGCCAGCAGCCGCATCGACGCCGCCCGCGGTCTGATCCGCCGCTCACCGCTGCTGGCCGGCGCCTTCGCGCTCGGCCTGCTGGCCCTGCTCGGCATGCCCCCGTTCAGCCTGTTCGCCAGCGAGCTCGGCATCGTCCGCGCCGGCTTCGCCGCAGGCCTGGGCTGGGCGATCGCGGCGGCCCTGCTGCTCATGCTGATCATCGTCGCCGCCGTCGGCCGGCACGGGAGACGTATGCTGCTCGGCTCACCCCCGCCCGCCACCCAGCCAGTGACCCAGGCGATTGCGCTGCCCAGGACCGCCGCACTGACACTGATCGTGGCCCTGGCCGCCTGCGCGATCCTGGGGATCACCACGGGCCCCCTCGGCGACCTGCTGCACGGCGCCGCCGCTATCGTCGGAGCGACCCCATGATCCACCCCACAGCACACCGCGCCCTCGCCAACATCGGCCCCTCCGAGCTGCTCTCGGCCGCCCAGACGCTCATGGCCGGCGGCCACCGGCTCACTCTAGTGTCGGCTCAGCAGGAGGCGCACGGCTTCGGCGTCGCTTACCTGTTCCTCGCGGCCCACCCGGACCGGCGCACCGAACTGCGCCTGCGCCTGCCCCCTGGCGACCCCGCGGTGCCCAGCCTCGCGGCCCTGTCCTTCCCGGCCGGCCGCTTCGAACGCGAGATGCACGACCTGTACGGGATCACCCCGGCCGATCACCCGCTGCCGCGCCGGCTGGTGCGCCACCATCACTGGCCGCGCGGCT
Source organism: Nonomuraea rosea (assembly GCF_039539705.1). Lineage (NCBI taxonomy): Bacteria > Bacillati > Actinomycetota > Actinomycetes > Streptosporangiales > Streptosporangiaceae > Nonomuraea > Nonomuraea rosea. The sequence continues at coordinate 134,317 of NZ_BAABDQ010000009.1, read as the reverse complement.
GGTACCCGATGCGCGCCGATGCCGGCCCCCCTCCCGCCTTCGGCGACCCGGAAGGCCCTTACCCCTTCGTCACCGTCGAGGGTCCCGGCGTCTATGAGATCCCCGTCGGCCCCGTACACGCCGGGCTCATCGAGCCCGGCCATTTCCGCTTCTCCGTGGTCGGTGAAACCATCCTCAAGCTCAAGGCCCGGCTGTGGTTCGTGCACAAAGGCCTGGAAAAGCTCTTCGAAGGCCACTCTCCCGTCGATGGGCTGCCGCTGGCGGAGCGGGTCAGCGGCGACACCACCGTGGGCCACGCCCTGGCCTACTGCCTGGCCATCGAGGAGGCCACCAGCACCGACGTGCCACCCGAGGTTCAGCGCGGGCGAGCCGTGCTGCTGGAACTCGAACGCCTCTACAACCACGTCACCGATCTGGGCGCGCTGTGCAACGACGTCGCCCACGCCGTCCTGCACGCCCAGGCCGGGCGGGTGCGCGAGCAGTTGCTGCGCATCAATGACGAGGTCACCGGGCACCGGCTGCTGCGCGGCGGCGTCACCCTCGGCGGCGTCGCATTGCGCGCCCTGCCCGATCCCGACCGGCTGGCCGCCATCGCCGCCGATGTGGCCGAAATCGTGCAGCTCGCCCTCGGCCACACCGTGGTGGCCGACCGCTTCACCGGCACCGCCATCCTTTCCGAGCAGGCCGCCCGCGACCTCGGCGTCCTCGGATACGTCGCCCGGGCCAGCGGCCTCGGCCTCGACGCCCGCCGCGACCACCCCTTCACCGACCTCGGCCCGTTCACCCCCGCCACCCGTACGGGCGGGGACGTGCTGGCCCGCTTCGGCATCCGCGCCGACGAGATCGCCGCCTCCATCGACCTGATCACCCGCCTGGTCGGCGACCTCACTCCCGGACAGCTCGAAAGCCCGCCGGCAGGCGAGCCCTCATCACGCGCAGCCTCCTCTGGGGTCGGCATCGTCGAAGGCTGGCGCGGCACCATCGTCCACCGCGTACAGCTGGCCGCCGACGGTACCCTGGCCCGCGTGAAGATCGTCGATCCGTCGTTCTTCAACTGGCCGGCCCTGCCCGTCGCCCTGTCCGGCACGATCGTGCCGGACTTCCCGCTGGTCAACAAGAGCTTCAACCTCTCCTACGCCGGCAACGACCTGTGAGGCGCCACCCCGGCCGGGGTTCAGCCGGATGGCGCGGCGGCGACCGCGGCCTGCACCGCCTGCTCGACGGTGCCGTGCGCCGGGAGGCGATCGGTGACGCCGGTGAACTCCAGGATGCGCGCGACCACGTCTCGGCCGGACGTCAACGAAAGTGTCAGGAAGTACACTCGAGGGTCGTTAGCCCTGGTCAGGGACCGACTTCGCGAGTGGAGCCGAGGCTGTCAGCGGGTGCGCCGGCGTGCTGCCGGATCTTGTTCGGCGGTGATGCGGGCCGAGGTTTCCTCGCCCAAGCGGATGTAGCGGCCAAGGCTGGCCAGGCTCTGGTGGCGAAACTTGGCCTGCAGTTCGGGTGCGGTCCGTCCTGCCTCGGCCAGATGCTGCAGCGCGCTGTGCCGCAGCTGGCGCAACGTCCAGCGCGATATGCTGTTTGGTCCGATGCGTAAGTGCGGGGTGGGATATCAATTTTGGCCCGGCGTTCAGGATGGTCGGCCCATGCCTGGGGGATTAACAACCGCCAGTGTCCGTGGCCGTGCAAAAGTAGCCGCAGGTGGCCGGGTTGAGGTCACCGCTGGTGGCCAGTTGCAAGTCTGCGCCTGCCGGAAATTTCATCCGGGCAGGTCACGACGCTGCGAAGGCTTCGCGTGGCGGCGCGAACTCCGGCCGCCCAGAATATGGAACCAAGTGCGGCATGATGATCGGCCGTGCTCCTCCGCCTGGCCTACCTCACCGTCACCAACACATTCGCTGCACTGCGATTGCTGCCTATGAGCAATCGGGACAAGGACGTGGAGATTTTCGTCCTGCGTCACCAGACACCGTCCTTGAACGCCAAATCGGCGCCGGCACCAGAGTGAGATTCGCACCCGTAGACCGGGCCTTCTCGCCGCGCTCCTGACCTCGCTGCCCCGCGAGGTTCTACGCCGGCTACGGCTCCTCATCCGACCCAACACCGACCTGCGCTGGCACCGCGATCTGATGAAACGGCGCCATGCCCGTACCTGCAGGCCGAAGCGGCCCGGGCGCCCACCCACGGTCCGCTCCATCCGCGCCCTCATTCTGCGCCTGTTCCGGGAGAACCCCCGCTGGGGCTACCGGCGGGTTCACGGAGAGCTCACCACACTGGGCATCAAAGTCGCACCGTCCACAGTATGGGAAATCCTCAAGCAGACCGGTCTTGATCCAGCGCCCGAGCGGGCGTCCACCATCTGGGCCGACTTCCTGCGCTCGCAAGCAGACGCCCTGCTGGCCTGCGATTTCATCGAGACCATCACCCTGAACGGACAGCGCCAGTACATCCTGGCCGTCATCGAGCACACCACCAGGCGCATCCGGGTGCTCGGCATCACCGCGCACCCGAGCGCCGACTGGGTCACCCAGACGATAAAGAACCTGGTGATGGACCTGGACGATGCGGGCTGCCGGGCGCGCTATCTGATCCGCGATCGAGATGGGAAGTTCCCCGCCCTCATGGACGAGATTCTCTCCGAGGCCGGCATCAAGACCGTGATCACCGGCATCCGCATGCCGCGGATGAACTTCATCGTGGAGCGGTGGGTCCAGTCATGCCGCCGTGAACTCCGCGACCGCTGCCTCCTGTGGAACGAACACCACCTGCGACACGCCCTTCGCGAGTACGAACGCTCCTACAACCAGCACCGCGCCGACCAAGCCCTGGGCCAAGCAGCTCCGCTACGCACCGTCCGTGATCCGATCACGGATCCCGAGCAAAATCATCGACCTGAACGTACGCCGACGAGACCGGCTCGGCGGCGTCCTCCACGAGTACTCACATGCCGCTTGACTTGCACGGATGGAATTTTCGGCAGGCGCAGCATTCATGCGCTCCAACTCGATCACCGGAGCGCCTGTTTGATTGCCATATGTCGCCTGGATTCCGTCTGGTCTGGTCTAGAGATGAGATGGAAACTCCCTAACGGTCGAGAGCCACCGCTGATCACACGATTCGGGTAAAACTTCTGCCATGAGTGAGCGGAAGCCGTACTCCAGCGACATATCCGATGCCCGCTGGGCATTAATCGAGCCCACCTTAACCGCCTGGCGACAAGCCCGACTCGATCGTCGGCCCACCGGCCAGCCGGCCTCGGTCGAACTGCGGGAGATCTTCCACGCGATCCTGTATGTCAACCGCACGGGAATTGCCTGGAAATATGTGCCCCACGATTTCCCGCCGTACAACACCGTCTACGCCTACTATGCGGCCTGGCGTGATGAGGGAATCTTCGCACAGCTCAATTACGAACTGACCGGCCTGGCCCGCGTCAAGGAAGGCCGCAAGGCCGAACCGACCGCGTGCGTGATGGATACGCAGAGCGTGAAGACCTCCACCAACGTGCCCCTCACCAGCCAAGGAGCCGACCCAGCCAAGAAGATCGTCGGCCGCAAACGAGGCATCGTCACCGACACGCTCGGCCTCATCCTCGCCGTGGCCGTCGCCGCCGCAAGCCTATCCGACAACGTCATCGGCAAAGGGCTACTCGACCAAACCAAAAGCACCTACCCGACGATATCCAAAACCTGGGTCGACACCGGCTTCAAGAACGCCGTAATCGAACACGGCGCCACATTAGGCATCGACGTCGAAGTCGTCTCCAGAAAAGCCGAAACCCGTGGCTTCCATGTCGTCAACGCCGCTGGGTCGTCGAACGCCGCCTGGGCTGGCTCATGCTATACCGTCGTTTAACTCGCGATTATGAGATCCTGCCCACCAGCTCCCAAGCCATGATCCACATCGCTTCGATCAACAACCTGACCAAGCGCATAACGGACGAGACCACCCCAACCTGGCGAGGCACCTACTAGGGCATAAGCCGCAATCTACTCAAATCAAATGCCCTCTGAGACTGCCGCGAAGCTCGAGCCTCATCACCGAAACCTTCCCTTTGTAGCCTTGCTGAGTTGCGGAACAAATCACACATAATGCCAATGGCCAAGAACACATGGTTGCTCGGTGGTTGCTCGCGTGTTTGCGTTACAGCACGGCACTCGTCGGCACAGGCGGACACGACGGTGGGAAGAATCCCGCCCACAGCGATACAAAACAACACGCGGTGACACCGAGCGGCACTAATCGAGCCGACTCATAATCCGCTTGTCAACGACGGCGGGTATGTTTAAGACATCGTCCGGGCACCAGCTCACCCGAGTTCTCCCGCCCGCCCCGCCTTCTTGACCAGCCGCCCCCATCGCGGCGAACGCTCGAACTGCCGGGCAATGACCTGCCCCGTCGGAAGCGCCCCGTTCTCGCCCGCCATTGTGCTTGCCCACTCCCACGCCGTGCGTTGAAGCGCCCGCTCACCCTCCAAGGACTGCCGCGAAGCCGACTCGTCTCGTGATGGCACCGGCCGAGTCTCGTCGTTCCAGCGGCCGTCATCCTTGCGGCTACGCGAAGGGGCGGCGTCAGAAGAGGTTTGCCGGACCTGGCACATCAGCATCTCGTACGCGCCGATGAGCGCCAGACTCGGCCACCCGGCGATCAACCGAGCGATCATCGTCGGCTCCGCCACCGCCACATTGGCTCCTATGCTGGCGAGACTGCTGATGATCAGCAACGCCCACGGGAGCAGACCGCCGCGCGACCCGTGCCTGCTGGCCCGCAGCAGCGACATCGAGGCCGCCACGATCGTTCCATCCACCGCCAGCGGGATGAGCGCAGCGGCCAGCGCATCCTCCCCATGCGCCAGAGCCAGTTCACGCATGTGCCGGAAGGACACCACGGCCGCGATCGCAGCCAGGACCAGGACTGCCCCGGTCGTCGTCCAGCGGATCCATCGATCCGCCGACACCAGCTCCGAGACCGGTCGCTCGATCCCCTCCACGGAATGTCCTTGAGGGTCTGACGGCGCACTTGCCGGGCCGACGGGTTGCGCGACCGCGCTCGCCACCATCACCACCTGCCCGGCGCCATGACGGCTGACCCCCGCAGCGGAAGTCGGCGGGCGACCTCGACCCTCGCGTGCCGGCTCTCCGACGACCGCTGAACGGGAAAGACGCCCTGCTCGGGGAGCATCTTGATGTGCCTTCCCTGCACAGAGCCGAATCGCAGGTTCACAGCCGGGAGGTCCCGGCGCGCGCCGTTGCTCGCATCTCGGGTGTCGACAAGCTCTAGTGAACAGCCGCTTCCACGCGAGGCCCGATCTATGCATCCTGCTTCTGAGTCGTAGCAGGGCACGATCACCGGACGGTCCGCACGCAGGACGTCGTGAGAGGCGTGGAACCGCCGCGAGAGCAGCGTGCGGTCTTGCTGATCGCTTTGAGGCAGAGAGCCGCGCCTGATCGCCGGATGATCCATTCCGGCGGATCGAGTGGCGACCACGTCGTCGGCGTAGTCCCGGCGACGGTTGACGGCTTGTGCCGTTCGAACAGTCATCTCACCTCCCACAAGGTGGAGCCGACGCGGCTCCACCGCACATGACCTCGACGCGACCACCTGACGGCTGCCGCGCGTTCGAGCAGGCCCTGCAGCGTACGCCGCCGAAGCCGGTTGAGGAGGCCCTGAGCAGGCCCTTTGTATCTCTCCAGTCACCCTCCGAGGACGCGCGTCGCTGTTTTCGGCGGCCAATCACACCATCACGGTCATTTTCAGCCCGATCCTTGAGCCCGGGGGTAGCCGAACAGCTACAAAGGGCCTGCTCAGGGCCTCCCTAAGCCGCTCGGGCCTCCTAATCTGGAGATCTCCCGCACGCCGCCGAACAACAACGAGGGCGGCCACACGACGGGACGCGCGAAACACCTCGCGCCAAGCATCCCCAAGGAGCAAAGGACCTGTGCCATCGAACGCTGACTTGACCCTGCCCGAAAACTCGCCCAAGAACGACGCGTCAGAGTGCATCTGGCGCACGACCGAGGAAGTCGCAGCCATTCTCAAAGTCGATCCGTCAACCATCCGCCACTGGCGTACCGCCCAGCCGCCTCAAGGGCCGCCGTTCGTCCGGCTGACGGCCCGGTTGACCCTCTACAGCACCCACGACCTCCAGCACTGGCTGGCCGAGCACCGCATCGACCCCCGCGAGGTGGCCTGATGGCGCGGCCCGAACTACCCCCCGTCGGCATCGCGCTCGCCGCTGACATCGAAGTACGCGCGGGCAGCAACCCCTACCGCACGCGTGTGCGATGGTTCGATCCAGCCACGGGCAAACGGCGATCCAAGTCCGTGGCCCTGGCCACCAAGGAAGCCGCCGCGACATGGGTCGCCGAGTTGGAGAGCGCCGCACGTGGCGGCGTCGATCCCAACACCGCGACCATGACCCTCGCCGAATACGGCCGGCAGATCATGCATCTGGCCGTCCGCGGCCTGGAGGCCAAAACCCTCGACCCCTACCCGGCCGGGTGGCGTAAGCGCGTCGAACCCAGCCTGGGGCACCTCCCCGTCCGCATGATCACCAACGGCGCGGTCGATCGCACGGTCCACGGCTGGATCGCCGACGAGTGCACCCGATCCACGGTCAAGAACAGCCTGGCCATCCTGGTCCGGGTCATGGAGCAGGCCCTACGGGACGGCATCATCGACCGCAACCCGGCCAGGGTCACCGGCTGGCAGCGGGAGTTCAAGAAGGCCGAAGACGAGCTGGACGACCCGCGAACGCTGGCGTTGCCGGACTGGGCGGCGCTGGAACGGCTGGCCCGTACGCTCGTGGCGCGCTCGACCGGCGCCTACCCGGGCTGGGGCGATGTCGTGATCTTCGCCGCGTGCACGGCGGCGCGTATCGGCGAGGTGTCCGGGGTCCGCGCGGGCGACATCGACACGGGCACGTGGAACTGGACCCTGCGCAGGCAGACCACGCCGAGCCCTGGCGGCCTCGTGGACAAGGGGACCAAGGGCAAGCGAGCCCGCAAGGTGCCGATCATCGCCGAGGTCCGGGAGCTGGTCCTGAGACGGATGGAGGCCACCGGTGAGGAGCCGGCCGCGCGGCTGTTCACCGGCCCCAGGGGCGGCCGCATCACCACGGCCGTTCTGCGAGACGCCACGCACTGGGACGAGGTCGTGGCCGCCCTGGGCTACGAGCACCTCCGCCGCCATGATCTACGCCACACCGGCCTGACCTGGATGGCCGATGCCGGTGCCCCGATCCACGTTCTGCGCAAGATCGCCGGGCATGGGTCCCTGACCACGACCCAGCGCTATCTGCACCCGGATGCCGAGCTCCTCAGGGCCGCGGGCAACGCCTTGAGCGCGCACCTGTCGCCGAGCTGGTCCCAAAGTGGTCCCAAGCTGAGGGCTGTCTAGATCATCCGCCCTGTTGGTCACTCAACGCAAAAAGGCCAGTCGACCTGGAGTTATTCACAGATCGTCTGGCCTTTTTCGACCGTCGGGACGACAGGATTTGAACCTGCGACCCCTTGACCCCCAGAACGTTGGAGTAGGCCCTTTCCCCAGCTCAACAGGTAGATGGCGGCCATGCTGGTGTGCAGTCCAGTGCTGTTTGTGTGGCTGCGTGCAGTGCGTGTGGTCTCCACTTGGTCCCCACAGCTGTCGGGAGGATCAGTCCAAGTCCCCCTTGTTTCGTGTTCTGCATAAGACGGCGATGGCCGCAAGAGCTACGTTGAGGGAGTGGAGCTTTTAGAGGAACGTCAGTGGGATGCCAGCCTGCACGGCGCCGAGAGTCGAGCTCGACGCGGCGAATGCACGTGGGGAGCACCTTGCCCGAACGGGGCAACCCGAAGCGTCCTAGTGCGTGATGCTGGCGGAGAGAGTTGGTGGGCTGTGTGCAATCGACACTTTGTCGACTCTCCGGTGTTCCGGTAGCAAAACGTCGGCCGAGCTGCGCGACCATGTCCCAGCAGCAGTACGCGCTCGTGATGCAGGTCGCACTTCGGTGTGAACTCGTGGCGTGATGGTCGTTGACGGTCGGCGTAGTGGCCAAGTGGCTTTAGGAGATCATGGGCGGTTGATGACAGTCGGCGAGGTTGCTGCACTTTGCTGCTGCAAACGCTGACATGCCGGGCACCACCGGTGATCTTCGACCACTTCCAGGGTGCACCACTCGGCGGCATCAATTGGGGTTGCCCGCAACAGTCTGAGAATCGTCAGCGGCAACGGCAGACGATGTTGGTAGGTGGAGACCGGGCGCCTTGGCTGGCAACCCGGTGGGCGGGCAAGACCAATCAGCGACAGCGTTGAACCGCACCTCGCCACCGATGAACGCCGCCTCGTCGAACACCATCTCACCACCGATGAACGCCGCCTCGTCGAACACCATCTCACCGCCGGTGAACTGCACCCTGTCGAATGCCACATCGCCGCCGGTTGCTGCCTCACCACCGACGAACTCGGCCCCTCTGAACGACATCTCTCCACCGGAGAACACCGCTTTGCTGAACCACACCCCCCTGCCGGAAAATTTCCCCCCGCCGAACGACACCTTCCCGCTAGCGAACACTGCCTCGTCGAACAATGTCCTGCCGTCCATGAAATACGCCCCGTCGAAGGACACTTCGCCGCCTGAGAACTTCGCCCCGTTGAATGACATCCTGCCGCCGGTGAACTCGGCTGCGATAAAATCCACCTCACCGCCAGAAAATTCCGCTGCATCGAAAGACACCTCACCCCCCGCGAACTTTGCAAAGACGAATGACACCTCGCTGCCTGAGAATACTGCGTTGTCGAACAAGGTCGTGCCGTTGCTGAACATCGCGCCAGTGAATGACACCTCGCTGCCTGAGAAAACCGCCCCTCGAAAGGACACCGAACCACCGGAAATGATGACGTTGGAGAAGTCGGCCTCGTCGTCGAAGACGACTCCGGTAAAATCCAGATCGCTTCCGCACCAGGAGGCAGAGCCTGCGCGGAGGTGCACGGCAATAAGGCGAGCAATGGTGGCGCGAACCTCCCTCATGGCCCGCCAGGTGGCGTATTTGGCCGCGTCCTGGGCGGGACTGGGTTCGGGCGGCATGCGCAGGTAGGCGCACAGTACATCGATGCACATTTGGCGGCCCCCGCGCCAGTCATCTGCAAGTGCGGCAAGGGCATGAACGCCAGCCAGGCGGACTGCGGGGGCGTCGCTGCCTAGTTTGTCTGTGGCCTTATCGAAGCGTTCTATGTAGAGCTTGGTGTCCTCGCGGTGGGCCGCCTGCCGGGCTCGGTGGTTGTCCTCCTCGGTTAGGCGCTGTCTCCGGTAGGCAATGACGAGGGCGACAGCTCCACCGATGCCGCCCACTACGGCCAAGGAGATCTTGACGAGGTCCAGCAGGGCCGTGGTGTCGAGCGTGAGGTTCTTGGGCATGCCGATCGCCAACAGCGCGCCAGTCAGCAGGCCGCCGGCGACGGTGGCGGCTGCCACAAGGGTCAGTGCCAAGGCGGTGCCGATGTGCAGCAGCTTGAGTGGTCGATACTCCGCAGCACGCGCCGCACGTCGACGCCAGGAACGAAGGAGACTCGGTCGCCTCAGCTGGAGGTGGGTAGGTCGAGGGAATCGCCGCACGCCACCATGATGACGGGATCCCCGCACTGGACAGAGGCGGTCGGAAGCCTTGTACGTGAATCGTGTTCTTTCGCTTGGGTTGGGTTCCATGATGATCGCCGAACCGGCCTCGTCACCCGCGTCACCGTGCGCGTGTCTGCTCACGACCGTCACGACGGCGAAGGCTTGATCCCGAACGGTTGCGCCAGATCATCGAGATCTAATTTGGAGGTGCGCTGACCTGCTGGAATTACTCAGGCACGGCTTTGGCCTGCGGCGGCGTCTCTGGCTACTTGCCAACATTTGTAGCGCTTCATGGAATCGCGTGCCCTCGATGTGCCCCGCCGACAGCGATAACTACAGAGTCGCTCCAGTGTCGCCCAGGCATACCAAAGCAAAAAGGCTTGCATGCAATGACAAAACGATAATCATCGCGTCGCCTCCGGCCAACCGATACCTGTTGCGATTCATCAGGTAGTCCTTGGCGGCTTGCAACAAGTTGTCATTCAGATTCCGAGCTACGTCCCGGAGCGTCGCTCCGGCCAAAAGATCATTCAACGCCTGTACGTACGCGTCGTTGGCGCGAGAGGGGGACCGGACAGGATGGCCGAGGAAGTTGTTAAACCCTAGGAAGGCACGAGGCGGTGAGTAGTGGCGGCTGAATCGCTGGGCGCCCAGAACTGCACCTGCATGACAGGCTATCGCCACGAGGATCTTCTGCACGTCATGCTCGTTCTTGAGATCAATAAGTGGATTGCCTGGCGATCCAAGTGACGACGACTGACCGTGACCGAAGTACATCACACAGTCGTGATAAGAGAGCTCGATGTCAACCGCTGAACGCGTTGCTCCGGATGCATGGAGCGTGGTCATGGAATGGTGCGATGGGCACTGGCCGACAAGGTTGCGTGCGATGGTAGCCAACACTCGAGGAATCCCAGGATCGTTGGGCGTTACGATCAAGAGCCTAGCCATGGTCATCTTGCCACTTGCGAACATCCTCGCTAAGAGTCTCTACCACCTGCTCGAGGGGATCGCCCACGCCCGTGTATGCGCTCAAGCCGACCGCGAAGATATGGAGAACCGGTTTGTGTAGCGGGGAGCTCTCGTCTTGCACCGCATGGGCAAGATCACGGGGACTAAGGCCCACGGACTCCGACTCGGATTGGTTGATGTAAATGAGGGGTCGGTCGGCAAGTGGATGGTTGTCCGCCCAATCCTCAAGCGCGCGCCCTAGGTTGTCGATCTCGTTCGACGATAGGTGCTGCTCATAAATTTTGTCTGTCCAGTTCACAGGATTCCAAATGCTCATTGCTACTCCACCTCCCCAGCAACTCCTACGATGCCGATGGGGCCCAAGGTCACTTTCAGCCGGTGGACGGCTGACCTGGCGATTCCCTTCTCTCCCCCGGCCTCAAAGCCGACACCAAGCACCTTTAGGTTGACGCCCGCTTTCCCCTTCCCTGAATGCTCAAGGGTGAACGTCAGCTCGACCTCTGTTCCAATGAGCTCCATGATCGGTTCTTGGTTGGCATCGAGAAGTTTCTGCCGGGCAGCTATGAGGTCGGCGCGGAGAGCATCAAAGATCTCGGGTAGCGCGTAACCAGGCCCAGGAACCGTCCCACCATGATCAGCCATGGCTGCAACATACCCAGCCCGTTACGGTCCGCAACGTTCACAGCGTCTCAGCAGGTTACCCGAAGACTCAACGATCCCCCAAAAAGATTTTAGGTCTGCGCAAGTTCGCGACGCCTAGCATCAAGTTGACCTTGAAACTTTTCGGAAAGCGCTCTCCGTATAGTGTCAAGATCGTGTGTGTCGACATGGCGTCAGCTAGTCACGAGGGCGCGGTCACACGTACGATCGGTTTAGTCGCGATTTTGCTTCTGCACCCCTGAGGGGTGGCTTTAACCCTGGTCACACTGAAGGGGTGGCGTCGCGGTGATCTCCTTGCCGGGCAGGCGTAGCCATACCGGGCCGGTCGTGCCGGCGCAAGCCGCCGTTGGCGTGTCCATGTTCCCGGTGATTTTCCTCGTGCGCTGGTTGTCCTGCCGGTAGTCGGCGGCTTGTGCTGGTGCGGCTGGTCTGGTGCCCCTCGTGGTGTCCTGCAAGGAGATCACCACAACAGCCGACCCGACGCGCACGTGATCCCCCTGATCTCCGCAGTCCGGGCCGGGGTATGGGGCAGCGCCCCATGGTCTTCTCTCACCAGTCTCTGGTCACTGTTTCGCCGCTCCACCCTTGGCCGGAGCTTATGAGTGGGGCTTTCGCCATCTCCGTCGTGGGTGTGTTGAGCAGTTCGGTTGGCGTGCCGTGGCCTTCACTCGTGGCGCTGGGTTGGTGAAGATCCAGGAGGAGAGCGATGCGTCAAGCCGTACCAGGCTTATCACTACCTGTGTGTGCCGCTTGCGGCACGCGCGCCGCCGCGGCGGACGCGGCCGGAACGAGCCGCAGCCGCCGCGAGCGAGCGCGCAGGGGCCGGCTGCGTAGTTGGCGTTCTTCGCGGCGGTGGGCGTGTGCAATGCGGGGCCAGTGGTGATGGACTGGGCAGGCTGGCGCTTGATCCGCCTGGTTGTCATCCCCCGAGCTGGTGGAGGTCAGGTGAGCCTCCGTGCTGCAACACCGTCCCAGCTCCGACGCTTTTCGCCCGGTTTCGGTGGAAGCCCTGCGTCCGCATGCGGGCTATTGCCGATCTTCGTCTGCGGGGAACATCTCGCAACCCCCTCCGCCGTGATCACGGTGTGCCCGCCGCGACGCGGCGGGCTTGAAACCGTAGGGAAAGTTGTAACAGGGTCGAAGTTGCAGGAAGTTGCGGCAGGCACTAGACAGCGGCAAGCCATGTGCCATCGTTGAGGCGTTAAGGTCAGCCCCTTGCGATTGAGGAACGGTGAGCAATCGAGATGCACAGTCCTGGTCGCCATGAAGATCGTGCGATGGCTATAGGCAAAGATAATCCTGAGCTGGCAACGATGTACGCCATTCTTGCGCTCGCCTCGGCAGTTAATCGCCTCGCCGAGGCGCACCGGAAGCTTGCCGAGGCTTCTAACAGTGAAGCTTTGTCGGCCGACACGCCAGACCGTAGCCAAGCGGCAGGTGGCTATTCCTGACCTAGATCCGTCGGCGCGAGTCCTTCGTCGGGTCGCTCTATGCCTCGCGTGAGGCTGATTGCTCATATCGGAGTTCATACAAATGGGCGCCTTTGACAAGGATTGATACTTCGACGGGAACCTTGTCGCGGGCATAGATAATCCGAAACTGTCGGATTACTGGCACCTCTTCCGGTAGTTGCAATCCTTCCACTTCGGCCGAAGTTGGTGGACGAGTAGAGATCTGGTCAGTGAACTCCTGCTGCTGATATCCAAGATCCGCCAATACCCGAGGCGCTCCACCACGAATCCTCTTGTGTTCAGCTAGTGCTGTGCCAGCCGCGATATGCACCGGATAGTAGGACCACGACAGCTCCACGGGCTCGTCAACGTGAGACATAAGACGGTGTCTTAGGATCACGGGCTCTCCTGCGACAATGCTCAACGCTTCAGCGACATCGACGGGGGCAGGAACCTCCTCGACACTGACGAGCTTGTACGTGAACGAATCCGGCGATGGTTCAAAGTATGTGGCCACATCAACGACAAACGGTTCCCGACTACGGACGAATACGCCTACACCGGGAGCGCCATATAGGTAGCCTTCATTTTTCAATACCGACAGTGCACGCTGAATAGTGGCGTTGGCAGCATTGTACTTGTCAACCAATTGCTGGGTGCTCGGAATTTGTGCGTTCCGCGGGAGTTCGCCAGACATGACCTGCGCTCGGAGGTCCGCTGCGATTTGCAAGTGGCGGGGACGTTTGTCCTCATGCTTAGCCAAGGGATGACCTTCTCTCTATCAGAGGGCGAGCGAGTACCGCAGATGGCGGCCGTGCGCAACCATGGACATTTGCATTACTTCGACGGGCGTGCCGTTTTGAGCCATCGATCGCCGCGTAAGCACCAGTACCCAATCAAGGTCGGGGATCTGTAGAAGCTGCCGCTCTTCGTCGGATGCTGGCCGGGCCGTGATGTCCTCTTCCACAAGTATCGGGTGATAGCCGAGATCGGCCAGGAGCTTGGTTGCGCCTCCGGGAACCTTCCGTGGATCGGCCAAGCGGGTTCCCCCAGCGATGGCCGCTGGGTAGTAGGAGTCGGCAAGCTCTACGGGCTCATCATCGAGGAGCACCACTCGCCGGCGAACGATGACGGTGTCGTCCCGAGAGAGCTTCAACGCCGCGGCGATGTCTTCGGGGGGAGTGATCTCGGCCACCTCGCGCAAGACGTGGGTGCCGACCCGACCACTCTGTGCAGCTTCTTCAGCCCACGGGTCAGCTTGCTCAGTTCCTTGTGGACGGACGTACGGCAGTGACGTGCTGGTCCATTCGCTCCGTCCAGCCATTCGATCTCACCTTGCCTCTCGCTCGCGACGGAAGATCCTCACCTAGCCACCCTACCGGACAGGCGATAAGGCCAGCTCTACGGCTTCTTCCACTCCATGCTACGTCCAGCCTTGCTACCTTATCGGAAAGGCAGTATGGTTGAAGTAAGAGGTCAAGGAGTGCGAGAGGTCGCGAGTTTCAAGCAAGGGAGTAGCGCGTGAGGAACATTCCGGTGGATACGGCGTCCATGGCGTTCATGGTCGCGGGTGAGGCTGAGCCGAAGATCGCGGACAAGGCAACGGGTGAGGTGAAGAAGGATGCGGAGGGGCGTGACCTGTACACCCTGCCGCTGTTGGTGACGCCGAACGATGACCGACGCAACCCGGTGATCATGGTGACGTTCCCGTCGGTGGACTTCCCGCAGATCGTGATGGGGAGCAAGGTCCGTCCGGTTGGGCTGGTCTGCTTCTTCTGGCAGATCAACAGCGGTAACGCGGGGCTGGGCTTCCGCTGTGAGGCGGTGCGTCCGGCGTCGGACAAGGCCGCCTGATGGGGGCGCTGATGTGCATCGAGTGCGGCTCGACGCAGAACCTCGCGGAGCAGTTCGACGCTCGGCGCAACAAGATCGTGTGGTTGTGCGCGTACTGCCACTACCAGGCGGTTCGCGGGGGTGCGTGATGGAGAGCTATGCGTGTGCCGCCTGCGGCGCGGTGAATGGCGTGGTCGAGGAGTTCGACTCGTTGCGGAATCGGGTCATCTGGGTGTGCGCCTCGGTGAATTGCTACGACCGCGCGATCGGAGGGTGGTGAAGATGCCGCAGGTTCGGGTGATGGACGACGACGCCGATTTGGCGGCCGAGGTCGTAGAACAGCTCGTGGAGTTGATCGCGCGGGCGGACTCGGGGCTTCGAGCGGGCAGCATCACGCGGTTGCGCCACCGTGGGGGCGGCGGCCGGTTCGTGGTTGATGTGGAGCCAAGTCCTCGCTCGGTTATGCAGCAGCAGTCCTCAGAGCGAAGGGTTCAACGGATGGTTTTCTGCGAAGCGCACCACGGCGCACACGAGGAGATGGCGGAATGCGTCTGGCCTCATGACATCGCCCCACCGGGTGCTGTTCCTCAGGTGGGGCACCCTCTGCGGAGTACAGACTGACTTTTTTGGTCCCGGAACGGCCGTGTGCTTGGCGGCTTGGGCCGCTCCGGGGTCTCCATCGATCGCTCTCAAGAGGAGAGGAGACGGCTCTAGTATGCGTGATTTCCTGCTGTGGGCGGGCGTGGGCCTGCTGGCCACGGGTGTGTGTCTGTGGGCGTGGCGTCGGGTGTCGCCGGTGTCGTTCTGGCTGGTGCTCGGGTTCCCGGTCAAGGCTGTGACGGTGTATGGGACGTGGCGGGCGGTGGCTTCGGGCTGCGGTCTGTCGAAGCGTCGGCGCCGGTGGCGGTGGAGCGTGCCGGGCTTCCCGGGCTGGGGGGCCGAGTGATGGCCGAGCCGAAGAGACGCAAGCTGACCAGCGACGAAATGTCCATGATCTTCGATTCTCTGTCGGACAGACAGCAGCGGAACGTCATGGCCTACTTCTGCGGCTGGGACCACGAGGGCTTCCAGAACGCCCTCCGGAACATGGGGAAGGGCGACTAAGGCCATGGCGGGTGAAGGTGGGATGTCGCTGGCCGAGATGCGTGAGGTGCTCGACTCGCTGACCGAGAAGGAGCGGCAGTACGTGCTGGCGTACTTCTCGGGCCAGAACGCGGCGGAGTTCCGCAAGGCGGTGGAGCGGGCCAGGAAGGTGGTGCGGTCATGACGATGATGATGATGAAGCAGCGCCGCAAGCTGCATCGGGTGCAGGTGGAGAAGGCGCCGCGGCTGGGCCTGATCCGGCCGACTGCGCTGGGGTTCCAGCTCACCGCGTACCTGCACGATGGGCAGACGCCCGAGGACTACGAAGAGGTGCTGGATCAGCTGGCGCATGCGTGGCGGGTGCACAGTGTGCGGCTGGTGTCGTGGAAGCCGGGCCGGGTGACGCTGGCGGCGACGCTGGTCGATCCGCTGGACACCGTCGCCGGGCTTCAGGTGATGTCGGATGGTCTGCTGCGGGTGCAGGTGGGGCTGCTGGATAACGGCAGCCGGTACGTCATCGATTTCAAGGTGGTGCCGCACTGGTTGAACGTGGGCGCGACCCAGTCGGGTAAGTCGAACCTGGCCAACGCCTTGATTGTGGGGCTGGCGCCGCAGCCGGTGGCGCTGGTGGGCTTCGATCTGAAGGGCGGGGTGGAGTTCACCCCGTACCAGGCCAGGCTGTCGGCGCTGGCCACCGAGCGGGCGGAGTGCGCCGGGCTGCTGGCGGATCTGGTGGGCATCATCAGGGCCCGGATGGCGCTGTGCCGACAGTACCGGGTCAAGAACATCTGGCATCCCCGCATGCCGGAGGCGGTCCGGCCGATGCCGATTGTGGTGCTGGTCGATGAGATGGCCGAGCTGTTTTTGATGGCCGATCCGGACCACGAGAAGGAAGAGGTGGCCGCGGTCGCCACCCGTCTGTTGCGGGTCGCGCAGCTGGGCCGGGCGTTCGGCATCTACCTGTTCGTGTGCGGGCAGCGGGTGGGCTCGGACCTGGGCAAGGGCGTGACTGCGCTGCGGGCGCAGCTGACCGGCCGGATCTGCCACATGGTCAACGACGATGAGACGGCCAAGATGTGCCTGGGCGATATGGACCGGCGCGCGGTGGCGGCTGCTCGGCAGATCTCATCGGACCGGCCGGGTACGGCTGTGGTGATCGGCTCCGATAGCCGTTGGCATCATGCCCGGTCGGTGCATGTGCTGGAGGAGCAGGCCGAAACCGCCGCCGAACAGTTCGCGGAGCTGGCTCCTTCCTGGGCGCTGCTGACGGGCGGCCCTGCCCTGCCGCTGGCGGGCGCGGGTGAGCTGGATGCGGCGGAGGTCGAGGAGTTCACCGAACCCGATCTTGAGGACGTGCCCGTCTAGCGCGCCTCGCAACGACGTTCCCGGGCTGGGTGTGAGCCCTGATCACGCCATGTCCCTACCTGATGCATGCCTGATGGGAGGTGATCTCCATGACTGCTGGTCGGCAGCAGAGCGTGGCTAAGTCTCGGGAGGCCAGAGCGGCAAAGGCGGCTGAGCAGCTGGAGGACTATCTATGGCTGCGCGAGCAAGGCGAAGGTAAGGAGCACGCTGCCGCTCGCGTCGGCGTGAGCTACCGGCAGGCGCAGCGCTGGGAGGCAGTGCGCCGCCAGCAGGGAGCGGGCTCGTGAAGGGGCGGGCTCGCGCCCTGGTGGCGGATTCGGGGCCGGTGACGGTGCTGGCGGTGATCGCCGCTGTGGGGTCGTTCGATCACATCAGTCATCTGGCCGCCACGTACGGCCAGCACGGCTGGCGCTCCTGGGCGGTGGCGGTCTGTATCGACCTGGTGTGTGTGATGGCCGCGCGGGAGATCCAGCGTGACAAGCGCACCGGGCGCCGTCGTCATGGCCTGCTGTCGTGGCCGTCGCTGGTGCTGACGGGCGGGATCGTGCTGACGCTGGCCGCCAACCTGGCCGAAGCGCCACGCACGAGCTGGGGATGGATCCTTGCGGCCACTCCGGCGGGTGCGTTCCTGATCGCCATGTCGATGATCGAACGCCGTGCCGGCCACTCCACGGCTGCGCCTGCCGAGCAGGCGAGCCCGCGGTGCGAAGAGCCGACCCTACCGGCGAGCGAGGCTCACGCCGTCACGCATGTCGACATCGACCGCCTCGGCCAGGCGCCGGACCTGGTGCCGGAAGCGAGTACGCCTGCGCTGGAGCAGGCAACGCGCCCACCTGCTGAGAGCCGGGAGGACGGGCAACCGTCTCCGCCGCCTGTCTTGCTGGCCTACGCGCGTCGTCTGGCCGGTGAGCACCGCTCCGCGCATGGCCGACCGATCACGGCCGATGTGTTGCGCATGCGCATGAACGTCACTCCGGAGCTGGCCGCCGTCCTGGCCCGGCACGCGGATTCACACGAGTAAATCGTCCGATAAAGAACGAAAGCCAAGGAGAAAGGGCAACTGAAATGACCGGAAGAAAAGGCGTCTCGACTCTTAAGAAGTATTTCGATGTGAAGCCGGGACAGAAACTGGCCGAGTTCGCCGACGAAACCCGGCGGCTCACCGATAAGGACTTCGACGAGATCAGGGGCGGCATCGAGAACGGCACCTACACCTACTAGATCGCGGCCAGGTGAGGACTGACCTTGCATCCGGCCGCCCATCGCTTCCCCGGTGGGCGGCTCATGGAAAGCCAGTCATCCCCGTCCGGACGAAAGGACACCAGATCATGATGACCACAGATGCGACGGTCCGCTGCGAGTTCATCGCGGGCTTGCGCGCTCTGGCGCAGTTCCTGGCCGACAACCCCAAGGTGCCGGTGCCCAGCTACGGCCGGGCGATCCTGCTCCACGCTCGGGGCACCAGCGACGATGAGCGGCGCGCGGTGGTGGATCAGATGGCCGACTTGTTCGGCTCGGCGGCCAGTGGTGACAGCCACTACAAGACGGTGCGCGAGTTCGGGCCGGTCAGCTACGAGGTGCTGGCCATCACCGAGCAGCACAGGCAGGACTACCAGGCGCTGATGAGCTACGCCGGCGCGGTGAGCGGTGGTGAGTGCTGATGCGCTTTCGCCGCCTGCTCGGTTACGCGGGAATCGCGTTCGTCGCCTTCTACCTGTTCAAGATGCCTGAGGCTGCCGCTGCGTCGGTCAATGGCGTCTTCGATCGCATCCTGGGCGGCGCCGACAGCCTGGCCGTCTTCTTCTCCGCGGTCCTGGGCCCCTGAGGACCCGGAGGACAGGCCGCCCTGCTCTCTACCGCATCACGACGGGTGATCGCCCGTACGTCAACGCAGTCACGAACCGAGCAAAGGAGATGTCGTCATGGCCCGAGGTGGACAGTGCCGCACCTGCCGCGGCTTCGGCAAGATCGGCGAAATGAAATCGTCGTTCAAGAAAGGCCGCCTGATCGTGATCGAGGTTCGCCGTGCATGCTTCACGTGCGACGGCCAGGGACGGTTGTAATGGCCGGCCGCTCGACTGCGCCGTCGTTGGCGCAGGCGTGCCAGACGTGCGAGGGCCGCAAACTCCTCCAGCGCACGGAGACCAGAAAACGCTGGTTCATCACGTGGAAAGTACAGCGTTTCTGGCTGTGCCGTACCTGCGATGGAATCGGCACAACAGGAAGTTCAGTGCCAGCACATCAGGAGGTGGAAAACATGGCAGGCAAACACCGCAAGGGTCCCCTGGACAAGAAGGCATGCACGTGGTGCGCCGGGCGGGGCGGCTTTCAAGTCAAGGCCGTCTATCTCCGGTGCGGTCGCTGCAACGGCAGCGGCAAACGATAAAAGTCTCGGCAAGCAAGACGCCGTAGGCCAGAAGAGGAAGGTGAGGTGATAAATCGTGGGGCTGTTTAGTAACCGTGTTGTCGCTCCGTTGGGATGTTCCAAGTGCGGTGGCGACGGTCGCATCGAACACAGGGTGTGGAAGATGGGCAAAGGCTACTCCTTCGAAGGGCGGATCTGCCGCACGTGCGGCGGAAGCGGGCTTCTCAAGTGCAGGTGAGTGACTTTGCATCCGGCCGTCCACCCGAGCGGAGGACGGCTCATGGAAAGCCACATCACGAGAAAAGAAGGGAAGGGGATCAGATGACGAAAAACCGGCGCTTCGTCCCGTTGTCGTCGTATGCCTGTTGCACCTGCAATGGCACCGGCATCGACTCCGAAAGCCGGACGTGCCGAGACTGCACCGGCACCGGCATCGACAACCACACCGACTAAAGGCAGAAAGGGAAGAAGCAGGCCATGGATTATGACAAGCGCGTGGCCGAACTGAGAAAGCAGGGCTACAGCCTGACGCAGGCCAACCGGCAGGCATACCACGAGGCCATGGCAGCTCTCCACGCCAGAGAGGAAGCCTTGTGCGACGACTAAGAACCTCCTCCGCTAGCGGCGCAGTCGGCACGACGACAAAAATGCGCCGGTGCTCGATATGCCGCGGCTGGCTGTATGTCCGGTCTGGCTCATGCCCCAAATGCGACCGATAGAGAGCCGTAGGAAGGAAAGTCGGCATGCCTCTTCCCGACAAGGTGACATGCACTGACTGCCGCGGTGAAACAAACTTCGGCCGCTATCGCGTGCTGTTCAAGAGCCGTAATGGCGCTCAGGTGGGCTGCCCCACTTGCGAGTACTCGTTTTGGGTCAGCTTCGCATAATCATCGGCCATCGCGAGAAAGGAGCCAGGAAATATGGTGAGGCGATCTCAGGTAGAGAAGATCAAGACGGCCGTACGCGAGCTTGATACGGCTCTGAAAACAGGCAATCGGACACAACAAGAGCGCTGTTACGCCGTCCTGGAAGCGGTTCAGCGCAACTCATCTAACGCCGAGATCAACGCCGCCATCGACTTTTAGCAGGGGTGCGCGCCCACGGAACGGCTCAGCTTGGCCGCTCTCGCCGTCCCGCAGGGCGCGCAACTCCTTCACCTGGTCATCAAGCAAAGGAGATTCCAGTATGAAGCACAATCAGCCCGCCAGCATGCCCTGCACGCGATGCGGCGGCTCGGGCAGGTCCCGCGGCACGCGTGAGGTCCGGCAGTGCCCCCGCTGTCACGGCAGCGGTCGCCTGGGAATCGAGGACGTTCGCGCGGGAGAGGTGGCCGGGCTGTGAACGCGCCGACGCCTCCACCGTTGGCACCGAACACGCCTGGCACGTGGCCGTGCCGAACCTGCCACACCGTCAACTACAACACGGCGTTGTTCTGCCGTGGGTGCGGCCGATGAGTGCCGGCACCGCCGTGCCGCGCTGTGGCCGGTGTTGCGGTGAGGGCTGGATTCCGTGTTCGGTCTGGGATCCGGCAAATTGCCGCGGCTGGCGACGCTGCGGTGACTGCCGTGGCACGGGAACGTCGGAGGCTACCGGGTGATTGCGCGGCCGGGTCGAGCCACGTGCCGGGCGTGCGCTGGTGAGGGCGATCTGGCGAGCCCGCTGACGTGGGATGAGGACGGCTACCGCTGCTACCCGACCTGCGACATATGCCAGGGCACCGGGCAGGTGGAGGCCGGGCGGTGAGCCGCTACCGGGTGCAGGTCACCGAAGTCTACGCCGATGGCGCTGATCAGCCGTGGAGCGTGGCTCGGCAGGTCACCGACGCGGTAGGCGCCGCCTGTCACCACCCGATCGAGGTTCACGCCAACGGCACCCGCCGTCAGATCGCCTGCGGTGAGCGCTTGCCCGCTGACCAGCAGTGCGACGCCTGCCGCACCCACGTGCACGTCGTCAAGGTAAGGAGGGTTACCGGATGAAAATGTACGACCCGTGCGAAGAGTGCGACGGCTTCGGCGTGCTCCTCCTGACGAGGTACGACGTCCTCGGCCAGGCGACGCAGAACGAGATCGTCTGCAACGCCTGCGCGGGTACGGGAGTCGGCGGGCAGTGAACGCCCCGGCGCCTCTCGCCGAGCTGGTCGGGCCGGTCATCCGTGATCTGGCCCGCCGCTCGGGTACCGATCTGTCGCGCTGGCTGGAACAAGTACACCGCCTCAACGGCTGCGCCGAGCCGATCCGGCTGAGCGGGGAAACCCTCACTCTCGATGCCGCCTCGGGCGAAGTCCTGTCCAGCTACAGCACCGACCGTGAACCGCACGGCCAGCTTCTCATCCGCTGCGGCAACCGCCGCGCCTCCCGCTGCCCCTCCTGCGCCGAGCTGTACCGGCGTGACACCTTCCACCTGATCCGTGCCGGGCTGCTCGGCGGCGAGAAGGGCGTGCCGGCCACCGTGCGCACCCACCCGCGCGTGTTCGCCACCCTGACCGCTCCGTCTTTCGGGGCGGTGCATCGCGGCCCTGACAAGGACGGCGTCCGCCGCGTCTGCCACCCGCGCCGCAACGGCCCTGCCTGCTTCGAACGCCACAAGAGCGACGATTCCCGGCTCGGTCAACCCCTCGACCCTGACAGGTACGACTACGTTGGGCATGTGCTGTGGAACGCCCACGCAGGCGAGCTGTGGCGCCGCTTCACCATCAACCTGCGCCGCCACCTGGCCGCCACCGCAGGCCTGACCCACAGAGCGTTCAACAGGGCCGTACGCGTCTCCTTCGCCAAGGTCGCCGAATACCAAGCCCGCGGCGTTGTCCACTTCCACGCCGTAATCCGCTTGGACGGCCGGACAGAGGATGCGGCCGACGTGGTCGATCCGCCCGCGTGGGCCACCCTCGACCTGCTCGACGGGGCGATCCGCTCGGCCGCCGCCGCCGTCCACCTGACCGCGCCAGATCTGGGCCAGGCCACCCAAGCGTTCGTGTGGGGCGGCCAGGTCGATGTCAAGGCCATCCACGCCGGGGAGATGGACCGGCAGCTGTCAGAGCAGGCCGTAGCCGCCTACGTGGCCAAATACGCCACCAAGAGCGCCGAAACCTCCGGCACCCTCGATCGCCGCATCCAACCGCACGACCTCTCCCGCCTGCACGAACAGGGCGCCAGCATGCACGCGGCCCGGCTGATCCGCACCGCCTGGGCGCTCGGCAACCCGAACACGCATCCCGACCTGCAAGAACTCCGGCTGCGCAAGTGGGCTCACATGCTCGGCTTCCGCGGCCACTTCTCCACCCGATCCCGCGCCTACTCCACCACCCTCGGCGCCATCCGAGACGAACGAGCCGACTACCGGCGCGCCCAGCTCCTCGACGCCCATCCCGAGCTGGCGGCGGAATCCACGCTCGTGCTCGCGCACTGGAGCTTCGCCGGCCAGGGCTACACGGCGGGCGAATCCATGCTCGCCGCGGCCACATCGCCGACCTCTCCGAAGGAGGGAATTCCATGATCTCAACGTCAACTGTTTCGGGGCCTGATCTGCTGCGAGCCGGGTGGTACACCACCGAAGAGCTTGCAGTGCTCGTGAAGGTGGATCCTTCAACGTTGCGGCGCTGGCGCACGCAGGAGCCCGTCCAAGGCCCACCGTTCGTACGCTTGTCAGAACGGACGACGCTTTACAGCGTCGATGACGTACGGATGTGGCTGGAGAGCCGCCGTACGGCTCCGGAGGGCCCCTGAGCGGTGGCCGACAAGCAACTCCCCCCAGTGGGAGTGTCGCTGTCGTCAGATGTCGAGTACCGCCCGGACAGGCGCACCCCGTACCGGGCACGGGTGCGCTGGATCGACCCGTCGATCCAGAAACGGCGCTCCACGTCAGTGGCGGTCGAGACGGAAGAGCAGGCGCGGGAATGGCTGGATGCCATGGAGACAGCCGCACGTAGCGGTGTCTCCCCCGATCTTTTGACGGCGCCGCTGGAAGAGTACGGCCACAGGGTGATGGCGCTTGCGCTGCGCGGTCTGGAGCGCAAGACGTTCGATCCGTACTTGGCGGGGTGGCGCAAGCGGGTGCTGCCGACGCTGGGGCACCTACCCGTCCGGATCATCACCTATGGGCTGGTGGACCGCGCGGTGCATGGCTGGATCGCTGATGACTGCAGCCGGTCCACGATCAAGAACAGTCTGGCTGTGCTTGTTCGAGTGATGGAGCAGGCCGTACGAGACGGCATCATCGACCGCAATCCGGCGCGGGTGAGCGGGTGGCAGCACGAATTTCAGCGTGCTGAAGACGAGCTGGACGATCCGCGCTCGCTGGCGCTGCCGACCTGGGAAGCGCTGGTTGCTCTGGCCGCGAGGCTGGTGGAGCGGTCAACGGGCCGGTATCGGGGCTGGGGCGACGTGGTGATTTTCGCGGGCTGTACCGCGGCCAGAATCGGTGAGGTGTCCGGCGTCCGTGTCGAGGACATCGACCTGAACACGTGGCTGTGGACGGTGCGCCGCCAGACCACGGCCGGGCCAGGCGGACTGATCGACAAGGGCACGAAAGGCAAGCGAGCCCGGACGGTCCCGCTGATCGGTGAGGTACGAGAGCTGGTCGCCCGTCGCGTCGCCGCGGCGGGTGGTGAGGCCAAGGCGCGGCTGTTCACGGGGCCGAGGGGCGGACGGATCAGCACGGCCGTACTGCGCGATGCGACACACTGGGATGAGGTCGTGACCGAGCTGGGATACGAGCACTTCCGCCGTCACGACCTGCGGCATACCGGACTGACCTGGATGGCTGACGCCGGCGTGCCGCTGCATGTCCTACGGAAGATCGCCGGGCATGGATCGCTGACGACGACGCAGCGCTACCTGCATCCGGACCTGCGCGCGGTCACCGACGCCGGTACGGCGCTGAGTGCGCATCTGCGTGCTCCAGTGCCCGGGCGGTCCCCAAGTGGTCCCCAGCTCCGGTTGATCAAGGGCGGCGGATGATCGACCGCTGGAAACGAGGAAAGCCCGTCACCTTGGAGAACACTCCAATTGACGGGCTTTGCCCAACCGTCGGGACGACAGGATTTGAACCTGCGACCCCTTGACCCCCAGTCAAGTGCGCTACCAAGCTGCGCTACGTCCCGGTCGTGTCGGCCGCCCCCTGCGGGGCGGGACGTCATAACCTTAGCGCACATCGGAGGTGCGCGTGCACGCGGAGAGCGGGAGCGGAGGTGGCTGTGGGGCGTAGGCCGACCATTGATCGCAAGGAGCTCGCCAGGCTGGTCACCGCGGGTATGAGCGTGCAGGAGCTGGCCGCTCACTTCGGCGTCAGCGAGTCGGGGGTGCTGCAGGCCAAGCGGGCCGCCGGGCTGGCCAAGCCGATGCTCGACCACAGCGGCGCCGTCCCCTGGAAGCTCACTCGCGCGCACGCCCAGTCCGGGCCGGCCACCAATCTGCGCAACCTGTCGGCCGCCGCTCAGGGGAAGCCGCCGGCGGCCGAGCGGCTCAACACCGCGATGCGGTGGGCGCAGCGGCTGGTCGACGCGGGGCTGGACGTGCGGTACGACGCCGCGGAGGGGTTCAGCGAGATCCCCGCTCCCCCAGAGGGCTCACACGTCGCAAACGTGCTGGCAGCGGCCAGGAAAGGGCTGGAAGCTTACTGACGCCCGGGTTTCGACCTACCTGTTCGAGGGCAGTCGCTGGTCTCAACACAGAGACCGGAGGCGAACATCATGACCACCTTCATCTGGGTGGCCGTCGTCGTGGTCGCGGTGGTGGCGCTGGCCGCAGTGGCTTACCTCATGCAGCAGCAGAAGCGCCGCAACCACCTCCGCGAACGTTTCGGCCCCGAGTACGAACGCATAGTCGCCGAGCACGACAACCGGCGAGAGGCGGAGCAGGAGCTCGCCGGTCGCGAACAGCGGCATTCCGAGCTCGACATCCGTCCCCTGACGGACGAGTCGCGTGACACCTATGCGAGCCGGTGGACCGAAGTGCAGGAGCGCTTCGTAGACGCACCAGGGTTCGCGGTGACCGAGGCCGACCAGCTGGTCACGGCGGTCATGGCCGAGCGGGGTTACCCGACGGAGGACTTCGAGCAGCGGCTGTCCGACCTTTCTGTGGGGCATTCGTCGACTCTCGACCACTACAGGACGGCGCACGAGATCAGCGGGCGGGCGGCCAGGAAGGAAGCCTCCACGGAGGAGCTCCGGCAGGCCATGGTGCACTACCGCGCGCTGTTCGAAGAGCTGCTGCACGAGACCACGCAGGGACGGTGAACGATATGAGTAGCGACGAGCTGAAAGTGCCGTCGCAGCGGGCCGATCACGTCGAGGAGGAGGACGAGAGGGGCAGGACGCCGGACCAGGAAGGCGACGAGTTCCCGCGCAGCGATCTCGCCGCGCATGAGCGCGACGACCGTACGCCCGGCGACACACCCGGCGACACAACCGGTGACACACCTGGTGACACACCTGGCCACACGCCCGGCGACGACGGGTCCCCCGTTGACGACCGGGAAGCCGGTTACCACGACTCCCTCGCCGACGACGAGTTCGCCCGCAGCGAGCGGCCCACCGAGGTTCTCGACGGCGAGGTCTCCCCTGGCGAGCGCGAGCGGTCCGCGGAAGATCTTCCGCAGCGGCAGGGCAACGACGACGAGTACGTGGCCGCCGTCCCCGGCGCCGTCGCGGCCACCGCGGACGACGACGCCCCCTACCGAGACCCCTACGCCAGGACCGGCGGCGACATGCTCGCCGACTCCCGCCCCGACCCCGCCCACACTCCCGCCGCGGCCGACGAGGTGCCGGCGCACGCCGCGCCCCAGGACATCTTCCTGTTCGACCAGGACCCGGCCGAGGTGCAGGGCCGCTGGCGCGAGCTGCAGGCCTCGTTCGTGGACGACCCCAGCGAGTCCGTCCAGCGGGCCGACGGGCTCGTGAGCGAGGTGGTGGAATCCCTCACCAGCACGCTGACCAGCCGTACGAGCGCCCTGCGCGACCGCTGGAAGGACGCGGAGACCTCCGACACCGAAGAGCTGCGCCTGGCTCTGCGCGACTACAGGAGCGTCCTGGAGCGCCTGCTCGCCCTGTCCAGTAAATCCCCCCATCAGTTCAACCATGAAGGATCGAGGTGACCTGACATGCTCGCAATCGTCGCAGCGATCATCTTCGGGCTGGGTTTCCTGCTCGACCTGGTAGGCGTGCGCATCCCCGGCGGATTCTCCGGCATGACGTTCGCGCTGCTGGGGCTGACCCTGCTGGCCCTGCACCAGGCGGGGGTCGGCACGGCCAGCATCCGTTCCGGCTACAGCAATTGGCGTGGCGGTCGTGCCCGGCGCTGAAATCCGCGCCGGGAGCGAGGCACGTCAAGAGAGGGAGGTCGCCGCGGCGGCCTCCCTCTTCACTTGCTGGAGGTCACTCCTTGCCGGGGAAGCGCATGATCACTGTGCTGCCGCCGCTGCCGACGCGCAGCGTCAGGTCGGAGGAGAGCAGCCGGGCCACCCACAGGCCCATCCCGCCGACCGCGCCCGGCCTCGGGCCGGGCTTCCAGGCGCCCTCGTCGTGGACCTCGACGATCAGATCCCCGTTCACCACCCAGGTACGCAGGACCGCCTGGCCGGCCCCGTGCGTGACGGCGTTGGTGGCCACCTCGTTGACCGCGATGACGAAGTCGCCGACGGCCTCGTCCGGCATGCCGGCGTCGCGGGCCCCGTCCTCGGCGAACTGCCGGACCTCAGGCAGGTCCGGCAGACGGAACGCGAGCCTCTTCACGGGCGCGCCGGGTGGCGGGCTCGTGTAGCCCGACTGAGGCTCAACGTCCTCGTTCACCCGACGACCGCCTTATCAGCCGACCAGCTCGGTGCGTAGCTGGTCGAGAACTTTGCGAAGGATACGCGAGACGTGCATCTGCGAGATGCCGAACTCTGCGGCGATCTCGGCCTGTGTCATGTTGCCGAAGAAACGCAGCAACAGGATGTGCTTCTCGCGGGAGGGCAGCGCGTCGATGAGCGGTTTGACGGCTTCCCTGTCGACCATGTTGCTCAGCGTGTCGTCGTCCTCGGGGATGACGTCGCCGAGCGAGGCGGCGTCGTCGTCCGTGCCGAGCGGCGCGTCGAGCGACAGCGTGCTGTACGCGGCGGAGGCGTCGAGCGTGAGCAGGACGTCCTCCTCGGTGATGTTCATCTTGGCGGCGAGCTCGGCCACCGTCGGGGACCTGCCGAGGTCCTGGCTGAGATCGGCGACGAGCCTGTTGAGCTCCGAGCGGCGCTCCTGGTAGAGGCGCGGCACCCGGATCGCCCAGGTGCGGTCGCGGAAGTGGCGCTTGACCTCGCCGGTCATGGTGACGACCGCATAGCCTCTGAACGCGTGGCCGAGGGTCGGGTCGAAGCCGTTGACGGCCTTCATCAGGCCAACATACGCGGCTTGGAGGAGATCTTCCAAAGGTTCGCCGCGATAGCGGTAGCGCCTGGCGATCTCCATCGCGAGCGGCCGGTGCATCTCCACGATGCGTTCGCGCAGCCGCTCCCTCTGGCTGTCCGGAGTCTCTTCCCTGACCATTTCGGCCAGGAGGTCTTCTGCGGTCATCTCCTCGAGGACGTATTCCTGCACAGCCATCGCTGCTCCTCATATGGATCGCAGGTGGCCCGGCCAAAAGCAGAAAAGCCCAGGCAGAGGCACACCTCGCTCTACACTCGAGACGAAAGCCCTCTGCTGGACTTCGGATCCAGTGTCCCCCATGACGCCAGAAGTATTCCTCTCTGGCGCGGTGACAGTAGGGTTGCCCCGTGACAATGCCGGAAAACGGCGACGGGCCCGCAGCGGCCCTGAGCCTCACGTCGTCGAGCGTGGACGAGATCACTGTGATCAAGGTCGACGGCGTGCTCGACGCCACGACCCGCGAGCAGTTCGCCGACTATCTGGCGATGGCGGGCAGCAACCTCATCCTGGACCTGGCCGGGGTGACGTTCATGGACTCGCGCGCGCTCGGGCTGATCGTCCACCACTGGCAGACGAGTCTGGCGTCGGGCGCCAAGTTCGCCCTGATCGGAGTCGAATACTCGAAGTCGAAGGTGATGTGGATCACCGGGCTGGCCCAGCGCCTGCCCCTTTACGACACCCTCGACGACGCCCTGGCCGCCATAAAATAAGCCCCCGCCGGCCAACGAACCCCCACTGGGAGGTCAGCGCTTCGACTTGCGCTGGTGCTCCTCCACCAGCAGCCTGGCCAGGTCCGCCACCTTGACCTGATGGTGCTGGGAGATCCTGCGCAGCTCCTCGAAGGCCGCCTCCGCGCTGCATCCGCTGGTCTGCATGATGATGCCCTTGGCCTGGTCGATCACCGACCGGCCGGCGAGGGCCTCCTGGAGCTGGGCGGCGTCGGTGCGTACTTCCTCGAACTCCCACATGTTCGACATGGCCACGCCGACCTGCTCGGTCAGCATGTCGGCGAGCGAGTGGGCGCCGTGCGGCGAGAAGGCTCCAGGACGTACGGAGTAGAGGCCGACGAGCAGCGTGGCGGGCGCCACCTCGATCGGGACGACGAGCGCGGAGCGTACGCCCCATCGGCTGGCCAGCGCGTCGTAGCGGGGCCAGCGGCCCTCGGACAGCACGTCGGCCACGGCGACCCGGCCGCCGCTCTGCCTGGCCTCGATGGACGGGCCCTCGCCCAGGTCGCGTTCGCCTTCGACGAGCATGATGAGCTCGCTGTGCGAGCCGGAGACCAGCACCCGCTGGTCGCGCCAGTGTTCCGCCGAGGCTCCCGAGCAGCCGGGCACGCCCGCGGCCAGTGCCGTGGTCAGCCCGCGCAGTACGCTTTCCGTCGAAGTGTCCTCGCCCAACCGGCCCAGCACGGCCAGGTCACGGGCGAGACCGGGGGTGATCATCGCGGTCGATTCCATAGCAACAAGCTTCTACCCCATATGGCTACCAATATCCCGAGTGGCGTAGCGTCAGTACATGACCATGCCGGACCTCGAACATGCGCTGGACGCGCTGGCCGGGCGCGTGTCCTCGTTGCGTGAAGCGAGGACCGCCTATCCCGCCGACCTGGCGCCCACCCTCGACGCGGCGCTCGCCGAGCTCGACACCGCCGCGGAACTGCTGGCCGAAGCCCGTACGGAGCTCCGCAAGGCGCCCAAGCGGACGAGCGGGAAGAAGGACGGCGCGCAGCGGGAGCTCAAGCTCCTGCGCCAGGTCTTCAGGGCCTTCCCCGTGCCGGTCATCGTGATCGACGGCGGCGGCGTCGTCCGGCGGATCAACCCCGAGACCTCGCGGATGCTCGGCAGCCCGGACGGCTACCTGGTCGGCCGGTCGTTCCCGCTGCTGGTGGACGTGTCGCGGCGGGCGGCGTTCCGCTCGCATCTGACGTCGGTGCTGCAGACCGGCCAGTCGTCGGCGTTCGAGACGCGGCTGGCGCACCAGGGCAGGACGCACACGGTGCAGGTGGCGCTGACCAGGCTGACGATGCCGGGCGAGCCGCAGCAGATGCTGGCGGCGGTGGCGCTGCCCACCGAGGTGCAGCTGGCCGAGCCCGGCGTGCGGCCGGAGCAGAGCGACGGCGGGCTGCTGCTGGCCTCGGCCAGGCGGCAGGATCTGCTGGTCAAGATGGCCACGCTGCTGCTCGACGAAGAGGCGCTGCTGCGCCCCGTGGCGCTGCCGAGGGCCACCCGGATGCTGGCGGCCGAGTGGGCGGACTGGGTGATCGCCGACCTCGTACGCGACGGGCTGCCGTACCGCTCCGTCGTCGTGGGCCCCAAGGACCAGCCGATCGGCGAGATCGTCCGCCGGATCGAGACCACCGACCCGGCCGGCAGCCAGATCGTGACGCAGGTGCTGGAGCGCGGCTCCGGCGTGGTGCAGGAGATGGTCGACGACGAGACGCTGCTCGGGTTCTGCTCGGACGGGCCGCTGCTGACCGCGATGGGGGCCGGGTCGCTGCTCAGCGTGCCGATCGGCCCGTCGGACGGCGTGCTGACGCTCGTGCGGGCGCACGACAAGCCGCCGTTCGCGCTGGCGGACCTGGCCGTCATGCAGGAGGTGGGGCTGCAGCTCGGCCTCGCGGTACGCGCCCAGAGCAGCTTCCAGATCCGTTCGCGGGCGGCGGACGCGCTGTCGGCCAGCGTCGCCCCGCGCAACCTGCCCGACATCCCCGGCTACGAGGCGGCCGCCTTCTACCATCCGGGATCGTCGGTGGGCGCGGAGTTCTACGACGTCTTCCCCGTCTCCGGCGGGTGGGGGTTCGTGCTCGGCGGCGCGGCGGGCAAGGGCGAGGAGGCGGCCTCGGTCAGCGCGATGGTGCGCGGCGGCCTGCGGGTGCTGAGCGTCTGGGAGTCCGACCCCGACCTGGTGATGCGCAAGGTGAACGAGGCCCTGGTCGCGCAGGGCACGGGGATGTTCGTGATGGCGGTGGCGGGGTTCGTGCGGGGCCGGACGATCAAGCTGTCGTCCGCCGGGCATCACCCCGCCGCGCTGCTGCAGTCGGACGGCAGCGTGCGCTTCGCCACCGGCGGCGGCGTGCCGCTGGGCATCGGCCCCGAGCTGGAGACCGGGGTGGAGACGCTGACGGTCGCCCCAGGGGAGACGCTGGTGCTCTATTCGGAGGGCCTGACCTCCTCCAGGAACGAGCGCGGCGAGCCTTACGGCGACGAACGGCTGGCCGACGTCCTCGGCCGGTGCGTGGGCCAGGCGCCGGCCACCGTGGTCAAGACGGTGGAGGCGGACCGGCACTCCTTCTCCGACGGCCAGGTGTGGGACGAGGTCGTGGTTTTCGCTCTCCGTGGTGTCTGATCTGCGGGGGTTTGCGATTGCGGCAAATCTGGGTATGGTCGGTACGTAGACACGACGTGCCTAAGACGCAGGCACACCTTGAAGGCTTTCCACGCTGAGGTGTGCCATGAATATCGCAATCGTCGCTTCCGCCGGGGGAAATCAGCGCCACCGAATCCTCTCCGTCGCACGAGAGCTGGGGCGCGAGCACCACGTCACCATTTACTCCCGTCGTGACAGCTCCGAGGGCAAGCCCAAGACGCGGGTGGCCCCGGGTGTCACGCTCGAGCACATCGACGTGGGGCCGGCCAAGGCGCTTGCCGCCGACGAAGTAGTGCCGTTCCTCAATGATGTCGGCCAGCACCTGATGCAACGGTGGAACCAGGACAGGCCCGACGTGATCCACGCCCATTCGTGGACCTCCGGGCTCGCCGCCGTGGCGGGCGCGAAGGGGCTGAGCGTGCCGGTCACGCAGACGTTCCACACCACGGACGCCACCCACATGAAGCTGGAGCGGGCGCTCGGCCGCCGCGCCAACGCGGTGATCGCGGGCTCGGGCGACGAGGAGTCGGCGCTGATCCGGCTCGGCGTCCCGCGCGGCAACATCGCCATCGTCCCCTACGGCGTCGACACCGAGCGCTTCCAGCGCCGCGGCGCCATCGCCACCAAGGGCACACGCAAGCGGCTGGTGCACGTCGGGCCGCTGACCACAGACCGCGGCGCGCACACCATCGTGCGGGCGCTGCAGGGGCTCGGCGACGTCGAGCTCATCATCGCGGGCGGGCCCGAGCCCGAGGACCTCGACCGCGACAGGGACGCTCGCCGCCTGCGTGCCCTGGCCGAACAGCTCGGCGTCTCCGACCGGGTGACGCTCCTGGGCCAGGTGAAGCGGGCAGCGGTGCCCAAGCTGATGCGCAGCGCCGACGCCGTGGTGTCGGTGCCGCGCGAGGCCGTGACGGGGATCGTCGCGCTGGAGGCCATGGCCTGCGGCGTGCCGGTGATCGCCTCGTCCGTGGGCGCGCACCTCGACTCCATCATCGACGGCGTCACCGGCCTGCTGGTGCCGCCCGACCGTCCGGCGCGTACCGCTCGGCTGGCCCGCGAACTGCTGTGGGACCCGACCCTGCGGACGGCGCTCGGCTACGCGGGAGCCGACAGGGCGCGTTCGCGCTACTCGTGGGAGCGTGTCAGCCAAGAGCTCGTACGGGTCTACGAGGCGGCCTGCGCCTGACCCGCGAGCAACACTCCGGCAGGTGGCTTGTGCCACCTGCCGGAGTCATGTCCGGGAACGCCCGGAAATGTCCGCGCACTTCCGGCGGCCGTGTGCCAGGGTGGCCCGCATGGAGATCGATGACGCACGATCGCTGGCACACGCGCTCCAGAAGCTGGTCCACGAGGCGTACAACCTGATCGACGAGTCCAGGCCGATCCCCGTCCTGGTGTCGCGGGTGACCGGTCATCTGTCCTGCGAGCTGAAGAGCGTCGTCTGCGTCACCCAGAGCTTCAGGAACTGGGAGCTCGCCAGCCTTCATCAGGGGGTGGGCGCGTACCTGGAGGCGCGCGGCGGCGCGGACTGGTTCGGCGTGTCGGGGCAGGGCCGCGAGCACAACGACACGATCGACATCCTGACCACGGCCGGCCGGGTCGAGCAGTACGACATCGGCGCCGTCGACTACGCCACCGTGTCGGTGGGCCCCGACGAGACGATGGAGGTCGTGTCGTTCGGCCTCGCCCTGACGACGGCGCCGGACGGCGCGCCCGTCGTGATCGGCTTGCGCGGCCCCGCAGAGGAGTACGGCAGGGAGGGCTGCCGGGTGGAGGTGATCGCGACCTCGCGCGAGAGCGCCACCGCCGCCAGGGAGGAGATCGAGCGGCTGATGCGGCTGAAGGACGCGCTGCGCGGCCAGATCCTCACCTTCGGCGTCTCGGAGCACCGGGGCAACAGCCTGGTGACGTTCCTGCCGCGCCCGTCGCTCGGCCCCGCCGAGGTGATCCTGCCCGAAGGGGTGCTGGAGACGGTCGAGCGGCACGTGGCCGGCATCGGCGAGCACGCCGAAGCGCTGCTGGCCCGCGGCCAGCACCTCAAGCGCGGGCTGCTGCTGCACGGCCCGCCCGGGACCGGCAAGACGCACACGGTCCGCTACCTGATGGGCCGCATGCCGGGGGTGACGGTCCTGGTCATGGCCGGTACGGCGATGCGGTTCATCTCCGAGGCGGCGGCCCTGGCCAGGCGGCTGCAGCCGGCCATCGTGGTCGTGGAGGACGTGGACCTGGTGGCGCACGACCGCCGCTTCTCCGACGAGGGCAGCCCGCTGCTGTTCACCCTGTTCGACGCCATGGACGGGATCGGGGCGGACGCCGACGTCACGTTCGTGCTCACCACGAACAGGGCCGAGGTGCTGGAGGAGGCCCTGGCGAACCGTCCTGGCCGGGTGGACCTGGCCGTGGAGGTGCCGAGGCCGGACGCGCGCTGCCGGCTGGCGCTCCTTCGCCTGTACGGCGCCGCGTCGGTCGCCGAGTCCGACCTGGAGCCGCTGGTGGCCAGGACGGACGGGATGACCGCGTCGTTCTTCAAGGAACTGCTGCGCCGGGCGGTGCTGGTGTCCCTGCGGGAGGGCCCCACTGGGACGACGCCGTCCGCGGCGCACCTGTCGGCCGCCCTGGAGGAGATGCTGCGCGGCCACGAGGCGCTGACCCGCTCGCTGCTCGGCGCTCCACGGCCGGCGCTGCGCCATGCTCATGAGACGAATGGGGCGGATGGGCTGTAACCACGGCAAATCTTTGCTTCGATGGTCGGCATGTCCCAACGTAGTTCGATCGTGGCGGCGGCGATGCTCATGGGCGTCGCCGCCCTCCCCCAGACCGCACACGCGCAGACGACCATACAGAAGGCCGGCTGGGGCGCCCCCGTCCTGGTGGAGAACTTCAACGGCTCCTCGATCAACACGAACAGGTGGATGATCTACCACTCGCCCCGGGCGGAGCGTAATCCCCGTACCGGGAAGGCGGCGTCGGTCGCGAACGGCGTGCTGCGCCTCAAGGGCGGCATGTACGGCGGCAAGGACCTGTCCGGCGGCGTGGCCACCCGGCTCGCCCAGCAGTACGGCAGGTGGGAGGTCAGGCTCAAGGCCGAGGCGGGCGCCGGCTACACGCCCGTGGCGCTGCTCTGGCCGACCTCGCAGGGCGAGGAAGGCGGCTACTCCGAGGTCGACTTCGCCGAGATCGTCGATCCCGCGCGGAAGGGCGGCGGCATCTTCGTGCACAGCGGGCAGGGCAGGGCCCGGCGGGTGCTGCGGGCCGACTTCACGCAATGGCACACGGTGGCGGTGGACTGGCTCCCCGGGCGGCTGACGTTCTGGCTGGACGGCAGGAAGGTGTGGGACTACCGCGGCGCGCACGTCCCCGACGCGGGGAAGATGGGCCTGGCGCTGCAGAACGACGTGGTGTGCGAGCCGCGCTGCCGCGACTCCGGGACGCCGCGCACGGTGTCGATGTACGTCGACTGGGTGAAGGTCTATCGGCCTTCCTGAGCCCGCAATCTGGCCGCCTTGAGCCCCAGGTGGACGGCCAGCCGGTCGTCGCCGTCCGACAGGTCCCTGTGCGTGAGGCGCTCGGCCTTGCCCAGCCGGTAGTAGAGCGTCTGGCGGTGGATGCCGAGCTCGGCGGCGCTCTTCTGGGCGTGGCCGCCGCGGTCGAGGTAGACCTCCACGGTCTGGGCCAGCTCGGCGTCCAGCGCCTCGGTCTCGGCGGCCAGCTCGCGCAGGTCCTGCTGGCTGAGCCTGGCCAGCAGGCGATGCACGCCCAGGTCCTCCCACCGGGCGATGGGCGCGTGCCGGGGGAAGTGCTCGGCGATGCGCAGCGCCTGCCGGGCCTCACGCCAGCTCTGCCAGGCGTCGGCGGGGTCGGACCTGGGCCCGCCGATGCCGGCCGCGGTGCCGTACGCGCTCTGGAGGGTCTGGGCCACCTCGCCCGCGAGGTGGGCGGGGGCGAGCAGGGCGACGGGTGAGCCCGTACGGGCCAGGACGCCGCGCGGGAGCGTCCAGAGCGTGGCCACCCGCTCGTCGGACTCGCGCACGGCGACCGCCGCGACCGGGCCCGGCAGGTCGATGGGGGCCTCCGCGCGCTCCTCCGGGTCGGGCGAGAACAGCGCGAGCAGCCCGCGCCCGGCGTCCTGCCTGCTCCTGGCCTCCTGGGCGAGCGCGGCGGCCGCCCTGGCGACGAGCGGGGCGGCGGCACGCAGCGCCGCGTCGGTGAACTCGCCGGAGTCGAGCAGCCAGAGGTAGCCGTAGGTGACGTCGGCGTGCCGCAGCGGCCAGCAGATCCTGGCCAGCACCTTCAGCTCGGCGTCCTCGGGGATCCGGACCGGGCCCGCGGCCCTGGCGATGCCGTAGCGTTCGAAGTAGTCGCGCACCTCGCCCGTGGCCCGCCTGCGCAGGATCGACTCCTGGCGGACGGTGTCGATGTCGCCGTGCTGCGCTCCATACGCCAGCAGGCGGAACGAGCGGTCCTCCAGCGTCGCGGAGGCGCCCAGCCGGGCGGCGATCTCGTCGACGATCTCTTGCAGGTCTGCGGTGTTGTGCATTTGTATGACAGCCTGCCACACCCGGCGTTACGCGCGTCGATGGCCCCCTCTGAGCTGCGGTTTCTAAACTGGAGCCATGCTCGGTCAACTGCTGCTCGCCGCGTCCAGGAGCGGTCTCGTACGCCGCTCCGTCTCAGGCTTCCCGCTCACCAGGAACGTGGTGCAGCGGTTCGTCGCGGGCGAAAGCGTTCAGGAGGCCCGCGACGCGATCGAACGGCTGCGCGACGCGAACCTCGCCGTGACCGTCGACCACCTCGGCGAGGAGACGCGCGACGCGCGGGCCGCCGAGGACACCGCGAACGCCTATCTCACGCTGCTGGAGGCGCTCAGGCCGCTGCAGCTCGGGCGGGGCGGGGAGGTCTCGGTGAAGCTGTCGGCCGTCGGGCAGCGGCTCGACGACGCGATGGCGCTCGAGCACGCCCGCGAGATCTGCGCCGCCGCGGCGGTCAACGGCTCCACCGTGACGCTCGACATGGAGGACCACACCACCGTCGACTCCACGCTGTCGATCCTGCGCAAGCTGCGCGAGGACTACCCGGCGACGGGGGTGGCGGTCCAGGCGTACCTGTTCCGCAGCGAGGAGGACTGCCGCGACCTGTCGGCGGAGGGCTCCAGGGTGCGCCTGGTCAAGGGCGCCTACCGCGAGTCCGCCACGGTCGCGCACCAGGGCAAGGGTGAGGTGGACAAGGCGTACGTGCGATGCCTGCGGATCCTCATGGCGGGGAAGGGGTACCCCATGGTGGCGACGCACGACGACCGCATGATCTCCATCACGGAGCTGCTCGCCGACCGGTTCGGACGCAGGATCGGCGACCACGAGTTCCAGATGCTCTACGGAATCAGGACCGACCGGCAGGAGGCCCTGGCCGGGGCCGGTCACACGGTCCGCGTCTACGTCCCCTACGGCGACGACTGGTACGGCTACTTCATGCGCCGCCTCGCGGAGCGCCCGGCCAACGTCGCCTTCTTCCTTCGTGCCCTTGGGGGTAAGTAAATGGATGCCATCAGCAACGTCCCCGTTCCCGCGAACGAGCACGTTTTCGGCTACGCGCCGGGCAGCTCCGAGCGGGCCGCGCTGGAGAACCGCATCAAGGAGCTGGCCGGGTCGTCCATCGACCTGACCATGACCATCGGCGGCGAGCAGCGGCTCGGCGGCGGCTCCCCCATCGACGTGGTCCAGCCGCACAACCACGCCTCCGTCCTGGGCCGTACCAACGACGCTACGGCCCAGGACGTGCAG
The DNA here is from genome assembly GCF_039539705.1 of Nonomuraea rosea. Classification (NCBI taxonomy): domain Bacteria; kingdom Bacillati; phylum Actinomycetota; class Actinomycetes; order Streptosporangiales; family Streptosporangiaceae; genus Nonomuraea; species Nonomuraea rosea. Next base: position 97,452 of record NZ_BAABDQ010000009.1, on the reverse strand, counting down.
GACGCCGTCGCCGGTGCGCTGCGGGCGGCTCCCGCCTGGCGGGCGCTGTCGTTCGACGAGCGGGCTGCGATCTTCCTGAAGGCGGCGGACCTGCTGTCGGGGCCGTGGCGGGCGACGCTGAACGCGGCGACCGTGCTGGGGCAGTCGAAGTCGGCGCAGCAGGCGGAGATCGACGCCGCCTGCGAGCTGATCGACTTCCTGCGCTTCAACGTGGCCTACGCCCGTCAGCTGTACGCCGACCAGCCGGTCTCGTCGCCGGGCGTGTGGAACAGGATGGAGTATCGGCCGCTCGAAGGGTTCGTGCTGGCGATCACGCCGTTCAACTTCACCGCCATTGCCGGAAATTTGCCGACTTCTGCCGCTTTGATGGGGAATGTCGTCGTCTGGAAGCCGTCGCCCACCCAGCAGTTCGCCGCGCACTTCACGATGCGGCTCCTGGAGGCGGCGGGGCTGCCGCCGGGCGTGATCAACATGGTCACCGGCAACGGGCAGGCGATCTCCGAGGTCGCGCTCTCCCACCCGGCGCTGGCCGGCATCCACTTCACCGGCTCGACCGCGACGTTCCAGCACCTGTGGGCGGCCGTCGGCTCGAACATCTCCTCCTACCACGGCTACCCGCGCATCGTCGGCGAGACCGGCGGCAAGGACTTCGTGCTGGCGCACCCGTCCGCCGACCCGGGCGTGCTCACGACGGCGCTGATCAGGGGCGCATTCGAGTACCAGGGGCAGAAGTGCTCGGCCGCCTCCAGGGCGTATGTGCCGCGCTCGGTCTGGAACCGCATGCGTGACGACTTCGTCTCTGTGGCCGAGTCGCTGACCGTGGGGGACGTGGCGGGCGACCTGTCGGCGTTCATGGGCGCGGTGATCGACGAGCGCGCCTTCGCCAAGCACAAGGAGGCCATCGACCGGGCGCGGGCGGCCTCGAACATCGACGTGCTGACCGGCTCGTACGACGACTCGACCGGATATTTCGTGAAGCCGACGATCCTCGAATGCGCCGACCCTGCCGACGAGATCTTCGTCAAGGAGTACTTCGGGCCGATCCTCGGCGTGCACGTCTACGAGGACCGCGACTTCGACTCGGTGCTCGACCAGATGGAGGGCATCGCCCCGTACGCGCTGACCGGGTCGATCATCGCCCAGGACCGCTACGCGATCGCCTCGGCGTCGGAGCGGCTGCGCTTCGCGGCCGGCAACTTCTACGTCAACGACAAGCCGACCGGCGCGGTCGTGGGCCAGCAGCCGTTCGGCGGCGCCCGCGCCTCCGGGACGAACGACAAGGCCGGCTCGATCTTCAACCTGATCCGCTGGGTGAACGCCCGCACGATCAAGGAGACGTTCGTGCCGCCCACCGACCACCGTTACCCGCACATGGGCTGATCACCGCCCATTCGCGCCGAAGAGCCCCCGGTCCTGCCCCGGGGGCTCTTTGGCGTAATGTGCAATATCCGTGTCATTGACGCCATGACCCGGCCGCGAACAGCATGAAGACATGCAGCGACGGATCCTGATCGTCGTCTTCCCCGGCTTCCAGCTCCTCGACATGGCCGGCCCGGCCGACGTGTTCGCGACGGCGGGCCTGCTCTCGCCCGGGGACGGCTACGTGGTCGAGGTGGGCGCCGTGCGCGCGGGTCCCGTGCCGGCGCACAACGGCGTCACGGTGGGCGCCGCCGCGCTCGGCGAGGTCACGGGGACGATCGACACGCTGCTGGTGGCGGGCGGGCTCTCCATGCCCGAGCAGGTCCGCGACCGGGAGCTGGTCGAGACCGTCGCCCGGCTGGCCGGGACCGCCCGGCGCGTCGCGTCGGTCTGCAACGGCGCGTTCCTGCTGGCCGAGGCCGGGCTGCTGGACCACCGGCGGGTCACCACGCACTGGCTCGCCGCCGACGAGCTGGGCAAGAGCTACGCATGCGTCGAGGTGGACGCCGACCCCCTCTACATCGAGGACGGGAACGTCTGGACCTCCGCGGGCGTCCTGGCCGGCGTGGACCTCGCGCTCGCGATGGTGGCCAGGGACCACGGCCACGCGCTCGCCCGCGATGTCGCCCGCGGGCTCGTGGTCTACCTGCACAGGCCGGGTGGGCAGAGCCAGTTCAGCACACCCATGCGGGCCATGACGCCGCGCAGCGAGCCGTTGAGGGAGTCGCAGGGCTATATCGACGCGAACCCGGCCGCCGACCTGAGCGTCCCCGCGCTCGCCGCCCGCGCGGGGATGAGCGCGCGCCACTTCTCGCGCGTCTTCACCGAGCAGACCGGCCTGTCACCCGGCCGGTACGTCGAGCGCAGCCGGGCCGACACCGCCAGGCGGCTCCTGGAGGTCACCGGGCACCCGCTGGACACGGTGGCCAGGGAATGCGGGCTCGGCACGCCGGAGACCCTCTATCGCGTCTTCCACCGCCACTGGCGGATCTCGCCGGGCGATCATCGCCGCCGGTTCCAATCCAAGGAGAGTTGAGCATGCGCATCGCCATCCCGCTCTATCCGCGTTTCACCGCGCTCGACGCGGTCGGGCCGTACACCGTGCTGGCCTTCGCGCCCGGCTGCACCGTCACGTTCGTCGCTCCCGAGCGGGGCCCGGTGACCGACGATCAGGGGACGCTCACGCTGCTCGCCACGGCCTCGTACGCGGAGCTGCCGGATCCGGACGTGGTCCTCGTGCCGGGCGGGCTCGGCACCTTCGACGCCCTGGGCGACGAGGCCCTGCTGGAGTGGATCCGGCAGGCCGACACGCACTCCCGGTGGACGACCTCGGTGTGCTCGGGATCGCTCCTGCTGGGGGCGGCGGGGCTGCTGCAGGGCGCCAAGGCCACCACCCACTGGGCCCTCATGGGCAACCTGGGCGCCTACGGGGCCGAGCCGGTGACCGAGCGGGTGGTCACCAACGGCAAGATCGTGACGGCGGCCGGGGTGTCGGCGGGGATCGACATGGCGCTCACCCTGCTGGCCCAGGCGGTGGACGAGGAGACGGCGCAGGCCGTGCAGCTCGCGATCGAGTACGACCCGCAGCCGCCGTTCAACGCCGGCTCGCCGAAGACGGCGCCGGAGGGGCTGATCGAACGGGCGATCAACCTCCTCGTCTGACGAGTGCGGCAGCGCCCCCGTCCCTCCAGCATGGGACGAGGGCGCTGCCCGTCCGGGCCCGTTGTCCGGCGAGCCCGGAGGTCTTCGGCCGCCGCCGATTCAGGGCGGTCTACGGCGTGACAAGGGCAGCGGTGCCGCCGGGCAGTGCCCGCTCCACCGGCGGCACCGCGCCCGGAAATTGGGCCCGGAATTGGGCCCGGAAATTGGGCCCGGAATGGGGCCCGGCCATGGGCCCGGCTGTGCGGCCGGCATGAGGCTGGGCTCGCGGGCGCGCCCCCGCGGGCCGCCCGTGAGGCCCGCAGGCCGTACGGCGAGTACGCCGTGACCGTCCCGCCGCGCATCCGGCGACGGGATGGAGCGTTCCACAACGCCGCCAGCGGGTCCCCGGCCCATGGGCCGGTCACCATCACGTCGCCGCCGCGTGCCATGTCGAGTCCCTCGCCTGGTGAAGGGCTGCTCAAAAAGAGCCGGTGAGGTTGGAGACTATGGGCTCCGGCGGCGGCCTGGCGTCAGGGCGGCACCTAGGGATTTCCCTAGGATGTGATCGCGCCGCCACCCCTGACCGGCTCCCACCGGCCCGGCCGCACACGGGGCCGCCTACTCCCCCTCCTCACCGTCGCCCGCCCCGATCGGCAGGACGTCGAAGTGGACCACCACGTGCCCGGCCGCCCGGTCCTGGGATCCGGCGGCGGCGTCCTCCCGCACCCGGCGGTCCGACAGCCCCCGGTATCTCTCCAGCACCTCGAACACCGCGTCCCGCATCTCCCCCGTCTCCGCCGCCGTGAGCCGCAGCGACCGCCGCCCGAACCCGCTGGCCTGCACCCACTCCTCCGGCGCCCCCGCCGCCTCGGCGCGCCACCGGGTCAGCTCGGCGCCACGCTGGCGCACCAGGTCGTCCAGCAGGAACTCCAGCGCGCCGGCCGCCTCCGGATCCGGCGGCGTGTCGCCGTAGGTGAAGCCGCCCAGCACGATCCGCCAGTACTTCTCCTTGCCCCGCCCCATCCCCTGCGCGACCTCGATCATGCCGTGCTTGGCCAGCTCCCTGAGGTGGTAGCTGGTCGCGCCGGTGTTCTGCCCGACGAGGGCGGCGAGCTTGGTGGCCGTGGAGGGCCCGTGCTCGTCCAGCAGCTCGTAGATCCGCAGCCGCAGCGGGTGGGCGAAGGACTTGAGGGCGTTCGCGTCGAGCGTACGGCTGGAAAAGCTCTTGCTCTTCATCTTGTGCAAGCCTATCTTTGCAAAGGAATCCATGCACACTTTTCCTTACACACTATCGGAGTGAGCCGTGACAAGTCTTGGGCGGGCGTTCGGGTTTCTGTGGTCCTCCACCGCGCTGTCGAACGTGGCGGACGGCGTGCTGAAGGTCGGCGCCCCGCTGCTGGCCGTGTCGATGACCCGCTCCCCCACGCTGGTGTCCCTCGTGGGGGCGGCCGCCACGGCGCCCTGGCTGCTGTTCGCGCTGCACGCGGGCGCGATCGCCGACCGGGCCGACCGCCGCCGCATCATGGTCCTGGCGAACGCCGCCCGCACCGTGATCCTCGCCGCCGTCGCGGTCCTGGCCTGGCTCGGGCTGCTCGACCTGTGGCTGCTGCTCGCGGCCGTGCTCCTGGCCAGCGTGAGCGAGGTCTTCGCCGACCTCTCTGCGCAGTCCATCCTGCCGACGGCCGTGCCCAGAGAGCACCTCACCAGGGCGAACGGGCGCGTCTCGACCGCCCAGATGATCGGCAACGACTTCCTGGGCGCTCCGGCGGCCGGCCTGCTCGTCGCCGTCCTGCCCGCCGTCGTCTTCGGCGCCCCCGCCCTCCTGTACGGGCTCGCGGGGCTGCTCCTGCTGGGCATGCGCGGCGCGTACGGACCGGACCGCGCCGGCACCCCCGCCACCCCCGTCACCTCCGCGCGGCGCCCGTTGCGGCAGGACATCGCTGAGGCCCTGCGCTACCTCTGGGCCCACCGGATCCTGCGCAGCCTGGCGATCACGGCGGGCCTGCTCAACCTCGCCAACGCCGCCTACTTCGCCGTTCTCGTGCTGTGGGCCGTCGGCGAGGAGTCGCCGATCGGCCTGAAGCCGCACGAGTACGGCCTGATGACCACCGCCTTCGCCGTCGGAGCGGTGCTCGGGTCACTGCTGTCGGGCCGTGCGGCCGGGCGGTTCGGCGAGTTCGGGACGCTCGCGGGCGCCTGGCTCATCTCCAGTCTCCTGCTCCTGGTGCCCGTGCTCGCGCCCTCCCCCTGGACGCTCTATCCCACCGCCGTGCTGTGGGGCCTGACGGGAGCGGCGGGCAACGTCCTGGTGATCTCGGCCAGGCAACGGCTCATTCCCGCGGAACTGCTCGGGCGGGTCAATTCGGCATATCGGCTCGTCGGCATGGGTGGCATGCCCCTCGGAGCGGCTCTCGGGGGCGTCGTGGCCGAGTTCGCCGGGCTTGGAGCCGTCCTGGCGGGCTCCGCAGGAGTATGTTTGGTAGCCGTCGGACTGGTGTGGCGCGCTTTGTCGGATCGAATTTCTAGGCCCTTGACCAGCGAACCTACACTTTCCGACATATCCGGATCACGTTAGGCACCCTAGAGCCTGTGCTGAGGTGACATGATTATCCCCGAGCTTGAGGGGATGGTATGCGGGAGATCGGCGGACGGTACCTCCTGAACGAGGAGGCCGGTCGTGGGGGTATGGGAGTCGTCTGGCGGGCGTTCGATCAGCTCCTCCACCGTGAGGTGGCGCTTAAGGAGCTGACCTTGGCCGGTGAGGCCGAGATGGTACGCCGCCGGGTGCTGCGTGAGGCCAGGATGGCCGCTGGCCTGACGCACCCGAACATCGTGACCGTCCACGACCTGATCGAGGAAGGGCGCAAGCTCTGGATCGTCATGGAATACCTCGACGGGTTGTCGTTGCACCAGTTGCTCTCGCAGGTGGGCACGCTGCCCGCGCAGTCGGTGGCCGCGATCGGCCAGCATCTGCTCGCCGCGCTGCGCACCGCGCACCAGGCCGGGGTCCTGCACCGTGACGTGAAACCCGCCAACGTCATGCTGACCGGCGACCGCGTGGTGCTGACCGACTTCGGCATAGCCACCGCCGAGGGCGACATCCGGATGACGACGTCGCGGCGGCTGCGGGGCACGCCCGCGTTCATGGCTCCCGAGCGGCTGCACGGCGGTCCGGCCAGCAAAGAGGCCGACATGTGGTCCTTCGGCGCCACCCTCTACAGCGCCATCGAGGGCCAGCCGCCCTACCCGGGGCAGGACGCCGCGACGGTGCTCGGCATGGCGCGGAGCGGCCCCTACCCGCCGCCGCGCCGCGCGGGGGTGATGCGCCCGCTGATCGAGGGCCTGCTCTACCACGACCCGGTCCGCCGCTACACCCCGGAGCAGACCGCCGGTCTGCTGGCGGGCATGCGCTCCAGCAGCTACCAAGCCGCCATCTGACCTGCCCCCCGCGCCCCGCAGGTCCGGGGCGCGGGCAGGGGTCAGTCTTCCTTCTTCGCCCTCGCCTCGGCCTCGGCCGCGTCCATGGCGGCGGCCTCCTCGGGCGTCGGGGCCGTGCCGCCGAGGTGCGCGGGCTGCCACCACACCCCCTGCGGCACCTCCGGGTAGGTGCGCTGCGCCCGGTCCAGCAGCGCCGACATGCGGGTGTAGAGGTCGGCCGTGTGGTCGTTGACGTTCTCCCCGCGCTTGGGGTGGATCGGCTCGCCCACCAGGATGGTGAGCGGCACGTGCCGCTGCGTCAGCTTCCTCGGCCGGCCCTTGGTCCAGAGCCGCTGGCTGCCCCACAACGCCACCGGGATGACGGGCACGTTGGTCGCCTGCGCCATCCGGATGGCGCCGCTCTTGATCTCCTTGACCGTGAACGAGCGGCTGATCGTCGCCTCCGCGAACACGCCGACGACCTCTCCCGCCTTCAGCATCCGCAGCGCCGTCGCGTAGGAGCCCGCACCCGCGCCCCGGTCGACCGGGATGTGGTGCATGCCGCGCATCAGCGGCCCGGAGATCCGGTGGTCGAACACGTCCTGCTTGGCCATGAACCGCACCAGCCGCTTGGACGGCAGCGTGGCGAACCCGGCGAAGATGAAGTCGAGATAGCTGATGTGGTTGCTCACCAGCACCGCTCCACCGGTCCGCGGCACATGCTCGGTCCCCTCCAGATGGAAGCGGACGTCGAGCATGCGAAAGAGGGTCCGCGCGGCGGCTATCACCGGCGGGTACACGATCTCAGCCATGACCAGAAGGTAGCCTACTCAGGCAGGTTTCACGGTAGTCGGGAGCCTGGTCATCCCCCGTATGTTACCGTGCGTAGTCCTGGTGATGCCCGCCGCGTCGATGTCGTAGCCGGGCGCGACGGCCTTCGTCAGCTCCTCCAGCGTCACCCTGGCTTCGAGGCGGGCGAGCGGGCCGCCGAGGCAGAAATGCCGCCCGGCGCCGAAGCTGATGGCCCTGCCGGTGTCACGCTCCAGGTCGTAGGCGTCGGGATCGGGGAAGACGCCCTCGTCCCTGTTGGCCGAGCCGATCAGCAGCCACATCTTGGCGTCGGCGGGGACGCGGGTGCCGTGCCACTCCGTGGCACGGGTGAGGCGGCGGGCGACGCCCTGGGCGGGGGTGTCGTAGCGCAGCGACTCCTCCACCCACCGCGGGATCGCCCCGCCGAAGGCGGCGGCGCGCTGGTCCGGGTTGCGCCACGCCCAGAACCAGGCGGCGCCAAGCAGATGGGTGGTGGTCTCCGCGCCGGCCCCGATCAGCAGGAACAGGAACGCGACGATGTCCTCGTCGGTCAGCTCCTCGTCGGCCACGAGCACGGAGACGAGGTCGTCGCGCGGCGCGGCCCGGCGTTCCGTGATGATCTGCCGGTAGTAGTCGGCGAGCGAGATGACGGACTTGATGCCCTCTTCGGCGATCTGGCCGCCGGGGTCGGCACCGAGCATGGGCGCCATTCTGCGGCGGACGCCCGCGCGCTCGGACGGCGGCACGCCCACCAGCTCGGAGATCACGTCGAGCGGCAGCTTGGCGGCGATGTCGCGGGCGAAGTCGAAGGTCCCGCGCTCGACCGCCTCCTCGACGTATCCGCGGGCGATCTGCCTGATCATGGGTTCGAGCGCGGCGACCCGGCGCGGGGTGAAACCGCGGGAGATCGTGGCGCGCATGCGGGTGTGCTCGGGCGGGTCCATCGCCACGAACGACAGGAACGTGCGCGCCTGCGGGCCGAAGGCGCCCGCGTCGAGCACGGGGCCGTGGTCGCTGGACAGCAGGGCGCTGTCGGTCAGCGCGGCCGCGACGTCGGCGTGCCGGGACAGCGCCCAGAAGCCGAGCTCGGTGTTGTGGTAGATCGGCGCTTCCCGGCGCAGCCGCGCGTAGACGGGGTACGGGTCGTCGTTGACCACGGGATCGTAGGGGTTGTAGAAGACATCCACCCCGACCACGCTACGACGCTTGCGCCTTAGTGAAAACGGGCAGATCTTGTGACCATGAAGAAGCTCATCAACACGGCAGACTCCGTCGTTGAGGACGCGCTGAACGGCATGGCCGCGGCACACCCCTCGCTGCGGATCCACGACCGGGTCGTCTACCGGGCCGAGGGCCCGCGCCCGGGCAAGGTCGGGCTGGTCTCGGGCGGCGGGTCGGGCCACGAGCCGCTGCACGCCGGTTTCGTCGGATACGGCATGCTCGACGCGGCCTGTCCCGGCGAGATCTTCACCTCGCCGGTGCCCGACCAGATCCTCGACGCGACCAAGGCGGTGGACGGCGGCGCCGGGGTCCTGCACATCGTCAAGAACTACACCGGCGACGTGCTGAACTTCGAGATGGCCGCCGAGCTGACCGAGGACGTCGAGGTGGCGAGCGTGCTGATCGACGACGACGTGGCCGTCCAGGACTCCCTCTACACGGCGGGCCGCCGCGGCACCGGCGCGACGCTGTTCGTGGAGAAGATCGCGGGGGCGCTGGCAGAGGAGGGCGCGCCGCTGGCCGCCGTCGCCGCCGTGGCGAGTGAGGTGGACGAGCGCAGCAGGTCGTTCGGCATCGCGCTGACCTCGTGCACGACGCCGCACGCGGGCAAGCCGACGTTCGACCTGCCGGAGACGGAAGTGGAGCTGGGCATCGGCATCCACGGCGAGCCCGGGCGGGCGCGGGTGCCGCTGGCGCCGGCGCGTGAGCTGGCCGGGATCGCCATGGAGGCGATCCACGGCGACCTGCCGCTGCGCGGCGACCTGCTGGTGATGGTGAACGGCATGGGCGGCACGCCCCTCATGGAGCTGTACGTGGCCTTCGCCGAGGTGACGGCGTTCGTGAAGGGGAAGGGGGCGCGGGTGTCGCGCTCGCTCGTCGGCAACTACGTGACGAGCCTGGACATGCAGGGCTTCTCCGTGACGATCTGCCTGCTCGACGACGCGCTGACCCGCCTGTGGGACGCGCCGGTCGAGACGCCCGGCCTGCGCTGGGGGCGCTGATGGAGACGGACGTGTTCGTGGCCTGGTTCGAGGAGGCGGCGCGGCTCGTGCGCGCGGACCGCGACCGGCTGACCCGGCTGGACGCGGCGATCGGCGACGCCGACCACGGCACGAACCTCGACCGCGGCCTCACCGAGGTCTGCAAGACGCTGGCCGAGGCGCCGCCCGACTCACCCGCGCGGGTGCTGTCCACGGCGGGCGCGACGCTGATCCGCCGCGTGGGCGGGGCCTCCGGGCCGCTGTACGGATCCGTGTTCCGCCAGATGGGCAAGACGCTGGAGGGTCAGGAGGCGCCGGTGACGCTGGCCGGGTTCGCGGGGGCGTTCGAGGAGGGCGTCGTGGCGGTCGAGCGGCTGGGCAAGGCGGCCCTGGGCGACAAGACGATGGTGGACGCGCTGGCGCCGGCCTCACGGGCGCTGGCTCTGGCCGTACGCGACGGGGCCGGGGTGCGGGAGGCGGCCGGGCAGGCGGCGCAGGCGGCCGAGCAGGGGGCCAGGGCCACGATCCCGATGCAGGCGCGCAAGGGCCGGGCGAGCTATCTGGGCGAGCGCAGCATCGGCCACGAGGACCCCGGCGCCGCGTCGGCCGCGCTGATCATGGCGGCGCTGGCCGCCGTGGTCGCGTGATGGAGGCCCCCTGATGGTGGGGCTGGTGCTGGTCTCGCACAGCGCCGGGCTGGCCCATGAGGCCGTGGCGCTGATCCGGGCCATCGCCGGCACCGCGGCGCCGGTCGCGGCGGCGGGCGGCACGGAGGACGGCGGGCTGGGCACCAGCCTGGACCTCATCGAACGCGCGCTGCGGGCCGTCGACCAAGGGGACGGGATCGTGGTCATCCCCGACCTGGGCAGCTCGGTGCTGACCGCGCGGCTGGTGGCGGAGGCGGGACGGGTGGTGGTGGCGGACGTGCCGTTCGTGGAGGGCGCGATCGCGGCGGCGGTGGCGGCGGGCGCCGGGGTCCCGCTCGCCGACGTGCTCGCCGCCGCCGAGGAGGCGCGCGTCTACCGCAAACTCTGACCCCCGCCGCCGCGACCCGGCGTCAGGCCGCGCGGCGGGCAGGTTTCGGTGAATTTCAGTGGCCTTTGAACGCCTCCTCCAGCCACCAGGAGCCGCGCTCCCGGGTGACCTTGGCGTGCACCAGCAGCGGCCGGTCGCGCGGTCCCTTGAGCCATTCGGCCACGCCGGTCAGGTCGGCCGCCGCGGTGACGGTCACGGCGGCCAGGCCGTGGCCCCTGGCGATGGCGGCGAGGTCGGCGGGCGGGAACGTGACCGTCTCCAGCGGATGGCCGTCCGGCCCGAAATGGTGGACCTCGGCCCCGTACGCCTCGTCGTCGTAGACCACGATCACCATGGGCAGGCCGAGGCGGACGACGGTCTCCAGCTCGGCGATGCCCATGAGGGCGCCGCCGTCGCCGAGTGCCGCCACCGGCAGCCGGTCCGGCCGGGCCAGCGCCGCGCCGATCGCCGTCGCCAGGCCCAGCCCGATCGCCTGGAACGCTTGGGTGAAGCAGAACCCGCCCTCGTCCGGGACATCCATGAACATCGAGGGATATCCCATGAAATTTCCGGAATCGATGGAGAGGATCCGCTCCGTGGGCAGGAGGTCGTCCAGGCCGATGGTGAGCGTCCTCGGGTCGATCCTGCCGCCGCCGCTGACGTCGTCGTACGGCACCGCCCGCCAGCGCCCCTCGGCCTGGATCCGGTCCGCCACCTCAGCCGACCGCGAACCCTTGGCAGCCGGTCCAAAAGCTGACCCAGGAGGGGATCCGGTGAGGTGGGCGGTCAGCGAGCGGGCGACGGTGGCCACGTCGCCGGCCACGCCCAGGTCGACGGGGACGAACGCCGCGCCGGCCGCAGACCGGTCGAGGTCCACCTTGACCACCTTCGTCCCCGGCGAGATCAGCGACCCGTGCCGGGTGGTCCACATGTTCAGCGCGCAGCCCCACCCGATGACCAGGTCGGCGTCGCGGATCAGCTCGGCGGCCAGCGGGGTCGCGAAGCCCCCGCTCACGTCGAGGTCCCACGGGCTGCCGCGGAACAGCCCCCTGGCCACCGCCGAGGTCGCCAGCAGGGCGCCTGCGAGGCCGGCGAGCTCCGTCAGCTCCTCCCTGGCGTCCCGCGCGCCGCGCCCGGCGATGAACACCGGCCGCCTGGACTCCTCCAGCAGCCGCAGGAGCTCTGCCAGCTCACCCGCGTCCGCCTCGGGCGGCTCCCCCGGAAGCGGCGCGGGGAGATCGAGGGTCCCGCCGAAGGGGGCGGCCTGGACGTCGAGCGGCAGGTTCAGCAGCACCGTGCGCCGTTCTTCGACCGCCACCCGGTACGCCTCCAGGGCCTGCTCCACGGCCCCCGCCGCGTCGGAGACCCGCATCGGGACCGCTCCCACCGCCGCCGCCAGCGCGTCCTGGTCGACGTAGAAGTTGGAGCGCACGTCCGTGGCCTCACCCGCGAGGACGATCAGCGGCGTACGGCTCTTGGCCGCCTCCGCGAGACCCGTCATCGCGTTCGTCAGCCCCGGCCCCTGATGCACCGAGACGACCCCCACGCGCCCGCTCATCCGCGCGTACGCGTCGGCCATCGTCGCGGCCCCGCTCTCGTGGCGGGCGGCGACGAAGCGCACGCCGCCCGCGACGAGGGCGTTCGTGACGTGGAAGTTGCCGCTGCCGACCACGCCGAAGGCGGTGCCGGCGCCGCGGGCCGCGAGGGCCAGGCCCACGGCTTCCGCGACGATCAACGCTCCACCAGGGCGAGCACCCGCACGGGGCTGCCGGAGCCGCCCACGATGGGCAGCGGCGGCGCGACCACGACGGCGCCGGTCACCGGCAGGCGGTCGAGGTTGCGCAGCTGGGTGAGGCCGTACTTGCCCGCGCCCAGCAGGAAGGAGTGGCAGGGGAAGGCGGGGTCGAAGGAGTGGGCGGCCCCCGCGTCGGTGCCGACGGTCTCGACGCCGAGCCCGATGATCGGGGTGTCATCGGACAGCCAGGAGGCGCACTCCACCGAGATGCCCGGCGTGTGCGGGCCGGTCTCGTCGGCGTTCAGGAACGCGGCCTGGTCGGCGGAGCGGGCGTCCCAGCCGGTCCGGTAGAGCAGCCAGCCGCCGTCGGGCAGCGGGCCGTTGGCGCGCTCCCACTCCTTGACGTGGTCGATCTGGAGGAGGAAGTCGGGGTCCTTGGCCGCCTCTGCGGTGAAGTCGAGCACGACGGCGGGCGCGATCAGGCTGCGCGCGGGCACCTGGGAGACGTCCTCGCCGTCGCGGCCGGTCACCCAGTGGACGGGCGCGTCGAAGTGCGTTCCGGAGTGCTCGCCGGTGTGGATGTCGTTCCAGTACCAGGCGGGGCCGCGGTCGTCGTAGCGGCTGATCTCCTCCAGCCGGAACGGGATCGTGTTGCCGAACGGCTCGGGCAGCTGGAGGATCGGTGTCTCGGACGACAGGGGCGCGGTCAGGTCGACCACCTCGATCGCGCCGCTGCGAACGCTGTCCACGAAGCTCTGCAACACCGACATGTCATCCTCCTTGGTGGGCTGAGCGCATCCTCCTACTCCTGCGTGACCAGTGCAAACGGGGCCTCAGCCCTTGAGCCCGCTGAAGCTCATCGTGGCCACGAAGTGCCGCTGCGCCAGCACGAAGAGCGCCTCGCACAGCGAGTCGATCTGCTCCAGGGTGAGGGTGGCGGCCGTGTTCGGGTCGGCCATCATGGCGTGCCGCACGTGCTCGGGACGGCCCTCGGTGACGGCCCGCACGGTCAGCTCGTTGACGTTGACGTAGGAGCGGTTGAGCGCCGCGCACTGCGCGGGCAGGTCGCCGACGGCGAGCGGCCGGACGCCGAGCGCGTCGGCCACGCACGGCACCTCCACCACGCAGCCCTCCGGCAGGTTCGCGACCAGGCCCCTGTTCTGGACGTTCCCGTAGAGGGTCCGGCTGGTGCCGGTGACGATGCTGTGGATGATCTGCGGGGCGTATTCCATGGTCCCCTCCGCGGTGATCGGCTTACCCGCCTTGAGCGCTGCGCGGGTGGCCTCGTACTGGCGCACGTTGTCCTCGCTGATTCCGACGTACGCGTCCACGGGGATCCGCAGGCGCTCGATCTCGGCCTGGTCGTGCAGGTACCAGGGCACGTATTCGGACGAGTGCTCGCTGGTCTCGGTCGGGTAGTACCCGAGCCTGCGGTACATGTCCACCCGTACCCGCCGCAGCAGCTCCGGATCGCGGGCGATGGCCTCGTCCAGCCGCGGGTACAGGTCCTCGCCGCCGGACTCGAAGCGCAGCATCCACGACTGGTGGTTGACGCCCGCCGCGAGGTAGGTCACCTCCTCGTACGGCACTCCGACCAGCTCGGCCAGGTCGTGGGCGGTCCAGTAGATGGAGTGGCACAGGCCGACCACCTTGCGCACGGGGGTGGCCGTGGCCAGGTACCAGACGTTCATGGCCATCGGGTTGGTGTAGTTGAGCAGCCACGCGCCGGGGCACACCTCGGCCATGGCCCGCCCGATGCGGTCCAGGGCGGGGAACGTGCGCAGCGCGCGGAAGATGCCGCCGACGCCGATGGTGTCGGCGATCGTCTGGCGCAGCCCGTAGCGGGCGGGCACCTCGAAGTCGACGCGGGTGGCGTCGATCATGCCGACCTGGATCATGTTGATCGCGAAGTCGGCCCCTTCGAGCGCCCGCCGCAGGTCGAGGTGCGCGGAGATGGTGACCTTGCTCCCGCCCGCGATGACGCGGGCGGCCGCCTCGGCGGTCTCCAGCCGCTCGGGGTGGATGTCGTGCAGCGCCACCTCGAACTCCCCGAGATCGGGGAACGCGACCAGATCGGCCAGCAGGCCCTGGGTGAACTCGACGCTTCCCGCGCCGAGGAAGACGATCTTCATGACGTCCGATCACACGCCACGGCAGGGCACCCGATAGGCGTCGAGCTCGTACTTCTTCTTCAGCGAGTTGAAGTTCTGGGCGTTGGACTTGGCGCAGAAGGCGGAGGTCGCCAGGTTGTACTCGACCTGGAAGACGGCCTTGCCCGCCTTGACGAACTGGTCGTAGCCGTAGGCGCCGTTCTGGGCGGTGGTGCACTCCTTGTGCTCCCAGCACTCCTCGTTGACCGCGAAGTCGAAGTACGGCAGAAGCTGCGGGATCTGCTCCACGTCGTTCTTGAGCGCGACCGACAGTCCCCGCTTGAGCGCCTCGTTGGCGAACCAGGCGTTGTAGGCGAGCTGGTCGGCGGCCTTGAGCGGGAAGCCGCTGTCATTGGCGTAGCCGTCCACGTTGTCGGGCTCCACGGCGTCGAACCCGGCGGCCTTTCACATGTCGAGCCGGGCCTTCATGATCTCGCCGAGCTTGCCGGTGTACTTCCTGACGTCCAGCCAGCGCTCGCCCTCCCAGTCCTCCAGGGGCGTGCCGAGCACGTCGGCGGGGAATTTGCCGGCGTCGGGACGCCAGTCCTCGAACGTGCCCGCGCTGATGTAGCAGACGACGCCGCGGCCCGGCTTGTCGGCCTTCAGCGACTTGACGATCGCGCCGTCCTTGGCCGCGAATCCATCGATGTCGTACATCTGCACGGCCAGGAACGGCTTCTTCGGCAGGGACGAGAGCTGCCACTCCCAGCTGGTGTTCAGCGCGGGCCGCCAGCAGCCGTTGCAGGCGACCGGCGCGGGCAGAGCCGCGGACTGGACCGTCGATGGAGAGGCGGGGGCGGCCTGGGCCGGGGCGGCGATCATAGCCGTGGCGGCCAGAGCGGTGGCGGACATGAGTGCGGTGAATCGCATGGACACTCCTCGCGAACGAAGGGGTTCGGATTTGTGGCGATGCGCGCTGTTCCGCACTCTCCGCTTGGCGTCCGAGCCAGGGACGCCGGAGTGGCGAGGCCCATAACCGCAGGGCGTTCACGCCAGCACGCTCAGGGGCGCCTCCCTTCCGTTGCCGGATAGAATTGCGCGTTCCTGCTCTGTTGTCCAGAGTTTGACGCACCAAAGCGTCACGCCTTGGTCCACTCCGCGCAGCCACCCGTTTGGAAGGCCTTGTCCGTGGCTTGGATCGTGACGGTGGCCGCGCCGGTCGGCATGCCGGTCGCGATGACGTCGCCCGTCGTGCCGCGCATCCGGGCCCAGAAGCACATGCTGAATCCCGGGGTCGGGCCGGCGGTCCGGTAGGTGCCCGGCTGGATGTCCGTCCCGACGAGCATCGTGCGCAGGGAGGCGGGATTGATGGCCGGGCCGGTGCTCGTCACGCCGCCGGGCGGCGGGGTGTTCTGCGGGACCCCAGTAGATGACCCAGTAGATGGCCCAGTAGAAGGCCCAGTGGGAGGTGCGGTAGTAGATCCTGTCGGGGGCGGGGTGCTCTGCGGCAAGCCGGTAGAGGGCGCGGTCCCGGTCGGCTCGGGGTCCGCGGGCTGGGTGTCCTCGACCGTCACCGTGACCGCGGGCGTGGGCTCTTCCGGGATCGTGCCCGCGCCGAAGCCGACGAACACCCCCAGCAGGAAGCCCAGCAGGGCGGCCAGCCCGGAGACGAGCAGGATGATCGTCGGACTGCTCGTGGCACGCGGGTATTCAGGAGGGGGCCCGTACATCACGGACCAAGCGTGCCACTCCTGTCAACGATGGAGGTAGTCAACCAGCGACGCCTTTTCCGTCTCCAGCTCCTCGATGGCGCTCTTGACCACGTCGCCGATGCTGACGATGCCGACCAGCCTGCCGTGCTCGACCACGGGCATGTGCCTGAACCGGTGGGTGGTCATGATCTGCCGCAGCGAGTCGACGTTCTCGCCCGGTCCGACCGTGCGCACCTCGGTGGTCATGATGGCCGACACCGGCTCGTCCAGGATCTCGGCGCCGCGATCGTGCAGGCGGCGCACGACGTCGCGCTCCGAGACGATCCCCTCGATCGTGGCGCCGTCGCTGGATACGACGACGGCGCCGATGTTGTGCTCGGAGAGCTTGGCAAGCAGCTCCCGCACTGTCGCTCCCGGCGCGACGGTCGTCACGTCGCTGCCCTTGCCGCGCAGGATCGTCCCGATGAGCATGTGCACCACCTCTGCCCTCAGTGTTCCAAGCCGTGCGTATAGGCAAACAACCTGCAGCTCCGGAGTCAAGCGGTCACGTAGGCTGCTTGCCGTACGAAATCCAGTACGAGAACCGAATTATCCCTTAGGGACGGATTGATGACCGAGTCGCTGAACACCGGAAGCCATGATCTGCCCATCACCGATGAGCTGGCCGCGTACATGCGGACGGGCTGGGCCGGCGCCGGGCGCACCGACGTGGCGGCGCGGCCGATCGCGCCCTGGGCGGCCAAGCGCCGCGCCGCGCTGGCCGCGCGGTTCCCCGGTGAGCGGCTCGTGGTCCCGTCGGGCACGCTCAAGGTGCGCAGCAACGACAGCGACTACCGGTTCAGGCCGCACAGCGCGTACTCATACCTGACCGGCGCGGGCGAGTCCGACGACGTCCTGGTGATCGAGCCGTCCGGCGAGGCCGTCCTGTACGTCAGGCCGCGCGCCGCCCGCGAGGAGGGCCAGGAGTTCTACCGCGACCGCCGCTACGGCGAGTTCTGGGCGGGGCCCAGGCCGGACCTGGCGGAGGCCGCCGAGCTGTACCAGGTGGAGTGCGCCCACATCCGCGACCTGGAGCTGCGCGGCCCGGCCAGGGTGCTGCGCGGCGTGGACGCGTCCGTGGACGCGCGGGTGCCGCGCGGCGCGGGCGACGCCGAGCTGGAGTCGTTCCTGTCGGAGATGCGGCTGGTCAAGGACGAGTGGGAGGTCGGCGAGCTGCGGTCGGCCGTGGACGCGACCGTGCGCGGCTTCGAGGACGTCGTGCGCGCGCTGCCCCAGGCGTTCGGGCACCCGAGGGGCGAGCGGTATCTGGAGGGCGTGTTCGGGCTGCGCGCGCGGCTGGAGGGCAACGCGGCCGGCTACGACAGCATCGTGGCCTCCGGGTCGCACGCGTGCGTCCTGCACTGGATCCGCAACGACGGCGCGCTGCACGCCGGGGACCTGCTGCTGCTGGACGCGGGCGTGGAGTCGGACACGCTCTACACGGCCGACGTCACGCGCACGTTCCCGCTGTCGGGGCGGTTCGGCTCCGTGCAGCGGCAGGCGTACGAGCTGGTGTACGAGGCGCAGACGGCGGCCATCGCCGCGCTCAAGCCGGGCGCCCGCTTCCGCGACTTCCACCTGGCGGCCATGCGCGTCATCTGCGACGGGCTGCGCGACTGGGGACTGCTGACGGACTCCACGGACGCGCTGATGGAGTCGGGCCTGTACCGGCGCTACACGTTGTGCAGCAGCGGCCACATGCTCGGCCTGGACGTGCACGACTGCGCGAAGTCGCGCTCGGAGGTCTACCTGGACGGCGTTCTGGAGGAGGGCCACGTGCTGACCGTGGAGCCGGGCCTGTACTTCCAGCCCGACGACCTGACCCTGCCCGAGGAGCTGCGCGGCATCGGCATCCGGATCGAGGACGACCTGGTCGTCACCGCCGGCGGCGCCACCATGCTGTCCTCCGGGTTGCCGCGCCACCCCGACGAGATCGAGGCGTGGATGAGCAGCCTGGTGTAACGGACCGATCACGTTTCGTACTTGGCTGACAAGGAGTGACCTGGGTCTCATACCTTTTCCTCAAATTCCCACGGAAGCATCGACTACTGGACAAGGCGTCAGTAGCCTGACTCATCCGTAGGCGGCGGAGGTGGTCACCCGATGGCCTTGTCCGGATACGTCGGACGCCGGGCAGGATCGGTGCTCGGCCAGGTCGGTGACCTGTTCGTGATCGTCCTGGAGGCGTTACGCCGGAGCTGGGACGTCAGGCACTGGTGGTGGGAGTTCGTCGACCAGTGCTGGTTCCTGGCCCGCGTCACCAGCGTCCCCGTCCTGCTCGTCTCCCTGCCGCTCGGCGCCACCGTGGCGCTGCAGGTGGGCGAGCTGGCCTGGCAGCTCGGCGCCGGCTCCGCCACCGGCAGCGCGGTCTTCGTCGGCCTCATCCGCGAGGTGGCGCCGCTGGCCAGCGCGCTGCTGATCGCCGGGGCCGGCGGCAGCGCCATGACCTCCGACATCGGCGCGCGCAACATCCGCGACGAGCTGAGCGCGATGGAGGTCATGTCGGTCAACCCGATCCACCGCCTGGTCACCCCGCGCATGTGGGCGGCCAGCACGGTCGCGGTCTGCCTGTGCCCGCTGGTCATCCTGGCGGGCGCGAGCGGCGGCTACTTCTTCAACGTGGTGGTGCAGGGCGTCACCCCCGGCGCGTACTTCGACGGCGCGCTGTCCCTGGTCGTGGCCTCCGACCTGTACGTCACCCTGTTCAAGGCGTGGATCTTCGGCTTCATCGCGGCCGCGGTCGCCTGCTACAAGGGCATGACGTGCGCGACCAGCCCGGTCGGCGTGGGGCGGGCGGTCAACCAGGCGACCGTGCTGACGTTCATGCTGGTGTTCACGTTCAACTACGTGATCTCGGCCGTCTACTTCCTGGCCTACCCGCCGAGGTCGCTCTGATGACCACGAGGACGGCCGGCCTGCGGCTCGCCTACCGGGGGCGGGACCTCGCCGAGCGGTTCGCGACGCTGGCCGACTGGCCGCTGTTCGTGTGGAAGGTGCTCTTCTACTCCGTCCGCGACATCGTCCTGCGGCTGCGCTACGCCAAGGTCGTGGTCCGGCAGGTGAGCGACGTCGTGGTGGGCGTCGGGGCGACGGTCATCGGCGGCGGCATGATCTTCGTGGTGTTCACGATGGCGTTCGTCGTGGGCGCGACCGTGGGCCTGCAGGGCTATCAGGGGCTGCAGGCGATCGGCGCGGAGTCGTTCATGGGCCTGGTGGGCAGCTTCGCCAACGTCCGGGAGATCACCCCGATCATCGCCGCGACCGCGCTGGCGGCCCAGGTGGGCTCGTCGTTCACGGCGGAGCTGGGCGCGATGCGGATCTCGGAGGAGATCGACGCGCTGGAGGTGATGGGCATCAACGCCTTCACCTACCTGATCTGCACCCGCGTCGTGGCGGCGCTGCTGGCGCTGGTGCCGATCTACCTGATCGCGTTGTTCGCCAGCTTCTTCGCCACCCGGCTGATGTGCACGGTGCTGTTCGGCCTGGCGCCCGGGGTCTACGACTACTACTTCTACCTGTACCTGCCGGTCAGCGACATCCTGTTCAGCGTCGCCAAGGTCGGCGTGTTCGCCTTCACCGTCGTCGTGATCCACTGCTACCACGGCTTCCACGCCACGGGCGGTCCCGTGGGCGTGGGTGTGGCGGCGGGCCGCGCCATCCGCCAGTCGATCGTCACGATCGTGCTGCTCAACCTGCTGCTGTCGTTCCTGTTCTGGGGCGGCGGCGGCAACATACCGCTGACGGGGTGAGCCGGTGGCCCGATTCGAACTGTCCCTCGCCGCCCGGATGGGCATCGCGCTCGCCGTGCTCGCGGTGCTCGCCGCCGCGACCCTGTACGTCGTACGCGCCGCCACCGAGCTGCGCGGGACCAGGATCGACGCCGTGTTCGCCCGGGCCGGGCAGGGACTGGACACCAACTCCCCCGTCAAGATCCGCGGCATCACCGTGGGCGACGTGACGAACGTGTCGCTCGACGCCAAGGGCAAGGCCGTGGTGACCATGCACGTCGAGCCCGGCGTCAAGGTGCCGCAGTCGACCGTGGCCTCGGTGGAGCCGACCTCGGTGTTCGGCCCCAAGTACGTCAACCTCAAGCTCGGCTCGGGCGAGACCACCGGCCCCTACCTGACCGCCGGAGCCGTGATCACCGCGACCGAGGACCCGCTCGACCTGTCCGACACCCTCGGCGACGCCTACCGCGGCCTGAACGCCGTCGATCCCCGCGAGGTCACGGTCATCGTGCACACCCTGGCCAAGGGCCTCGACGGGGAGGGCGAGCATTTGCGCGAGCTGATCGGCGACGCCGGGACCGTCGTCGGCGTGGCGCACCGGCAGCGGGGCCGGGCCAGGCAGTTCCTGGGCGACGCCGCCCTGCTGGGCACGGCGCTGTCGGACAAGGGCGACGACCTCGTCTCGATCTCCTCCGACGTCAACGTCATCACCCCCGGCCTGCTGGCGCGGGCCGACAAGGTGCGCGCGCTGCTCCAGGAGGTCACCTCCGTCTCCGGCCAGGTCGGCCACGGGCTGTCCGCGCACCGGCAGGACCTGCGGGCCGGCGTGCACTCCGGCGAGCGGGTGGCCGCGCTCCTCTACGCCCAGCTCGGCCTGGCCGGCGACGGCGTACGCGGGCTGAACCGGCTGGTGGACCTGCTCAACGAGCTGATCGAGGCGCAGGGGCCGGGCAACAGCCGCCAGCTCCAGGTCGAGGCGTTCGTCGCGACCGACATCTGCGAGCTCATCGTGGGCGCCTGCGGGCCGACCGACGGGAGGCGCTGACGTGGAACGGGTGCGCCGCCGGTGGACGTTCGTGCGGTTCGCGCTGTTCATCGGCCTGACCGTGTCGCTGATCGCGCTGATCACCGTGCAGATCGCCCGGGTCAGCACGGGCGGCGGTTACCCGCTGACGGCGATGTTCGACGACGTGTCCGGGCTGGCGGAGGGCGATCAGGTCAAGATCGCCGGGGCGCCGGTCGGCCAGGTGAGCGCCATCAAGGTCGTCGCCGGGCGGGCGGAGGTGACCATGGAGGTGCAGGAGGCCGTCCGGCTGCCCGCCGACACCGAGGCCGCCATCCGCTGGCGCAACGCCGTCGGCCAGCGGGTGGTCTACCTGCTGCCCGGCACCGCGGCCGGCCGGCTGGCGCCGGGGGCGCGCATCGCGCGTACCTCCTCGGTCGTGGACATCGGCGAGCTGGTCAGCGACCTCGGCCCGCTGACCCGCAGCCTGGACCCCGACCAGATCAACCAGCTGCTCACCGCCGCCGCCAAGTCGCTCAAGGGCAACGACCGGAACATCCCGCGGCTGCTCGACAACGTCAACGCCATCACCACCACGGTCAACGAGCGCAAGCAGACCATCGAACAGCTCCTGAAGGACTACGCCACCGTCACCGGCGTGGTCGCCAGGCGCGACAAGCAGATCGAGCAGCTCGTGGACAACCTCGTCACGCTCTCCGAGGCGTTCGCCGACAACCGGCAGCTCATCGACGAGTCGCTGGTGGAGCTGTCCACCACGTTCCACACCGCCAACGAGGTGCTCGGCAAGAACGCCGGCGAGCTCGGCGCCCTGGTCGACAACCTGTCGGGGCTGACCGGCGGCATCAGGCGGCACGTGGGCGAGATCGACAAGACCGTCAGCACCTTCCAGCCGCTGTTCGCCCGCGCCTACTCCACCGTCAACCGCGGCCACTACTTCATCACCGCGGTCCCCTGCGTCGCCCTGGGGGCCGCGCCCTGCCCGTACCCCATGCAGGCGCCGCCGCCGCTGCGCAACACGCGGATCCAGAGCACGAAGGACCTGCAGAAGCTCATGGTGGGCGAATGATGGCGGTCAAGTCCTTCCGCGACCGCAACAAGATCGTCGTCGGCCTGGTGTCGATGGGCACGCTCGCCGCGCTCCTGGTCGTCACGTTCCTGGTCGGCAACCTGGGCCTGCTGGAGGGCGGCTATTACATGTCCGGCGTCTTCGTGGACTCCGGCGGACTGCGCACCGGCAACGACGTCAGGGTCGCGGGCGTGCGCGTCGGCAAGGTCACCGAGGTGCGTCCCGACTACGCGCAGGGCAACGTGGTCGTCACCTGGAAGATGGACGACGACGTCCGGCTCGGGCGCGGCACCAGGGCCGACGTCGCCCTGTCGAACCTGCTCGGCGGCCGCTACGTCCGCCTCACCGACGGCGGCAGGACCCCGTACGTCGACCAGCTCCCCGAGGACCGGCGGCGCATCCCCCTGTCGATGACCGGCGTCCCCACCCTGATCAACGACGCCATCAAGGACGCGACCCGGCTGGTCGAGCGGCTGGACACGGACGCCGTGGACGACCTGCTCACCGAGCTCGGCAAGATCGACACCTCCAAGCGCGGCCGGATCACCAGGCTGCTGAAGAACATCGGCGACCTGTCGGACACGATCAGCAAGAGCGAGCCGCAGCTGCAGCGGCTCCTCGACAACGGCACCAAGGTCATGAAAATCCTGGAGAAGAAGGACAGGCAGCTCGGACGGCTCATCGACGCCATCGAGATCATGCTCAGTGAGCTGCGCAACCGCAGGAACGAGCTGCGCGTCCTGCTCGGCGACGGCAGCGACCTGGTGCAGAGCACCACGCGGCTGATCAACGAGCACGAGAAGTCGCTGGTGCAGTTGCTCGACGACAACGCGGCCATCACCACGCGGCTGAGCGGCAGCGGCAAGCAGCTCAACTCGCTCCTGGCGTGGGCCGGGCCGACGTTCTCCGGCCTGTCCACGATGGGCGGCCAGGGCCCGTGGCTGGAGGCCATCGCCACGGGCCTCGGCCCCATCAACCCTGAGGTGCTCGCCGCCATCGCCAAGGACAGGAAGGCCGATCGATGAGACGACTTCTCGCGGTCCTGATGACCGGCGTGTTCCTGGCGTCGGGGTGCTCCGTGCTGGGGGCGCAGCCGTACCGGCTGGTCGCGATCTTCAGCAAGGCGCCCTCCCTGTACGAGGAGGCGCGGGTGAAGGTGATGGGACTGGACGCGGGCTACGTGGACAGCATCCGCATCGAAGGCGACCGGGTACGCGTCGAGCTGCGCGTCGATCGCGCGGTGCCGCTGCCCGCCGGGGTGAAGGCCGTGGTCGCGCCCCAGAACACGCTGGGCGAGCGGAACGTCGTCCTCTATCCCCCGTGGAAGCCCGGCGACCGGCGGATCCAGTCCGGCGCGACCATCCCGCTGGAGCGGACCGACCTGCCGGTGGAGATCGACGACGCGCTCGACGCGTTCACGAAGCTGACCGACGCGCTCGACGACGACAAGCTGGGCGACGTGGCGGGCGAACTCGCCGACGGCGTACGGGGGCGCGGCAAGACGATCAACAACGCGATCGCGGACACCTCCGAGCTCACCAGCACCCTGGCCGAGCAGGACCAGCAGCTCATCGACCTGGCCAAAGGCCTGAACAAGCTGGCCACCAGCCTCAACCGGCGCGAGCGGCAGGTGACGGGCGCGATCGACTCCTTCGCCGAGGCCAGCGCGATCCTGGCGGAGGAGCGGCGGCGGCTGCGCGGCTTCATCTCCGGCATGGCGGACTTCGTGCGGCGCGGCGACGTGCTCATCGAGCAGTATTCGGAACGGCTCCCGCAGGCGGCGGGCACGCTGGCCGAGCTGGTCCTGACGGTCAGGGCCAACAGCGCGTCGATGGCGCAGGCGGTCAAGGGCGCGGCCGACTTCGCCGACGTGCTGGTCGACTCCTGGGACAGGAAGCAGCACGTGCTGAAGATCCGGGTGGTGCTCAACGCGATGACCAGGGCGTGGCTGACCCCGCTGTTCGAGTCGCTGAACCTGGGCCGGGTCCCGTGCCTGCCGTCCGGGCTGAGCAACTGCCCCTTCGAACGGGGAGGCCGGCGATGAGGGCCCGCGTCCTGGCCACGCTGCTCGCGCTGGGCGTCACCGCGTCGTGCTCGCTGCAGACGCTCGGCGCGACCACCGGTGACCTGACTCTGCACGCCGTCTTCGACGACGTGCAGAGCCTGGTGGCGGGGCACAGCGTGCAGATCTCCGACGTACGCGTGGGCACGGTGACCGGCATCCGCCTGGAGGGCTACCGGGCCAGGGTGACGATGTCGATCCCGGCCGAGCACCGCCTGCCGGAGGGCAGCACGGCCACCGTGGCCAAGACCTCGATCCTGGGCGAGAACTACGTCCTGCTCACCCCGCCCAAGGGCAAGGACCTGGCCACGGGGCCGTACCTGAAGAGTGGCGCCACCATCTCCGACACGTCGGTCGAACCGGACATCGAGCAGGTCACCGCGCGGGCCGGGCCGCTCATCGAGGCGCTCGGCGCGCAGGACGTGAACGCCATCCTGGACGCGGCCTCCACCGCGTTCGCCGGCAAGGGCGACGACGTCAACAAGCTGATCAAGCAGACGGCCGAGGTCACCGACGCCTACAGCGCGGCCCGCAGGGACCTCGGGACCAGCATCGACGCGCTGGCCAGGCTCGGCGACGACCTCGCCGAGGGCAGCGCCGAGCTCGACCGGCTGCCGGGCACCCTGGCGGCGGCCACCGCGCGCATCGCGCACGGGCGCAAGCACGTGAAGAAGGCCATCGTCGCGCTGACGAGCCTGGCGAAGCAGGCCAACCTCACCGTCTACCCGCGGCACGCCGCCCGGCTGCGCACATTGCTGCGTGAGCTGGGGGCGATCTCGTCGGCGATGCAGCGGGGCAAGGACGATCTGCGGGCGCTGGTGGCCAAGCTGCAGAAGTTCATCGACGCGCCGCCGGTCACGGTCAACGGCCAGGTGCTGATCTACGTCTGGCTGAAGGGCGTCCTGCTGCCGCAGCGGGACACGGGCGCCTCCCTGCCCAACCGGATCGAGGACTTCCGCCTGCTCCTGGGGCCGCCGCGATGAGAAACCGCATCTACCTGAACCTGGGCTTCTTCGTCGCGCTCGGCGTCGTCATGACGATCTGGGCGTTCAGCACGATCATCAGGCTGGACGCGATCGAGCGGCCGTACCGGGTGTCGGCGGAGTTCGTCTCCTCCCCCGGCCTGATCCGCGGGTTCGACGTGGCCTACCTGGGCGTGCGGGTGGGCAAGATCGGCGACGTCCGGCTCGCGCCCGGCAAGATCGTCGTGGGGCTCGACATCGACAAGGAGATCCGCCTGCCGAAGGGCAGCACGGCCGAGGTGCGGCGCAAGTCCGCGATCGGGGAGCCGTACGTGGAGCTCTCGCCGCCCGCCGCCGGCGTGACCGGGCCCTCGCTCGCGGCCGGCGACACCATCCCGCTGGCCAAGACGTCGGTGCCGCTCGACTACAAGAAGCTGTTCGAGGGGGTCGGCAAGCTGCTGAACGCGGTGCCGCCCGAGGACGCCAAGACGATCACCCATGAGCTGGCGGTGGCGCTGGACGGCCGTGCCCCGGCGATCAGGAACATCATCGACGACGCCCACGACCTGACCGGCACGCTGGCCGACAACGCCGAGGTGCTGGACGAGCTGTCGGTGCAGCTCACCCGGCTGACCCACACGCTCGCGGGCAAACGCGGTGAGCTGGCCGCCGGGATCGGCGACCTGGCCACGGTGACGGCCGCGCTGCGCGCCTCCCGTACCGATCTGTACGCCTTCCTCGACCAGGGGCCCGGCGTGTTCGCGCAGCTCGACGAGGCCGTCAGGACGTCCAGGCCGGGGTTCTCGTGCCTGCTGACGGCGGCCGGGCTGCCGCACGAGCCGGCGTTCTCGGCCAGGACCGAGCGGAACGTGCACCACCTGCTGAGCCTCATCCCGACCGCGCTCACCCTGGCCGACGACATCAGCGACCGGCGGGGCGGCACCGTCTACGGCAAGGCGGCGTTCGTCTTCAGCGTGCCGGGCGGGCCCACGCCGGCCGAGGAGTACGCCGGTCCCGTCGGGCCGCCGTCCGTGCCCCGGCTGCGGACCTGCCCCGACCGCGCCCCCGACGACGACGCTGCTGACAGGGCCGATGATCGGCGGGCGGGGGCCGGGCGGCCGTCCTCGTCCGTGCCGGCCGCGGCGAAGGAGACCCGGCAGGCTCCGAAGCAGACCGAGGAGGCCGCCGCGACGCCCAGCGGGGTGGCCGACACCAGCACCCCTTCCCGTACCCCGCAGGACACCGCTCCCCTGATTGCCGCGATATTCCTCGCCGTCGTGGCGTGTGGTGGCATCGTGGGCTGGATCGCGGTGGGCCGGGCCGCCCGCCGCCGTGAGGAGTCGACATGACGACCGAACAGGACATCGCCGAGGACGCCCGCCCAGCGCAAGCCGACACGGAACAGGCCCGGACCGAGGAGCCTCCAGCCAAGGAGCCCCCCGCCGAGGAGCCCCGCTCGGCGGACGCGGACACCGAGGACGCCTCCGGTGGTGCGAGGCGATCCTGGTCGCTCACCCGTGCCCGGGTGCTGGGCGCCCTGGCGGCCATGCTGGTGACCGCGATCGCCGCGACGGCCGTGCTCCAGTGGGTCTCCGCCGCCCAGGCCCAGGACGCGAGCGCCCGGCTGGAGTCGGAGCGGGCGCTGCGGCTGGAGGTCTCGGGCGCGGCGGGCGCGTTCAGCAAGGCCCTGCTGAGCTACGACTACCAGAATCTCCAGGCCACCCGCTCGACCCTGGCCGCCCAGGCCACGGGCGACTTCCTCGGCACGTACGACGCGGCCTTCGGCGGCGCGATGGCCCAGGTCATCGTCAAGCTGAAGGCGACCTCGCAGGCCACCGTACGCGAGGTCTACCTCGCGGACGTGGACGAGGCCACCGCGCACGCCATCGTCGTCGTCGATCAGCAGGTGAATACTTCCGAAGCCATCCGCTCCGTGAAGGATTCCCACCTTAAGATCAGTCTTGTGAAAGAGAAGGGCACCTGGAAGGTCCATGACGTGACCGTGCTCGGCGCGGCCTCCGAGGACCAGTACAACCTCGACGGCGGCAAAACCGCCGGCGGCGAGAAGAAGGACTGACGATCGTCCCCTTGGCGATGGGCGGCCACCCGGACGAGGTGCTCGCTCCTGACGACTGGCTCACCGAGGTGGAGCGGGAGCGGGCCGCGCGGTTCAGGTTCGAGGCCGACCGCGCCTGCTTCACCGCCGCCCACCTCCTCGTGCGACTGTGCGCCGCGGCGGCGCTGGACGCCGACCCGCGGGAGCTGACGCTGCTGCAGCACTGCGAGATACACGGGCCAGGACACGGCAAACCGTCCATCGAGCAGGCGCCCGAGCTGGGCGTCAGCCTCAGTCACACGCGCGGCTACGTGTGCGCGGCGGCCGGTCCAGGCAAGGTCGGCGTGGACGCCGAGCGCGTGCCGCCGGGCCCGCTGGACGCGCTGCTGGCCGACCGGGTGCTGACGACGCGCGAACGCGGGCTGGTCACCGGCAACGACGAGCTGATGAAGTACTGGACACGCAAGGAGGCGCTGATCAAGCGCGGCGAGCTGACGCTGGACAAGCTGCGCGCGGGCGGTGACGACCTGACGGGCCGGCACCTGCTCGAATGGAGCGCGGGGCCGGACATCAGGGTGGCGGTCATCACGGACTCCCCCGCCAGGAGGGTGGCCATCCCCGGATAAGCTTGTGCATATGTTCTACCGCAAGTCCGTCGAGGAGCGCATCGCCGATCGCATGGCCCAGCGCAAGCCACTCGAAGAGGGCAAGACCTTCGAGCACGGGCCGGCCAAGTTCGTGTTCGTGTCCTTGATCGTCGCGGTCGTGCTGATGCACGTGGTCGGGGTCGCCATCGTCATGGCCTTCAGCTGACCGCTCTGGAGCGCCCTGCGGCGCTCACCGGCGGCGGACGGTGGGGGTCGGGTCGAGGAAGACCTGGGTGACGCCGGGGAAGCGCTCCCGCAGCCGCCGGTCCACCTCCTCGCAGGCGATCTCCACCCCGGCCGCGCTCGCCTCGTCCCTGAAGTCGATCTTCGCGGCGACCAGGATCTCGCCCGGTCCGATCATCATGGTGAGCAGCTCCACCACGTCCTCCACCTCGGGCTGGGCCAGCAGCACCGCCCGGATGCCGACCTCGACCTGCTGGGGCGCGGCCTGGCCGATGAGCAGCGACAGGTTCGACCTGATCAGGGTGAGCGCGACGACCAGCAGGAGCAGCCCGATCGCGACCGAGGCGGCGCCGTCCCACAGAGCCGAGCCGGTGAGCTGCGAGCCGAGCAGCCCGGCGGCCGCGATCAGCAGCCCGGCCAGGGCCGCCGCGTCCTCGAACAGCACGGCCTTCAGCGCGGTGTCGGACGTGATCCGCACCAGGCGGAGCGGCCCGATGCGGTGCCTGTCGGCCTCGCCGCGCAGCTGCGTGAGCGCCTTGGTGAACGAGATGCCCTCGATGACGAAGGACACGGCCAGCACGATGTAGGACGGGGTGAGGTTCGACAGCTCCTCGCCGTGACTGATCTCGTGCAGCCCGTGGGTGACGGAGAACCCGGCCCCGCCCACCAGCGTCGCCACGGCCGCCATCATGGCCCAGAAGAAGCCTGACTTGCCGTGACCGAAGGGATGCCGGCGGTCCGCCGGCCGGCCCGAGCGGCGCACCGCCACCAGCAGCAGCAGCTCGGTCACGGTGTCGGCGGCCGAGTGGGCCGCCTCCGACAGCATGGCCGCGGAGCCGCCGACGAGGCCCGCGACGAGCTTGGCCAGGGCGATGGCCAGGTTCGCCGCACCGGCCACCAGGACGGTGCCCAGGCTTTCCGCCGACTTCTCCGCCATAATGGATTACTCTACGTGCGCTAGATTGGAGATCATGAGCGCGCCTCGCTGGCTTTCCCCTGCCGAACAGCGTGCCTGGCGTACGCATCTGGCCGTGCACAAGCTGCTGCTCCATCGGCTCGATCGCGAACTGCAGGAATACTCTCTCTCGTTGAACGACTACGAGATCCTGGTCAACCTGTCCGAGAGCGACGAGCGTCGCATGCGGATGAGCGACCTGGCGGACGTGACGATCCAGTCGCGCAGCCGGCTCTCGCACCAGATCTCCCGCATGGAGGCCAAGGGCCTGGTCACGAGGGAGGACTGCCGCGACGACCGGCGCGGCACGTTCGCGGTGCTGACCGACGAGGGCTGGGAGACGATCCAGCGGGTGGCGCCGTTCCACGTGGCGAGCGTGCGTGAGCATTTCGTCGACCGGCTCACCGACGACCAGCTCGACGCGCTGGAGGAGGCGTACACCCCGATCGTCGAGCACCTGAAGAAGCTGCGCTGACACCCAACCGATATCGGCTTCGGCGCACGGACGTTCCCGGGCGCTCGCTACGATCCGGACATGCTCAGAAAGCTACTGATCGTGGCCGTCCTCGCGTTCGTGTCGGCGTGCTCGTCGAGCGGCGGAGCCGAGCTGCCCGACGGTCCCGACGTGATGAAGAAGGCCTCCGAGGCCATGAAGGCGGTCAAGTCGGCCACCTTCTCGATCGCCACCGAGGGCAAGCCCAGGGTGCCGGTCAAGAAGGCCGACGGCCGGCTCACCGCGGCGGGGGACGCTGACGGCACGATCACGATCGACGTGCTGGGCACCCTGCAGGAGGTCAGCTTCGCCCTCGTCGGGGACACCGTCCACTTCAAGGGCCCGACCGGCGGCTTCCAGAAGATGACCAGGCAGCAGCTCGCGCAGTTCTACGACCCGTCGGTGATCCTGGAGCCGACCAAGGGCATCGCGCAGTTGCTCGCCTCCGGCACCGATCCCAAGGTCGAGGCCGTGGAGAACGGCTCCTACCGGGTCGCCACGACGTTCCCCGGCCAGGTCGTGGGCCAGATCATCCCGGGGGTCACGCAGGGCGTGAGCGGCAAGGTCTGGCTCGACCAGGCCACGAACCGGCTCACCAAGGCCAGCCTGCCGTTGCAGGACGGCACGGTGACGGTGTCGTTCAGCGACTACGACGCACCGGTCACGATCACGCCGCCCGCCGCCGGATGAGGCGCACCCGCCGGGTCGTGCTCGCCGCGGGCGGCGCGGTGGTCCTGCTGGCCGCGCTCGACGCGTACGTGGTGGTGACGGTCCTCATCGACATCGCCGAGTCCGTGGACATCCCGCTCAACCACCTGGAGCGGGCCACGCCGATCGTCACCGGCTTCCTGCTCGGCTACATCGCGGCCATGCCGCTGCTCGGGCAGCTCTCCGACCGGTACGGCCGGCGGCCGCTGATCTACGCGTGCCTGGCGGCGTTCGCGATCGGGTCGGTGCTGACGGCGCTGGCGGCCGACGAGGTCATGGTGGTGGCGGGGCGGGCCGTGCAGGGAGTGGCCGGCGGGGCGCTGCTGCCGATCACCATGGCCCTCATCGGCGACCTGTGGGACGAGCGGGAGCGGCCGGTGGCCCTGGGGGCCGTCGGGGCCGCCCAGGAGCTGGGCAGCGCCCTGGGCCCCTTGTACGGCGGGCTGCTGGCGCTGATCCCCAGCTTCACCGTGGCGGGGGTGGAGCTGGGCGGCTGGCACGCCATCTTCTGGATCAACCTCCCCCTCGCCGCCCTGGCCGCCGTCGCCGTCCACTTCACCGTCCCCGCCCGCTCGGCCCTCCTCTCCCCCACCCCAGGAGAGCCCTCCGGCGCCCCCGCGGCCAGCGCCGTCCTGCCGGGTGGCCGGATTGACGGGGTGGGCGGGGCGTTGCTGGCGCTGGCGCTCGCCCTGCTGGTCGTCGGCCTCTACAACCCCGACCCCGCCACCGCGGTGCTTCCCCCGTGGGGCCTGCCGGTGATCGCCGCCGGCGTCATAGTGGCCGCGATCTTCGTCTGGTGGGAGATCCGCTCCCCCGTCCGCCTGCTCGACCTGTCCGGCACCCGTAAGGGCCCGCTGCTCGCCACCCTGGCCGTGAGCTTCCTGGCCGGGGCGGCGCTCCTGGTGACGATGGTGTTCGTCCAGTTCACCGCCCAGACCCTGCTCGGCGAGGACGCGCTGGGCGCGTCGCTGGTGCTGGCCAGGTTCCTGGCCGCGCTGGCCGCCGGGGCCCTGGCGGGCGGCCTGCTGGCGGGCCGGCTCGGCGACCGCGTCGTGGCGGTGGCGGGCATGGTGCTGGCGGCGGCCGGATACTGGCTGATGAGCCGGTGGCCGCTCGACCTGGCCGGCGCGGGGCTGATGGTCGACCTCGACCTGGTCGTCGCCGGGCTGGGCCTGGGCCTGGTCATCGCCCCCGTCTCGGCGGCGGTGCTGCGGGTGAGCGCGGCGGCCCAGCACGGCGTCGCCTCTGCGGCGGTCGTGGTCGCCAGGATGATGGGCATGCTGATCGGCATCGCGGCCGTGTCGGCGTGGGGTTTCTACCGGTTCCAGTCGCTGACCGCCCACCTGGACACGCCGCTGCCGTTCGGCGTGGACCAGGAGGTCTACCGGCGGCGGCTGGCCGAGTACACCGAGAAGGTGCAGGCGGCGCTGCACACCGAGTACACCGAGATGTTCCTGGTCACGGCGGTCATCTGCCTGCTGGGCGCGGCCGTCGCGCTGCTCATGCCCCGCCGCGGCAGGTGAGGGCGTGCGGGCCCGAAGGCCCGCACGCCCTCGGGTGTCACGGGGACAGCCGGTGCAGGTCGCGCGGGAACGCGGTGGTCTGCCGGATGTTGGCCGCGCCGGTCAGCCGCGCCGTCCACCGCTCCAGTCCGAGCGCGAACCCGCCGTGCGGCGGCATCCCGTACCGGAACGCCTGCAGATATCCCTCGTACGGCCCCGCGCCCTCGCCCCGGGCGGCCAGCGCCTCCAGGTAGTCCGCGTACCTGTGCAGCCGCTGCCCGCCCGTCACCAGCTCCAGACCGCGGAACAGCAGGTCGAAGCCGTTGGAGTAGCCGGGCCTGGCAGGGTCGGGGTGGGTGTAGAAGGGCCGCTTCGACATCGGATAGCCGGTGACGAACAGGAACTCCGAGCCGTGCTCCCGCAGCGCCCACTCCGACAGCCACCGCTCCTGCGCGGGCGACAGGTCCGGCTCGTCCTCGCCGGTCAGCCGCTGGGCCTCGGTGAAGTGGACGGCCGGGATCTCGGCGGGCACCTCCGGCAGCGCGGCCCCGAGCAGCTCGACGGCGGGGGCGGCACGACGGCGTACGGACTCCAGCATGCCCGCCACCGCCTCCCGCAGCACCGTCATCACGTCCCGGTGGTCGCGGACGAAGCCCAGCTCGGCGTCGAGGCTGGTGTACTGGGCCAGATGGCGCACGGTGTCGTGCGGCTCGGCGCGGAAGACGGGCCCGACCTCGTAGACCCGCTCGAACACCCCGACCATCGCCTGCTTGTAGAACTGCGGCGACTGCGCCAGGTAGGCGGGCCGGCCGAAGTAGTCGATGCCGAAGACGTTCGCGCCCGACTCGGTGGCCGAGGCGACGATCTTCGGTGTGTGCACCTCGGTGAACCCGAGCCGGTCCAGCGTCTCCCTGAACCCGGCCACGCTCGCGGCCGAGATCTCCAGCGGTGCTTTGAGCAGCGGATGCCGCAGGGCGGCGGGCGCGTGGTCGAGGATCGTCGGCAGTGTCGCGGTGACCACCGGCCGGTACAGGTCGAACGGCGGCGGCGCGAACGGCTCCGACAGCACCTCGATCTCCGGCGAGACCAGCTCGAAGCCGCCAGGGGCCTGCGCGCCGGCCGTCACCGTGCCGGTGACCCGGACGACGCTCTCCTCAGGAGGCAGGTCCGAGGCGGGCGGGCCGGTGGCGGTCACCGCCTGGGCGAAGCCGGTTCTGTCCCTGATGACGAGGAAGGACAAGGATTTCAGGTGCCGGCGGCGATGGACCCAGCCGGCGATCGTCACTCGTTGGCCGGCGTGCTCAGCGAGCTCCGCCGACATGACACGAGAGATCATTACAGCTCCTCAGAAGGAAGTGCATGACCCCTTGGGAGTGCGGGGGAGAAGGGAGCTCCCGGTGCCACCGCACTTTCGCCGCCTCAGAGGCGGCCTCGGCGACCCGATGACGGGGGTCAGGCCGGCGGGGCATTTCCTCCCCGCACTCGGGAGTGTCTTCGCCAGCGGGGCACAGGACCGCCTTCACAGCTTCCGGCGGCTCTCTGAACCCGTGCGGGACCGCTGACTACTCGTCTCCGTCTACGTGTTGCCCGCCATCATAGGAGCGCGCCGAGAGGGCGGCAAAGCCGTTTACCGCCCCCTCGGCCGCGGTCACTTGTCCTTCTTCTGGCGCTTCTCCCGGATCTTCATCGTGACCTCGATCGGCGACCCAGCGAAGCCGAACTCCTCGCGGATGCGCCGCTCGATGAAGCGCCGGTAGGTGTCCTCCAGCCAGCCCGAGGTGAACAGCACGAACTTGGGCGGCTCCACCGACGCCTGCGTGGCGAACAGGATCTTCGGCTGCTTGCCGCCGCGCACCGGCGGCGGCGTCTGCTGCACCAGCTCGGTCAGGAACGCGTTGAGCCTGGCCGTCGGCACCCGCGTGGACCAGGAGTCGAGTGCCTTCTCCAGCGCGGGGACCAGCCGGTCGACATGCCGCCCGGTCTTGGCGGAGATGTTGACGCGCAGCGCCCACGGAGTGCGTACGAGCTGCCGGTCGATCTCCTTCTCCAGGTAGTAGCGGCGGTCCTCGTCGACCAGGTCCCACTTGTTGAAGGCGACCACCATCGCCCGCCCCGACTCGATGACCAGGCCGATGATGCGCAGGTCCTGCTCGGTGAGCGGCTCGCTGGCGTCGATGAGCACGACCGCCACCTCGGTGCGCTCCAGCGCCGCCCGGGTGCGGACGGAGGCGTAGAAGTCGGCGCCCTGCAGCTCGCGGTCGCGCCGCCGGATGCCGGCCGTGTCGACGAAGCGCCAGGTGCGCCCGCCCAGCTCGATCAGCTCGTCCACGGGGTCGCGGGTGGTGCCGGCCATCGGGTCGACCAGCACCCGCTCCTCCCCCGCCAGCTTGTTGAGCAGGGAGGACTTGCCGACGTTGGGCTTGCCGAGCAGCGCCACGCGGGCGGGCCCGCGCTCGGTGCCGAAGGTGACCTGCGGCGTCTCGGGCAGCTTGTCGAGGATGACGTCGAGCAGGTCGCCGCTGGAGCGCCCGTGCAGGGCGGAGACCGGGAACGGCTCGCCGAGCCCGAGCGACCACAGCGTGGCCGCCTCCAGCTCGAGCTGCTGGTTGTCCACCTTGTTGGCGGTCAGGATGACCGGCTTGCCCGACTGCCGCAGGATCGAGCCCACGACCTCGTCGGCGTCGGTCGCGCCCACGGTGGCATCGACGACGAAAACGATCACGTCGGCCAGCTCGACGGCGACCTGGGCCTGCTCGGCGATGCGCAGGTTCATGCCGGTGGCCTCGGGGTCCCAGCCGCCGGTGTCGACGACGGTGAAGCGGCGGCCACGCCAGTTGGCGTCGTAGGTGACGCGGTCACGGGTGACGCCCGGGACGTCTTCGACGACCGCCTCGCGGCGGCCGATGATGCGGTTGACCAGCGTGGACTTGCCGACGTTCGGCCGCCCCACGATGGCGACGACCGGCAGCGGCGTGGTGTCGCCGTGCTCGGTGACTTCAAGATCGTCGAGGTCAGCCTCGACCCAATCCCCCGTTGACACGATTTTTCATCCTTTAAGTGAGTACCGCACCCGTTGCTCAGGTGCGCTCGTGAATGCGGTCGCGGCCGTCCGGGGATTCGTGCTCCCCTTCCGAGCCGCGACGCGCCTCGACCAGCCTCAGCACCGCGGCGATGACCTCTTCGAGGTTGAGCGCCGTGGTGTCGAGCTCGACGGCGCCATCCGCCATCGAGAGTGGGTCGGTCTTACGTGTTGAGTCCAGGATGTCACGCTTGGCCATGGCGGCTTGCTGCGCCTCCACCGTCGAGCCCGCCACCTCCGCGCTGCGCCGCTGGGCACGGGCTTCCGCGCTCGCCGTCAGGTAGACCTTGACGGCGGCGTCCGGGCAGACGACCGTGCCGATGTCGCGGCCCTCGACGACGATGTCACCGGCGCCGGCGATCTCCCGCTGGAGCGCCACGAGCCGGGCTCGTACCTCCGGGACGGCGGCGACGACGGAGACCGCGCCGGTGACGTCGCTCTGCCTGATCGGCTCCGCCACGTCGACGTCGTCGACGTGGATCTCGGGGCCGTCCGGGTCGGTGCCGGAGACGATCCGCGGCTCGCCCGCGCGGGCCGCGATCGCGGCCGGATCGGCCAGATCGACGGCCTGCTGGAGCATCCACCAGGTCATCGCGCGGTACATCGCCCCGGTGTCGAGGTAACGCAGGCCCAGCGCACGGGCGACCCCGCGCGACACGCTCGACTTACCCGACCCCGAAGGGCCGTCCATGGCGACGACCAGACCGGTCACGGCCTCTCCCTCTTCACGTGTACGTCCCGACGTGAAGAGGCTACCGCCTCCGGCTCAGTCGGCGATCCAGCTTCCGTGGAAGCCCAGCGGCACCCTGGCGGGCAGGTGCACGGTGGCGACCGGCTCGCCGGTGAAGTCCTGGGCGGCCAGGATGACCAGATCGGCCGCGCCCCTGGCCGGATCGTTGACGTAGGAGATCACGTAGCCGTCGTCCTCGGCCTCCCCCGAGCCGACGAACACCGGCTCGCCCACGTACGCCTGCCGCCCGAGGCTGCGCGACTCCTGCGTGCCGCGTACCAGGTCGTGCTTGATGAGGGTGTTGTCGAACGCCTCGTCGGGCAGGTCCTCCAGCTCCGTGCCCGCGGGGTGGACCACGTCGTAGAGGTCGAGGGTGGCCGAGGTGTAGCCGTAGCGGTACGGCCGGCCGGTGCGGCGCTCGTCCATCCGCGGGAACTCCTGCGCCCGGTCGTCCAGCCGCGTCTGCGTGACCTTGCCCGACGTCAGGCCGATCCGCCACCGGTCGAGCGCGGGCAGGCCGCCCGCGTCGAGCCGCGCGTCCACGAACCGCTTCGGGTAGCGGACCACGTCCACCACCACCTCGTCGCCGTCCTCGTACGCGTTGAGCGTATGGAACACCCAGCAGGGCTCCACCTCGAACCACCGCACCTCGCCGCTCGCCCTGGACATGAGCCCGAGTCTGGACGGGTGGTCGTCGTTCCACGCGTACGGCAGCGAATGGCCCCGCTCGGCGTGCGCCATGCTGAACG
The DNA here is from genome assembly GCF_039539705.1 of Nonomuraea rosea. NCBI lineage: Bacteria > Bacillati > Actinomycetota > Actinomycetes > Streptosporangiales > Streptosporangiaceae > Nonomuraea > Nonomuraea rosea. The sequence continues at coordinate 61,430 of NZ_BAABDQ010000009.1, read as the reverse complement.
TGACCGGCAGGTCGTAGATCACCACGAACCGTTCGGTGAGCGCGAAGTCGTGCAGCATGGGGGCGTCGGCGATGGGGATGTCCCTGACCTGCGTCACCGCGCCCTTGGGGTCGATGACGATGTGCTGGTGGTGGTCCCAGCCGAAGAAGTAGGCCAGCGCGTGCAGCTCGCCGCTGACCGGGTCGAGGTGGGTGTGCGCGGCGTACCCGCCGGGCAGGCCGCCGTCGAAGTCGCACGGGCCGATGGTGTCGAGCTCGTAGCTCAGCTCGTACGGCCGCGCCCCGGCCTCCACGGTCGCGAACGTGCGCCCGGCCACCCCGATGACGTGGGTGTTGGGCGCGAAGTCCATGCCCTCGTGCACCGCCCCCGGCCTGGGCTGCTCGCCGAGCCGCCCGGCGACGTGGGCGTTGCGCACCCAGCGGTTGCGGTACCACTCGGCCCGGCCGTCGCGCAGCCGGACGCCGTGCACCATGCCCTCGCCGAAGAACAGGTGGCCGGCGCTGGGGTCGTCGAGGCTCAGCGGGTTGGGCCCGTTGCGCAGGTAGCGTCCGTTGAGCTCGGCCGGGATGCGGCCGGTGACCTTGAGGTCGAAGGCGGTGACCTCGTCCGTCACCGGCGCGAATCCGCCTCTGAAGGGGGTGGTGGTCATGATGCGTGCCTTTCGTCGGGGGCGAGGAACGGTGTGAGCACCGAGGAGCAGAGCAACCGGTAGAGCCGCTCCGCCTCGGCCTGAGCGAAATGACCCGAAATTTCAAGACTTACCGCGCCATGCATGGCCATCCACAGCACCTCGGCGATCTCCCCGGCCTCGGCCCCGCGCAGCATGCCCGTCTCCAGGCAGGCCGCCACGCAGTGGATCAGCAGGTCGAACGTCCTCCTCGCCGCCACCATCGCCGCAGGCCCCGGCTTGAAGCCCGGCATGGCCCCCTCGAACATGACCCGGTAGTAGTCAGGCTCGGCCAGCGCGTACGCCCGGTAGGCCGCGATCCCGGCGTGCAGCTGCGCGAGCGGATCCGCCTCAGGGGGCACCGCCAGCAACCGCCGCTCGAACCTGGCGAACCCCTCCAGCCAGAGCGACTCGCTGAGCCCGTCCTTGCCGCCGAAGAGCGTGTAGATGACCTTCGTGGAGCAGCCGACCTCGCCGGAGATCCGCCGCACGGTCAGCGCCGCCGGCCCCTCGGTGACGAGCAGGCGCTTGGCCGCGTCGAGGATGGCCGTCCTGACGACGTCCTGACCCTCGCGCTGCGCCTGCCGGTATGCGCTGACCGTCATGGTGGGTAACGCCGTTTCTTATCGGTAACACTGTTACCGCCTTTCTACGCCTCCCCCGGCCACCCGTCAATGCCGCAGGCCGGCGGAAGGACTAAGTGCGGCGGACGCGGTTAGTGACCAGGTGTGACGCGAACGAACGGAGCGCGGGTCACCGTGGTGGTGGCCAGCAAGGACCGGGTGCGGGCGTTGGCCCGTACGCTGCCCCTGCACCCGCGCCCGGTGATCCTGATCGACAACGCCTCGGCCGACGGGACCGCCGGATTCGTGCGGCGGCACTTCACCGACGTGCGGCTGATCGAGGCGGGCGCCAACCTGGGCGCGCCCGCGCGCAACCTCGGCGTCCAGGCGGCCGAGACCCCGTATGTGGCCTTCGCCGACGACGACTCCTGGTGGGCGCCCGGCGCGCTGGAACGGGCCGCCGACGTGCTGGACGCCCATCCGAGGCTCGCGCTCCTGAGCGCCCGCGTGCTGGTGGGGCCCGAGGAACGGCTGGACGCGGTGTCGGCGCGGATGCGGGACTCACCGCTCGGCGTCGAGGCCGATCTGCCGGGGCCGAGCGTCATGGGGTTCCTGGCGTGCGGGGCGGTGGTGCGCAGGGACGCGTTCCTGGAGGCGGGCGGGTTCGACGACGTGGTGTTCTTCTTCGGCGAGGAGGAGCGGCTGGCCGTGGACCTGGCCGGGCATGGCTGGGGGCTGGCCTACGTGGACGACGTCGTGGCCCATCACCATCCCTCGCCGTCCGGGGACCGGCGCGGCCGCCGGGCGCTGGCCACCCGCAACGGCCTGCTGACCGCCGTACTGCGCCGCCCCTGGCGGGTGGTGGCGCGGCGCTCGTTCGCGGCCCTGCGGAGCGGCCCCGAGGGCTGGAAGGGGCTGTGCGCGGCGGTGCGGCGCCTGCCCGCGGCACTGGCCGAGCGCCGCCCGGCGCCGCCGGCGGTGGAGGAACGCCTGGCCGGCCTGGACCCGGCCCGCTCCCGCCGTTACGTGTCCTGACACCGGACCGGCTGACCGAGAGCCGCGCCCCGGACGGGGATGAGGCCCGGACGGGAGTCATGCCGCGAACGAGGGCGTGCCGCAAGCGGCGGTCGTTTCGCGGACGAGGGCCGGGTGGCGGGTGGCGCGGATGTGCGGGCGCGGCGGGGCGGTTCGATCCGGCCCCGCCGCGGTTCGCCCGCCGCACGCGGTGCTCAGCCGATCCCCGCGCTCAGCGCGAACGCCCAGACGGGCACCAGGCCGCGCTTGAGCAGCCGGTACGTCAGCATCGGGCTGCTGCTCACCGTCTCCTTGTACACGATGGCCGCCCGGCCCTTCAGGTACCACCTGCGCGGGCTGTCGTCCGGCCGGGTGAACTGGATGACCGCGTCCCCCCGCCCCAGGCTGATGGGCTGATGCACGTATCCGAACCGGAACGGCCTGGCCGCCTTCCCCCGCAGCGTGGCGGCCAGCGAGTCGGCCGCGTGCAGCCCGGTCGGGATGCCGCCCTGGCAGGTGCCGTGGAGGACGCCGTACCGCTGGCTGACCGCGGCGGCGTCGCCGACGGCGTACACGTCGGGGTGGGACACCGAGCGCAGCGCCGAGTCCACCACGATCCTGTCGCGTGCGTCGACGCTCAGCCCCGACTCGGCGGCCACGGACAGCCCCTTGGTGCCGGTGGTCCAGAGCGTCGCGTCGGAGTGGATGAGCTCGCCGCCGGCCAGCTCGACGCCGTCCGGCAGCACCTTGGTGATGTCCGCTCCCGTACGCACCTCGATGCCCAGCCGCTCCAGCGCCCCGTCCAGGTAGGCACGGGCCCCGGGGCCCATCATGGCGCCGGGCCGCCCCCTGGTCAGCAGGACGACGTGCAGGTGCGGATGGGCCTCGGCCAGCTCGGTGGCCGACTCGACGCCGGTCAGCCCGCCTCCGGCCACGACCACGGTGCCCCGGGTCAGCGCGCCGAGGCGCTCGGAGAGCCGTACGGCCGCCGCGTGGTCGTCGTACGTGCAGGCGTGCTCGGCGACGCCGGGCACGGAGGTGTCGGTGACGGTGCCGAGCGCGTAGATCAGCTTGTCGTAGCCGAGCACGCGCCCGCCCTCCAGGCTCACCTGGCGGCTTCCCGGGTCGATCCCGGCCACCCTGCCGACCACGAGGTCGATGCCGGTGCCGGAGAGCACGTCCGCCAGGGCGTGGTCGGGCAGCCGCTCCCCCGCCGCCGTCTGATGCAGCCTGAGCCGCTCGGTGAACCGCGGCGAGGCGTTCACCAGGGTGACCCTGCCGCCTGTGCGCCGGGTCCTGACGGCGGTCCTGATGGCCGCGACGGTGCCGGTGTAGCCTGCGCCGAGCACGAGAATGTCGGTCATTTTCCTTACCTCCTCGATTCGCCTTGAAGACGTATCGAGGAGGCCCGGACGTGACATCGGCTCCTAAGGAACTTGCCAGCCGCGTTCGCGCAGGGCCTCGGTGAGCCCGGCGGCCGCGTCGGGCTGCACCGACAGCTCGGCGATGCCCAGGGGCAGCCCGGGGGCGTGCTCCAGGCGTACGTCCTCGACGTTGACCCCGACCTCGTCGCACACCTGGAAGAGCCGGGCGAGCTGGCCCGTGCGGTCGCCGATGACGACCTGGACGACGGCGTAGGCGGAGGCCGGGCCGCCGTGCTTGCCGGGGATGCGGTCGTGGCCGACGACGCCGCGCTTGAGCAGCTGGGTCAGCTCGCCGGTGGCGGTGCCGTCGCCCTCCGCCAGGGCACGCAGCGCGCTCGCGGCGTCGGCCAGGTCGTGGGCGACGGCTTCGAGCACCTCGGCGACCGGGGAGGCGTTGCCCGACAGGATGCCGAGCCAGAGCCCGGGGTCGCTGCCCGCGATCCTCGTGACATCACGCACACCCTGCCCGGCCAGGCCCAGCGCGACGTCGGTGGCGTCGGCCAGCCGGGCCGCCACGGCGGAGGCGGCGACGTGGGGCGCGTGGGAGACGACGGCCACCGCGCGGTCGTGATCGACCGCGCCCACCTCGACCGGGTTGGCCCCGCACAGCTCGATCAGCCGCAGCACGGTCGCGATCGCCTCGGGGGCGGCCTCCTCGGTGGGACAGAGAGCCCACGGGCGGCCGAGGAACAGATCGGCCCTGGCGGCGCCGGGACCGGACTTCTCGCGCCCGGCGAGCGGGTGGGAGGCGACGTAGGAGGCCAGGTCGCAGCCGAGCTGCGCGGCCCGGTGGATGGGCTCGGCCTTCACGCTGGCGACGTCGGTGTAGAAGCGGGCGGCGCCGGCCGTCTGCAACGCCAGCAGCTCGCTCGCCACGTGGGCCGGCGGGACCGCGATGATCGCCAGGTCCACCTGCTGCTCCGGCTGCCTGGCCGGGTCCCATTCCGTGCCGGCGCCGAGCTCCCGTGCCAGCCGTACGGCGCCCGGGTCGCGGTCGGCGAGAAGCACGCGTACGCCGCGCTTGCGCAGCGCCAGCGCCGCCGAGGTGCCGATGAGACCGGTGCCGACGACGAGCACGGTACGAAGTTCCATCACGATGTCCTGAATTATCGGGCCATTGGGGTTGTGAGTCTCTCGTGGTGCCCTTGCCTGCGGCTTACTGCGCGATGTCCTGCCGCAACGCCACGGCGCCGCGCAGGTAAACGTGCTGCATCTCGGCCCGCGGGCGGTCGGTCTCCACGTGCGCCATGAGGCGTACGACGCGGGGCAGCGCGCCGGGCACGTCGATCTCGGTGCAGCAGATCAGCGGCACCTCGTGGAAGCCCAGCTTCCGCGCCGCGAGCGCGGGGAACTGGGCCGTCAGGTCAGGCGTGGCCGTGAACAGCACGCTGATCACGTCATCCGTGGTCAGGTCGTTGCGCTCCATGATCGCGCTGACCAGCTCGGTCGTGCCTGCGACGATCGAGTCATGGTCGTCGGCGTCCACCTGGATCGCCCCACGGACCGCCCGTACCATACGGCTCCTTCCCCTCACATATGCGGGAGAGCCCGTGCGGAGATCGCACGGGCTCCTGCGTCCGGCCAGATTACAGCTTCACGGCCGCGTAGAGTTCGCCGACCTCTTTCAAGCTCAGCGCCCTGACGGTCCCGGCCTTGGTCCGGCCCAGCTTCACCGGTCCGAACTCGATCCTGGCCAGGTCGATCACCCGGTGCCCGGCCTCTTCGAGCATGCGCCTGACGACGTGGTTGCGGCCCTCGTGCAGCACGATCTCGACCAGCGCCTGCTGGCCGTGCTCCTGCACGATGGCGAAGCTGTCGGCCCTGGCGATGCCGTCCTCCAGCTCCATGCCCTGCTTGAGCCTGCGCCCGAGGTCGCGCGGAATCGGCCCGGGCACCTTGGCCCAGTACTTCTTCTGCACGCCGTAGCTCGGGTGCGTCAGCCGGTTGGCCAGCTCACCGTCGTTGGTGAGCAGCAGCAGGCCCTCGGTCTCGGTGTCCAGCCTGCCCACGTGGAACAACCTGGGCGCCAGCTCCTCCACGAAGTCCGCCAGGCACGGGCGGCCCTGCGGGTCGTCCATGGTGGAGACGACGCCAATGGGCTTGTTCAGGGCGTAGTAGACCAGGTCGGGAGCGGTCGGGATGCGCTTGCCGTCCACGTGGATCACCTGGGCGGCGGGGTCGACCTTGGCGCCGAACCTGCGTACGACCTGCCCGTTGACGGTGACCCGGCCGGCGCCGATCATCTCCTCGCAGGCCCTGCGGCTGGCCACGCCCGCCTGGGCGAGCACCTTCTGCAGCCGCACGCCGTCCGGGACCTCGGTGGTGTCACGCTCGTCGGTGTAGCCCTCGGGGTAGAAGGCGTAGTCGCGGAGCGGCTGGCGGGCCGCCTTGACGCGGTCGCTCTGGGGGCTGCCGGGGCTGGCGCTGTCGCGCCTGCCGCTGCCCAGCGTCTGCACGTCGTCCCGCCGGCCGCCACGGCCTGTCCGCGCGTCGCCGCCCGTCCTGGAGCCCCGGTCGGTACGCGCGTCGCCACCGGACCTGAAACCGCCGCCGGTACGCGCGTCGCCACCGGACCTGAAACCTCCGCCGGAACGTGCTGAGTCGCCGTCGCGCCTGCCGTAGCGGGAACGCGTCGAGGAGGTGGGGGCGGTCCTTGGGCCGCTGTCCTCCCTGCGCCCGCTCCGGTCGGCCCGGAACCCGGACCTGTCGTCACGCCGCTCGCCACCGTGGCCGCCGCGGGCGCCGTGGCCGCCGCGCTCGTCACGCCGGCCGGCACCGTACCCACCGCTGGACCCACCGCTGGACCCACCGCTGGACCTGCCGCCGGACCCACCACTGGGTCCACCGCTGGACCCACCGCTGGGCCTGCCGCCGGATCCGCCACGCTCGCCACGGCGCTCGGGGCGGCCGGAGCGGTCGTCGCGCGAGTAACGCTGCTCACCGCGGTCACGGTCGCCCTGGCCACCGCGGTCACCGCCGGAGGTGCGCTCGTCGCGCCACCCACCACGGTCACCACGCTCGGACCGGTCGCCACCGAACCCGCCGCGGTCGCCGCGCTCGGACCTGTCGCCACGGTCGCTGCGGAATCCACCGCTGGATCCACCGCGCTCGCCGCTGAACCCGCCGCGGTCACTGCGCTCGCCGCGGAATCCGGGGCGCTCGCCGCGCTCGGCCCGGTCGCCACGGTCGCCGCGGAATCCACCGCGGTCGCCGCGCTCGGGCCTGTCGCCACGGTCGCCGCGGAATCCACCGCGGTCGCTGCGCTCGGGCCGGTCGCCGCCGCTTCGGGCCGGGAAACGGTCCTCACGGGGGCCGCGCGAGAAACGGCCCTCGCCGTCGCCCCCGCTCGGCCTGTCGGCGCCGCCCGGCCTGCCGTACCGGGCGCGAGAGCCGCCCCGGTCGGCGCGAAGGGAGTCACGGGACGGCCGCGAGTCGCTCGCGCCGCGACCGTACCCACGGTCGTCGCCGCGGGAGTCACGGCGGGAGTCGGGGCGGGAGTCGCTGCGAGAGTCGCTGCGGGCTCCACCGCGGAAGTCGTCACGGCCGGAGCCGCCGCCGGCACCACCGCGGGAGTCGTCGCGACGGGGTCCGGAACGGAAGTCGTCACCGCGGGCGCCGCCGCGGGAGTCGTCACGGCGGGGGCCGCCGCGGGAGTCTGCGCGGCCGGATCCGGTCCCGCCGCGGGAATTGTCGTCGCGGCGGAATCCGCCGCCGCGGTTGTCGTCGGAGCGGAAGGCGGGACGCCCGCTGCGGCCGGAGCCGCCGGTACGTCCACGACCGCGTCCATCACCGGACGGGGTGCTGCGCCTGTTGTTCACTTTGTCGTCTCCTCGAGATTTTCCATGTCGTCGGGAAGGAAGGGCGCGAGCTCGGGGAGCTCGCTGAGATCCCGTAGTCCCAGACGTTCAAGGAAGTATGAGCTTGTCCGGTAGAGCACTGCCTGGCTCTCCGGGTCGGTCCCGGCCTCTTCGACCAGTCCCCTCGCGACGAGCGTTCGCATGACACCGTCGCTGTTGACGCCGCGCACGGCGGCGACACGGGCCCGGCTCACCGGTTGCCGGTAAGCCACGACCGCGAGTGTTTCCAGCGCGGCCTGGGTCAGCCGCGTCTGCTGGCCGTCGCGAACGAACCGCTCGACCAGCTGGGCGCAGTCGGCGCGCGTGTAAAACCGCCAGCCGCCCGCGACTTCTCTCAGATCAAAACCTCGTCCGCCGGCGGTATATTCCGCCGCCAGCCCACGCAGCGCCGCAGCGATCTCATGGGTGGGCCGCTCCAGCACCTGAGCCAGCGTCACTTCGGCGACCGGCTCGTCAACGACAAGCAGGATAGCCTCCAATGCGGTTCGAAGCGACGGCCCCCCACCATCGGGCCCCTCGCGCTCCGCTTCCAGGGCCTCGTCTTCGGCATATCCGGCCATGCCCGCCGCACCGGGCTCCCGGCCCGCCGACCTGGCCTCCTGCGCTCGTACGTCGCCCACCCGGCCTGCGGATCCGGCTCCCGAAACGTGCGCGTCGCCCACCCGAGCAGGCGGCACCGCCTCGCCCCACCCGTCCACCTGGACCGCCTGAGTAGACAGGCTCGGCTGGGCCAGGGGGATGTGCCGGGCCGACTGGGCCTCAGGGGCCAGCTGGGCCTCCGGGGCCGACTGGGCCTCCGCGGCTGCTTGGGCATGCGGGACTGCTTGGGCATGCGAGGCCGGCTGGACGTCTGAGGCCGGATGTGTCTCCTGGTTCGACTCGACCGGCTCGACCGGCTCGACCGGCTCGACCACGGCTTCGGACGTGCCCGGCCGATCCGCGGCGGCGTCATCCGCCTCCGAGCCTTCGCCAGAAAACCCCTCCCCCGGGTCGCCGTCCGCAAGCCCCGCCTCCCGCACAGCGTCCTCAGCGGGCTCGGCGGACGGCTCCTCCTCCGCCGGGGCGGCGGATTGGGCCAGGGAGCCCGGAAGGGTCATCCACGAGGGAAGGGGATGGTCCGAGTCGGGGGACTTGCGAGGGGTAGGCAGTGGGTTGTCAGTCATCAGGTGCTTTCTCCGCGGATTCCTCGTAGTCGTCCCCCACCGCGACGTCCCCGTCGTCGGAGCCCGTCCACGTCACGTGCAGATCCCCCAGCGGCTCGACCTGCTCGAACGTGACCGCCGACTCCCGGAAGAGCTCCAGCACGGCCAGGAACCTGGCGATGACCTCGAAGGTCCCGTCGCAGTCGGACACCAGCGCGCGGAAGGTGGCCCGCCGGAGCCGGCGCAGGTGCATGACCAGGAGCGCCGCCTGCTCCTTGACGCTGGCCAGCGGCTGGTAGATGTGCCCGACGTTGACCGTGGGCGGCAGTTTGGGGGTGAACGCCCTGGCGGCGATCTTGGCGAGTTGCTCGGGCCCGATGCCGAGGATGAGCTCCGGCAGCAGGTTCGCGAACGGCTCCTCCATCCCCACCGTACGGGGGAACCGGAGCGACTCCTCGGCCATCCGCCCGGCGAAGAACTTCGCCACCTCTTTGTACGCCTTGTACTGCAGCAACCGCGCGAACAGCAGGTCCCTGGCCTCCAGCAGCGCCAGGTCCTCCTCGTCCTCCACCTCTCCCGAGGGCAGCAGCCTGGCCGCCTTCAGGTCCAGCAGAGTGGCCGCCACCAGCAGGAAATGGCTGGTCTGGTCGAGGTCCCACTCGGGACCCCGGGAGCGGATGTAGGAGATGAACTCGTCGGTGACCTGGGAGAGCGAGACCTCGGTGATGTCCAGCTTGTGCTTGGCGATGAGGCCGAGAAGCAGGTCGAAGGGGCCCTCGAAGACGTCCAGGTGAACCTGGAAGCCCTGGGGCTCGGTCTGCTCTGCGGTCACCTGGCCATTGTCGCAGGCGCCGGCCAGCGCGACAGCACCTCGCGGGCCAGCTCACGATAGGCGTTCGCGCCCAGGGACGACGGGTCGAACGTGGTGATCGGCTCACCGGCGACCGTGGCGTCGGGGAAGCGGACCGTGCGGTTGATGACGGTGTGGAACACCTTGTCGCCGAACGCCTCCACCACCCGCGCCAGCACCTCACGCCCGTGCAGCGTGCGGGCGTCGTACATGGTGGCGAGCAGGCCCTCGATCTCGAGGTCCTCGTTGAGCCGCTCCTGGACCTTGGAAATGGTGTCCATGAGCAGCGCCACGCCGCGCAGCGCGAAGAACTCGCACTCCAGCGGCACCATGACGCCGTGGGCGCAGGTGAGCGCGTTGATGGTGAGCAGGCCGAGCGACGGCTGGCAGTCGATGAGGCACACGTCGTAGTGCGGCAGCAGCGGCTTGATCACGCGGCCGAGCACCTGCTCGCGGGCCACCTCGGTGACGAGCTGGACTTCGGCGGCGGACAGGTCGATGTTGCTCGGCAGCAGGTCGAGGCCCTCGACGCCGGTTTCGAGCAGCACGTCCTCGGCGGTCACGCCGCGGTCCATCAGCAGGTTGTAGACCGTCAGGTCGAGCTGGAGCGGGTTGATGCCCAGGCCGACGGAGAGCGCGCCCTGCGGGTCGAAGTCGACCAGCAGCACCTTGAGCCCGCATTCGACGAGCGCCGCGCCCAGGTTGATGGTGGTCGTGGTCTTGCCCACGCCGCCCTTCTGGTTGACCATCGCGACCACCCGCGCCGGTCCGTGCACGTCCGGCGGGACGGGCTCGGGGAACACGGGTCTGGGCCGCCGCGTGGGGCCCAGATTGACGCCGTTCGTGTCCGAAGGCGTGTTGGTCTTCGTGTCGCCCCAGGGGTTGTCGGGGGTCCCCGGGGTCGAACCCTTGGTCGTCACAGTCACCAGCTCGAACCTCCCTGACGATCCCGAACCGGACCGTCCGGACGGACACTATGGCGTCACCACTTAACGCGGCAAGGCGGCACGCCGAGGGCACCGCACGTCGCAAAAGACTATAGATCACTGCCGGGCACGCGGATGCGCGGCGGCATAGACCTCGCGGAGCTTGTCGACCGTGACCAGGGTGTAGACCTGAGTGGTCGTCACCGAGGCATGGCCGAGCAGTTCCTGGACCACCCTAACGTCGGCGCCGCCGTCCAAGAGGTGAGTTGCAAAGGAATGCCGCAGTACGTGCGGACTTATCCGGGCAAGTCCGGCACGTTCGGCCGCGGCTTGGAGCACTTCCCACGCGCCCTGCCTGGTCAGCGCCCCGCCGCGGGCGTTCAGGAAGACGCAGGGGGTGCCGCGCCCGTGGGCGAGCAGCCCGGGGCGAGCGCGTACGAGATAGGCGTCGAGCGCGGAGCAGGCATAGCGCCCCAAAGGCACCACCCGGGTACGGCCCCCCTTGCCGCGCAGGCGCACCTGGTCGGCTTCGAGGTCGTCCACGGCCAGGCCGACCGCCTCAGAGATGCGGGCGCCGGTGCCGTACAGGACTTCGAGCAGCGCGCGGTTGCGCAGCGTCAGAGGCGCGCCGTCGGGGCCCGAGGCGGCGATGAGCCGCTCGACCTCGTCCACGGCGATCGCCTTGGGGAGGCGGCGGTGCAGGCGCGGCGGGCGTACCTCGTGGGCGGGGTCGTGGGCCGTGACCCCTTCGCGCAGAGCGAAACGGTGCAGCCCGCGCACGGCGGAGACGGCGCGGGCGGCGGAGCTGGCGACGAGGGCGGGGTGGTCGCCGTCACCCTCGCGCAACGCGGCGAGGAAGGCCAGCACGTCGGCCTCCCCCACCTCGTCGAGCCTCAGGCGGCCGCGCGCCTGGAGATGTTCGAAGTATCGGCGCAGGTCACGGCGGTAGGACGCAAGCGTGTTGGCAGCCAGGCCCCGCTCCACCGCCAGATGGGCGAGGTAGCTGGAGAGCACCGCCTCCACGAATTGGTCCTTCCGTCACGCCTCAGGGGCGTCGGCGGGGCGCAACAGGGCGAACCCCTCAACCGAAGCCGCATACGCGGCGAGGATACCGGCCACGGCCGGGGAATTGTGGATCATTCCCATGAGCGCTTTCTCGACCGCGTCCGCCAGCGGGATCCACACGACCGGCATGTCGATCTCCTCGTGCCGGTGGACGAAGGCGTTCTCCTCGTCAGGGATCTTGGTGAGACCCCGGGCGAGGAACACCCGGATCCGCTCGTCGCTCATGCCCGGCGAGGAGCGCAGATCGACGAGCGTGTGCCAGGTGTCGGCGCGGTATCCGGCCTCTTCGGCCAGCTCACGGGCGGCGCCGGTGACGAGCGGCTCGCCTTCGACGTCGCGGAGCCCGGCCGGCAGCTCCCACATCAGCCGGCGGGTGGGATGCCGGTACTGCCTGATCATCAGGACCCGCTCGCGGTCGTCGAGCGCGAGCACGGCGACCGCGCCGGGATGCACCACGTAGTCGCGGTCGGCGACCTCGTCACGGGGCATCTTGACCGTGTCGGTGACCACTTGGATCACGTGGCCCTTGAACCGGTCCCTGGATTCGACGACTTCCCACGCCTCGGGCGTGTCCCTGATCATGGCCGCGCCGCCCTCCGGCTCTCCCGTGCTGCTCACTGACCCACCTTCGCACCGACGCGGCCGTCCGCGTAAGCCAGCGCGGCTCCGATGAGACCCTTGAACATCGGGTTCGCCCGCGTGGGCCGGGAGCGGAACTCGGGGTGGGCCTGCGTGCCGATGAAGAAGGGGTGGACGTCGGAGGGCAGCTCGGTGTACTCGACCAGGCGGCCGTCGGGCGACAGCCCGGAGAAGACGAGACCGACCGTCTCAAGCTGCTCGCGGTAGGCGTTGTTGACCTCGTAGCGGTGGCGGTGGCGCTCGTCGGCCTTGGCCTTTCCGCTGTAGAGCTGCCTGGCCAGGGTGCCCTCGCCGAGCTTGGCGGTGTAGCTGCCGAGCCGCATCGTGCCGCCCATGTCGCGCTCGCCCGCGACGACGTCCTCCTGGTCGGCCATGGTGGAGATGACCGGGTGCTTGGTGTCGGGGTCGAACTCGGCGGAGTTGGCGTCCTCGATGCCGGCCATGTTGCGGGCGGCCTCGATGACCATGCCCTGCATGCCGAGGCAGATGCCGAGCAGCGGGATCTTGCCCTCGCGGGCGTGGCGGATGGCGCCGATCTTGCCTTCGATGCCGCGCACGCCGAACCCGCCGGGGATCAGCACGCCGTCCACGCCGTCGAGCTCGCGCTCGGCGCCGTCGGGCGTCTCGCAGTCGTCGCTCTTGACCCAGCGGATGTTGACGCGGGCGTCGTTGGCGAACCCGCCGGCCCGCAGGGCCTCAGTGACGGACAGGTACGCGTCCGGCAAATCGATATATTTCCCCACGAGTGCGATGGTGACCTCCTTCGCCGGGCGATGCACGCGGCGCAGGAGCTGCTCCCACTCCTTCCAGTCCACGTCCCTGAACGGCAGGCCGAGCCGGCGCACCACGTACGCGTCGAGCCCTTCCGAGTGGAGGACCTTCGGGATGTCGTAGATCGAGACGGCGTCCACGGCCGAGACGACGGCGTCCTCGTCCACGTCGCACATGAGGCTGATCTTGCGCTTGATCGCCGTCTGGACCGGCCGGTCGGAGCGCAGCACGATCGCGTCCGGCTGGATGCCGATGCTGCGCAGCGCCGCCACGCTGTGCTGCGTCGGCTTGGTCTTCAGCTCGCCGGACGGCCCGATGTACGGCAGCAGCGACACGTGCAGGAAGAACACGTTGTCGCGCCCGACCTCGTGCCTGATCTGCCGCACGGCCTCCAGGAACGGCAGCGACTCGATGTCGCCCACCGTGCCGCCGACCTCGGTGATGACCACGTCGACCTCGGAGCCGGCCATGCCGCGGATCCGGTCCTTGATCTCGTTGGTGATGTGCGGGATGACCTGGACGGTGTCGCCCAGGTATTCGCCCCGCCGCTCCTTGGCGATGACGTTGGAGTAGACCTGACCGGTGGTCACGTTGGCCGAGCCGTGCAGGTCGGTGTCGAGGAAGCGCTCGTAGTGGCCGACGTCGAGGTCGGTCTCGGCACCGTCGTCGGTGACGAACACCTCGCCGTGCTGGAACGGGTTCATGGTGCCGGGGTCGACGTTGAGGTAAGGGTCGAGCTTCTGCATGGTGACCCTGAGACCCCGCGCCTTGAGCAGGCGACCGAGGCTGGATGCCGTGAGCCCCTTGCCGAGACTGGAGGCGACACCGCCGGTGACGAACAGATGCTTGGTTTGCGATGCGCTGCGCAAAGGGGCTCCCGTGGCTCGAGGTGTGGTCGAAGTGTCCACGGGCTCTCAGGATATCAAACAACGCCCCTCACATGCCCGAACGGCATGACCTAGCGGTAACTTTGGGCCCTATGTCACTTGTACGCCGGGCAATGGGCACGTTGATTCACCGTGCCTACACGGCGATCCGGCGCGCCGGCGCGATCAGCCCGGCCTCTCCCGCGGGCTACCGATTCCGCCGGCTCGGCGACGGTGTGAGCATCGCGTTCCCGCCCGGAGCGATCTTCGGCGAGCAGTGGATCGAGATCGGCGAGCACACGCTGATCGGCGAGCGCGTGTCGCTCTCCTGCGGCATGATGCCTGGTCCCGACCTCGGGCCCGCCTCGATCCTGCGCATCGGCGAGAGCTGTTCGATCGGCAGGGGCTCGCACATCGTGGCCCATCAGTCGATCGACATCGGCGACGACGTCTTCACCGGCCCGTACGTGTACATCACGGACCAGAACCACGTCTACGACGACCCCGACATTCCCATCGGCCGGCAGTGGCCGCGCAACAGTCCGGTCTCGATCGGCTCGGGCTCGTGGCTGGGCGCGGGCGCGATCATCCTGCCGGGCACCACGCTGGGCCGCCACTGCGTGGTGGCCGGCGGGGCGGTGGTGCGCGGGGCGTTCCCCGACCACAGCGTCGTGGCGGGGGTGCCGGCCAGGCGGATCCGCGGATACACGCCGGAGCTGGGCTGGCACGCGCCGAACGGCGCCCTGGACGTCGCCTCTGACGCGGGGATGGACCGAACAACGTTCTGACGGATAGCGTCAGGTCATGCGGACCGCTATCTGCGAGCGTCTGGGCGTCGAGTTCCCCCTGTTCGCCTTCAGCCACTGCCGCGACGTGGTGGCCGCCGTCACGAACGCGGGCGGGTTCGGGGTGCTGGGCGCCGTCGCGTACTCGCCGGACCAGCTCGACACCGAGCTCACCTGGATCGACGAGCGGGTGGGCGGCCGGCCGTACGGGGTTGACGTGCTCGTCCCGGGCAGGCTCGACGCCTCCGCGCTGGACCGGCACGCGCACCTCATGGACTTCATCCCCGACCGGCACCGCGACTTCGTCACCCACCTGCTGTCGAAGTACGGCGTGACCGCGCCGGCGCAGCCGCTGACGGCGGTGGCGGACGAGTTCGGCCGGCGGGTGACGGCGGCGGGCGCGTCGGGGCTGATCGAGGTGGCTCTCAAGCATCCGATCGGACTGATCGCCAGCGCCCTGGGGCCGCCTCCGCCCGAGATGGTGGCCGCGGCGCGGCAGGCGGGCGTCCCGGTGGCCGCGCTGGTCGGCACGGTCGAGCACGCCCGCAGGCAGGTGGCGGCGGGCGCGGACCTCATCGTCGCGCAGGGCACCGAGGCGGGCGGGCACACCGGCGACATCTCCACGATGGTGCTGGTGCCGCAGGTCGTGGACGCGATCGCCCCCGTGCCCGTGCTGGCGGCGGGCGGGATCGCCTCCGGGCGGCAGATGGCGGCGGCCATGGCGCTCGGAGCGGAGGGCGTGTGGTGCGGCTCGGTCTGGCTGACCACGGAGGAGGCCGAGACCTCTCCCGCGGTCAAGCGCAAGCTGCTGGCGGCCTCGTCGCTGGACACGGTCCGGTCGCGGTCCCGTACGGGGAAGCCGGCCAGGCAGCTCAAGTCGGCCTGGACGGAGGAGTGGGACTCCGCCCAGGAGAGCCCCGGGCCGCTGGGGATGCCGTTGCAGCTCCTGGTGGCCGAGGGGGCGATGGCCCGCATCGGGATCGCGGCGGAGAAGGGCGAGCCGGGGGCCCTGGAGCTGGTCAACTACTACGTCGGGCAGGTGGTGGGACAGCTCGATCAGGTCAAGCCGGCTCGCGAGGTGGTGTACGAGATGATCAGCGAGTTCGCGTCGGCGGTGGACCGGCTGAACACCCTGTCAGCCGGCTGACGGGGGCCGGGGGCGGAGCGGCCGGCGGCCACCGCGGGTCAGCGCGGGTCAGCGCGGGTCAGCGCGGGTCAGCGCGGGTCAGCGTGACGTTCCGGCTCGGCTCCGGTCGGCGGTGAAGACGTACAGGTAGGGGTGGTGTGGCCGGACCGCGCCGTCGGCGGCGCCCTTGGCCAGGGCGAGCGCGCCGTCCGCCGAGGTGCCGCGCGGCGGCGCGAAGCGGGCGCCGGGCAGCAGGTCGCGCACTGTGCTCTGGAACGGCTCCATCAGCAGGTCAGCGGCGTCGAAGAGCCGGCCGCCCCAGGAGAAGACCGACTCCAGGCCCTGGGCGGCGGCGACCGCGGCCTGGCCGAGATGGCGGCCCGCCTCGGCCCAGATCCCCTGCGCGACCGGGTCACCCGCCCTGGCCGCGGCGGCCACGTCCGGGGCGAACGACGCGAGCTGGTGAGCCGCCGCGCCCGACTCGTAGACGGCCGCCACCAGGTCCAGGGGGTGGCCGTAGCGGGCGGTCATCCGTTCGAGCAGGATGGGCGAGCCGCCGGCCCGGCCGTCGTGCGCGCGCAGGGCGGCCTGCAGTCCCTGGGCGCCGACCCACGCGCCGCTGCCGTGGTCGCCGAGCAGGTGCCCCCATCCGTCGGCCTGGTTCCACACGCCGTCCAGGTCGGTGCCGAGGGTGATGACGCCGGTTCCGGCCGCGACGACGACTCCCGGGCGGAACCCGAGCGCCCCGACGTGCGTGGTGACCATGTCCCCCGCGACCACCAGCGCCCCCAGCCCGAACCGCGCCCCCAGGACCCGCCACAATGTGCTCGGGTCGCGCACGAGACCCGGCAGCCCGGTGACGCCGACCGCCATCGCGTCGAACCACCCGCCGGCCCCGGTCCCGCCCGGCGTGCCGGACGCTTCCCCCGCCGCGCCCTCCCCGGCGGTGGCCTTGGCGACGGCGGTGGTGATCCGGGCGGCGAGGCGGTCGAGGTCCACCCGGCCCTGGACGCGCGGCACCGGCGCCGGGTCCTCCCCCTGGGCGAGCACCCCGCCGCCGGTCTCGATCCGTACCCTGATCCCGCCGCCGCCGACGTCCACGCCCGCGTACGCGCCGCCGCTCATCGAGCGGGCCCGCCCAGCGCGGCGACGGCCGCCCGGACGCCGGGGTGCTCGGCGAGCGCGGCCCGCGCCTGCCCGGCCGGGCTGCCGGTGAGCAGCCGCACGAGCGCCTCCGGGATCCGCCCCGACGCCTCGGCCAGCGCGGCCCGGCAGGTCGCCGCGTCCTCCCCCGTGGCCTCGACGAGCAGGCTCACCGCGCGCTCGCCCAGCTTGGCGTTCGTCGCCACGAGCCCGACCATGAGGTTCCCGTACGTGCGCCCCGACTTGATCATGAGAGCCGTCGAGAACGCGTTCAGGACGACCTTGGTCGCCGTCCCCGCCTTGAGCCGGGTGGAGCCGGTCAGCGCCTCCGGCCCGGTCTCGGCGGCCACGACGATGTCGGCGCGCAGCGGCGCGTCCGGATTGCAGGTGACCAGCACCGTGAGCGCCCCGGCGGCCCCCGCCGCGCGCAGGGCGCCGGCCACGTACTGGGTGGATCCGGACGCCGTGATCCCGACCGCCACGTCGGCCGCGGAGAGCGTCCCCGCGTCGGCGGCCCCCAGCTCCTCGGCGTCCTCCCTGTCGATGGCGGAGTCGGTGAGCGCGGCGGGCCCGCCGGCGAAGTGCGCGGTGAACAGCTCACGCGGCGCGCCGAACGTCGGCGTGATCTCGGTGGCGTCCAGCACCGCCAGCCGCCCGGACGCGCCCGCGCCGAAGTAGTGCACGCTCCCGCCGCCGCTCAGCCGCAGATGCGCCGCGTCCACCGCCCTGGCGAGCGGCCCGGTCGCGGCCAGGGCCGCCGCGACCGCCCTGGCGTCCTCCTCCAGCAGCAGCCGGAGAACGTCGCCGGACTCCAGGGTGTCGATGTCGGCGGTACGCGGGTTGCGGGCCTCGGTCGGTGGCGCCAGGTGGGTCATCGTGCTCCTCATCGTTCGTCTTCACGCCCAAGGGGTTCGTCTAGGAAAGGCCGGATTTGTCCTGGAAGGAAGCGCCGGGTTCGTCTTCAGGGAAAGTGCCGAACGCCCCCGCGTACGCGGTGAGCAGCCGGCGCGACTCCACGGCCAGGTCACCCGCCTCCACCGGGGACACGCCTTCCCGCAGGAAGTCCTCGGCCCGCGCGCGAAGCCGTTCGCCCAGCTCCGTCTCGGCACCGGGATCGCCATCGCCGGCGAGCGCGCCCGCGAGGCCGCGCGCCCACAGCTCCCAGCGGTCCCGGTAGTAGCCGCCCACGAGCCCCGCCCAGTGCCGGCCCGCGTAGTCGTCGAGCAGCGGGCTGTCCACGGTGCCCCACACGGTGATGATCCGGCGGGCGTTGTCCCGCAGCACCTCGCGGTCGCCAGGACCGGCGGCCCAGGACACGGCCTTGTCCTCCCACTGACGGAAGGTGAACTCGGGCCGGCAGGCCAGCATCCGGTCGAGGTCGTCGAAGACCTCCAGGAACCGGGCGACGTCCACGGGATCGCCCCCCGACGCGACGACGTCGAGGCAGCGGCGGTCGGCGACCCTGGCCAGGTAGGCGATGCCGGCCTCGGCGAGATCGTGCCCGAGCGGCCCCGCGACCAGGGCCGGCTCGCGTTCGGCCACCTCGATCAGCCGCTCCCAGGCCCGCGCGAGCACGCCGGGCCGGTACCAGAGCATGCCGGCCGCGGCGGCGCGCAGCTCCGCGCCGCCGTCGCGCGTCCACGCGTAAGTGGGGTTCGCGGTGAGCACGCCCTTGAACCGGTCGGGCGCGATCCGCAGGCCCTCGGCCCCGTAGACGGTGTCCAGCAGCCCGTGCCAGGCCGCCCGCAGCTCAGCGGCCGACCGGCCCTGGACGCCGTAGCGCTGGGCGACGAACGCGTCGAGCCAGGCTTCCACGCCGGGGACCCGGTTCCAGATCTGGTCGGTGACCAGCTCGAAGAAGACGGGGTTGTTCCGGGTCGCCTCCATGGCCAGGCCGAGCCCCGCGGGCGGGCGCGCCGCCGCCAGGGCCGCGTCGACGGCGGCGGGAACGCCGCGCAGATCGGCGACGGGATCGGTGCGGCCGCCGAAGTTGAGCAGCGCGCACCAGAGCCAGGGCTTGCCGGCGAACTCCTCGAACTCCCCCCACAGCGGATCCTGCTCGGCCCACAGGTCCGCGATGAGCATGCGCTCGTCCGGGATCGCGTCGAGGAAGGCGGTGACGCGGTCCTTCGTCCAGAAGTCCCGCTGGTAGGAGAACGGCCAGGCCTGCATGAGCCACACCGCGTCGGGGTCGGCGTCGCGCAGGCCGGCCAGCGTCGCCGCCGCCACGGCCCCGGGGAAGGCGGGGTCGGCGTCGATGGGGATCATCTCGATGAACGGATCGGCCGCGTAGAGGTGGTCGGTGCCGAAGAGCTTGATCTGCGCGCGGGCGATCTCGGCGCCGATGCGCGCGTACAGCGGGTCGGCCGGGTCGAGCACCCAGGTCTCGAACCCCTGCCACGTGCGTCGGCCGGCGCGGGCCGTGGCCGCGATCTCGCGCGGGACGTGCCCGGTGAAGGCCGGCAGCACGGGCGTCATGCCGAAGGCGCGCTCGCGGTCGAGGATGCGCGCCCCCAGCTCGCGGTGGCTCTCGACCCACGACGCGGGCAGCGGCCCGGCGAAGTCGTCGAGGCAGCCCATGAACTGGAACGGCAGGTAGCCGGGCCCGCCCAGGAACCTGCGGATCTGCTGGTCGTCGAGGCCGAGCAGGGAGTAGGCGGCGTGCACCGCGGCCTCGTGACCGGTGACGGCCAGCGGCATGGTGATGCCGTGCAGGGCCATCCAGTCGATCTCGCGCTCCCAGTCGGCCCAGTCCCAGTAGGGCGTCGTGTAGCTGAAGGTGCAGAAGTTGAAGTAGTAGCCCTCCCGCACCCGCGCCGCGCCCTCGCGCGGCGGCGCGTCGGGCAGCGTCGTCACCGGCAGGGGCAGCTCGGTGTCCCAGCCCACGGCCAGGCCGCAGTGCTCGCGGAGGTAGTGGTGCAGCGCGACGGACGCGCTGACGCCGTCCGTCGCGGCGACGGTGAGCACACCGTCCCCGGCCTCGTACGCGTATCCGCGCCCCGCGCCGTCGCGGGCGGCGAAGCGGACCGACGCCGCCACGGGCCCCAGCACGCGATGGGCCAGACCGCGGACCGTGTCCGCCCAACCCGGTACTTGCTCCCCGTCACCGGACAACATCGCAGGTCACACCCCTCGACGAATTAGTTCCGTACGATCCATAATTAATATGCTAGCGTACCGCCACATCGGTAGAGGGCTGGGAGAAGCAGGCATGGAGCAGTTGGTCGCCGCGGGCACGCAGTTCATGCGGGAGGTCAACGCGGCCGCGATCCTGCGCCATCTCAGGACCGAGCCGAGCATGAGCGTCTCCGCGCTGGCCAAGGCCGTGGGCCTGTCCAGGCAGGCGGTCACCCGCTCGCTCAACGCGCTGGCCGAGGAGGGGCTCGTCGAGTTCGGCTCGCTCGCCCGCGACTCCAGCAGGGCGGGGCGGCCCGCGCAGCTCGTCAGGTTCCGGGCGGAGGCGGGCCACGCGCTGGGCGTCTCGATCAGCCCGCAGGACCTGCGCGTGGTCGTGTCGGACCTGTCCGGGACGGTCGTCGCGGCCGAGGCGGTGCAGCTCGGCGCCCGTACCGGCGGGGACGAGGTGCTGGAGACGCTGCAGACCGCGGTGGCGCGGACGCTGAGCTCGGCGGGCCTGTCGGCCGGCGACCTGTGGTTCGCCTCGGCGGGCACCCCCGGCATCGTCGATCCGGCGGCCGGGGTCATCAAGCTCATCCCGAGCATGCCGGGGCTCGCCGGCGACGTACTCGCGCGGCGGCTCAAGGAGTCCCTCGGCTGCCCGGTCTACCTGGACAACGACGTCAAGCTGGCGACGCAGGGCGAGCGGTGGCGCGGCGCGGAGCGGCGCGAGGACTCGCTCGTCATGGTGCACTGGGGCGAGCGCGTCGGCGCCGGAATCGTGCTGAACGGCGAGCTCTACCGCGGCGCCTCCAACGACGCCGGCGACGTGGGCTTCCTCGACCTGTTCCTGGACGGGTCGAGCGGCTCCGGCCACCCGCACGGCCTCGGCCCGTTCGAGGACCGGGTCGGCGGCGCGGAGATCGTCCGCCAGGCCACGGCGGCGGCCGGGCGCGCCGGCGACGACGCGTTCGCGGCGGCCGTCGCGGCCGCGGGAGAGCGCGCGCTGGACGCCGTGCTGGCCGCCGTCGCCGACGGCAGGCCCGCCGCCCTGGAGGCGATCGACGTGGTCGCCCGCCGCTTCGCCAAGGGCATCGCCGTGCTCAGGGCGATTCTCAACCCGCGGCTCGTGGTCATCGGCGGTCCCCTGGCCGGCTGCGGCGAGACGCTGCTCGCGGCGCTCCGGCGGCACCTCGCCGATGAGCCGCTGGACCAGCCGGCCCTTGAGGTTTCGGCGCTCCAGGAGGACGCCGTCGTCCACGGAGCCCTGCTCCACTCGCTGGACGAGATCGAACGCACCAGGTTCGGCCTGGTCAGAACCGGTCGTCATGAAGGCCATTAGAGATTCGACGGGCCGGCCGACGCCCCCACCCGATGAAGGAGAAAGGTCATGCGAATGACGACACCAGCCCGGCGGCAGGCAGCGCTCGTGGCGCTCGGCGTCACGGCGTCATTGTTTCTGACGGCCTGCGCGGGCAGCAGCAGCACGGGTGGGAACACGGCGCCGAAGATCGAGGCGTCGACGACGATTCCCGCCGACCCCGTGACGCTCACCCTGGCCTACAGCAACGACCCGCCCACGAAGACGCTCATCGACGGCTTCACCAAGCAGCACCCGAACGTCACCATCAAGCCCCAGATGACGCCGTTCAACGACTACGTCAAATCCATCAAGCTGTCGATGTCGTCGGACGCGGCGCCGGACATCGCCCAGTACAACCCGGGCGCCATGAACTCCCTGGTCCCGGCCGGCCTCATCCTGGACCTGACGCCGTGGTCCCAGGCGTACGGCTGGACCGGCAAGTTCCCGCCGGCCAGCCTGGAGATCCTCTCCTCCGACAAGACCGCCAAGCAGTTCGGCACCGGCAGCCTGTACGCCGTGCCGGGCGGCCTGTCCGTGGTCGGCGTCTACTACAACAAGAAGATGGTCAAGCAGGTCCCGAAGACGCTGGCCGAGTTCGAGACCGAGCTGCAGCGGGTCAAGGACTCCGGCCAGACCCCGCTGAGCCTCGGCGCGCTCCAGGTGGGCGGCTTCCACCTGTGGAACGCGCTGCTCAACGTCACCGGTGAGATCTCCGACTACCGCTCCTGGGTGTACGGCAAGCCGGGCTCCACGATCGAGACCCCGGGCGCGCTGAAGGCCACCCAGACGCTGGCGAGCTGGGCGAGCAAGGGCTACCTGCCCGACTCGGCCAGCGCCACGGCCGACACCGACGCGCTGGCGAACTTCTCCAAGGGCAAGAGCGCGTTCCTCGTGACGGGGAACTGGGCGGCCTCCGCGCTGGAGACCGAGATGAAGGATGACGTCGGCTTCTTCCTGATGCCCACGGCGACCGACAAGCCGGCGAACGTGGCCTCGGGGGCGAGCGTCGCCTACGCCATCTCCGCGAAGACCAAGCACCCGAACGTCGCCGCCGCGTTCCTCGACTACCTGAGCTCGGCCGAGGCGGCGAAGATCGAGTTCGACGGCGGATTCATGCCCGTCGACACCAAGTCCGAGCTGGGCGCGCAGGGGCTGCGCGGCGAGATCGCGACCGTCTTCGCGCCGGTGGCGCAGGGCAACGGGATCGTCCCCTTCCCCGACTACGCCTCCCCCGGCATGATCGACAAGCTGACCCCCGGCGTCCAGGGCCTCATCAGCGGCAAGATGACCCCCGACGCCTTCCTGAAGTCGCTGCAGGAGTCGTGGGACGGACACCATGGCTCGTGATCTGACCTCGTCCGTCTCCCCGCCACGGGCCGCCGAGGCCCGTGGCGGGGGGCGGGCGCCCCACCCCCCGCACGCGAATCGGCGGCGGCTGCGCGGCTGGCTCTACGTGCTCCCCGCTCTGGCGGTCTACCTGGGCTTCGCCATCTGGCCCGCGCTGAACACGGTGCGCCTGTCCCTGCTGACCTGGGACGGCATCCTGCCGCCCGTGTGGGCGGGCCTGGACAACTACATCAAGATATTTCGGGATTCGGCGCTGTACGAGGCCATCCTGCACAGCCTGGTGCTGATCGTCTTCTTCTCGTTCATCCCCATCGCCGTCGGCCTGATCATGACGGCCCTGCTGATGGGCAAGGTACGCCGGGGAATGACGTTCTTCCGCATCGTCTTCTTCCTCCCCCAGGTGCTGCCGCTCGTCGCCGTCGGCATCACCTGGCGGTGGCTCTACGGCGAGAGCGGCGTCGTCAACCAGGTCCTGGAGCTGATCGGCCTCGGGGGGATCACCCGCGCCTGGCTCGGCGACTACGGCCTGGCGCTGGTCGCGCTCGGGCTCATCGGCACCTGGGTGATGAGCGGGCTGTGCATGATGCTCTTCCTCGCCGGCGCGCAGAAGATCGACCCGTCCCTGTACGAGGCCGCCACGCTCGACGGCGCGGGGACGTTCCGCCAGTTCCTCCACGTCACCCTGCCCGGGGTGCGCAAGGAGATCACGGTCGCCGGCGTCATCACCACGATCGCCGCGCTGGCCAGCTTCGACCTCGTCTTCGTCACGACGAACGGCGGTCCCGCCGGGCAGACCAACGTGCCCGGCCTGCTGGTCTACCGGCTGGCCTTCAACGAGGGCGACATCGGCGGCGCGAGCGCGCTGGCGGTCGTGCTGACCGTGATCGTGATCGCCGTGGTCAGCGCCGTCCGATACTTCACCAGGGATGAGAGTTGAGCATGCGCGGCGGTGTCACTGTCAGGTACGGCGTACTCGTCCTGCTGGCGGCCATGGTGCTGGTGCCCTTCCTCAGCATCGTCCTGGCCGCCCTGCATCCTCCCGGCGCGCAGCTCGACGGGCTGAGCATCCCGGACCGGTGGTCGTGGGAGAACTTCGCGCTCGCCTGGGAGCGCGGCAACTTCACCGCTCTCATGCGCTCCAGCGTCCTGATCGCGGTCTGCGTGGTGCCGCTCGCGGTGGCGATGGCCACGCTGGCCGGCTACGGGCTGTCGGTGCTCAAGGTGTGGGGCCACCGTACGGTGTCGTTCGGGTTCGTGCTGGGGCTGACGCTGCCGATCGAGGTGATCGTGGTGGCGCTCTACTTCAACCTGCGCGAGGTCGGCCTGACCAACTCCTACGTCGGCATCATCCTCGCCGAGGCGGCCCTGTTCATGCCGTTCGGCGTCTACTGGATGCAGACCCACTTCTCGAACGTGCCGGACGAGCTCGTCGAGGCGGCGCGCATCGACGGCGCCAGGGATCTCGTCGTGCTGCTGCGGGTGCTGCTGCCCATCTCGTGGCCGGCGATCACCACGCTGTCGGTCCTGTACTTCATGTGGTCGTGGAACCAGTTCATGCTGGTCCTGGTCATGATGCAGGATCCGGAGCGGCGCACGGCCCCCGGCGGCCTGGGCCTGTTCGTCGGCCAGTACACGACGGACATCCCGTTGCTGGCGGCGGCCTGCCTGATCGTGGTCGTCCCGATCGTCGCGGTGTACCTCATCTTCCAGCGCAGCTTCGTCAACGGGATCACCCAGGGCGCCATCAAGGGCTGACCCGTTTTGGCGTCGATGCCCTGGAGCGTGGCAAGATGCGCCTGTGGTAGGGACACCGCCTGAGCTGGCGCGTGGCACGGGAGTTCCCGCGCACGTGCAGATCGAGCGGTGGCTGCTCGAGTCGATCTCCAGCGGCGAGCTGGCGCCGGGCGACCGGCTGCCCGGCGAGCGGGAGCTGGCCGGGCGGCTCGGCGTGAGCCGGATGACGCTCAGGCAGGCGCTGGCCACGCTGGCGGCCGACGGCGTGCTGATCAGGGTGCCGGGCCGGTCGGGCGGGGCGTTCGTGGCCGAGCCGCGCATCGAGTGCGACCTGACGGGGCTGGCCGGGTTCACCGAGCAGATGCGGCGGGCCCACCTGCGGGCCGAGGCGCGGATCCTGGTGGCCGCGACGGTGCCCGCGCCCGGCGCGGTGGCCAGGGCGCTGGAGGTGGCGGCGGGCTCGCCGGTGCACGAGGTGGCCAGGGTACGCTCGGCGGGCCCGACGCCGGTGGCGCTCGAACGCTCCTACTTCCCCGACCTGCCGGGCCTCCTCGCCCAGGACCTCACCGGCTCCCTCTACGCCCTGCTCGCCGCCCGCTACGACCTGGAGCCGCGCACGGCGGTCGAGCACCTCGACCCGGTGGCCGCCAGGCCCGCCGAGGCGGCCGAGCTGGGCATCGAGCCGGGCACGCCGCTCATGCTGATCGAGCGCACGGCCTACGCCGCGGACGGGACCCCGGTGGAGTACGCCCGCGACCTGTTCCGCCCCGACCGGGTCCGGATCTCGGTGCGCAGCGGCGTCACGGCACCAGGGGCGTCTTGACCACCGTGCCCGGCACCCACGCGCCCTCGACCTCGATCTCCACCTCGGCACCCGGCTCGACCGGCAGGTAGGCGTAGGCGATGGACTCGCGCACCGTGTAGCCGTAGCCGCCCGAGGTGACCCGCGCCACGACCGCGCCGTCCACGCGTACCGGCTCGTTGCCGAGCGCGACGGCGCGCGGGTCGCGCAGCGTGACGCAGCGCAGCCGCCGCTCCGGCGACGGGTCCAGGGCGTCCCCGCCGAGGAAGTCCTTGTCCTTCTTCACGCAGAACCCCAGCCCGGCCTCGTACGGCGTCGTCTCCGGCCCGAGGTCGGCCCCCCACACCCGGTAGCCCTTCTCCAGCCGGAGACTGTCGATGGCCCGGTAGCCGCCCGCCGTCAGCCCGTACGGCTCCCCCGCCCGCCACAGCGCCCGCCACAGGGCGAGCCCGTACTCGCTGGAGCAGTAGAGCTCCCAGCCCGCCTCCCCCACGAACGTCACCCGCAGCGCCAGCACCGGCACGTCGCCCACGGTCAGCTCCCGCGCGGACATGAACGGGAAGTCCATCGGGTCGGGGGTCAGCCCGGCGATGACGTCGCGGGCGCGCGGGCCCCACAGGGCGAAGCAGGCGTACTGGCCGGTCACGTCGGCGATCCTGGCGGCCGAGCCGGTGAGCGCGGCCTGCTTGCGCAGCCAGCCGAGGTCGTGCGAGCCGAACGCGGTGCCGGTGACGATGAGGAACTCCTCCTCGCCGCGCCGGGTGACGGTGAAGTCGCACTCGATGCCGCCGCGCCGGTTGAGCGCCTGCGTGTAGGTGACCGCGCCGACCTGGCGGGCGACGCGGTTGTCGCACACCCATTCCAGCAGGGCGGCGGCGTCGGGCCCGGTGACCTCGATCTTGGCGAACGAGCTCTCGTCGAACAGCCCGGCGGCCGTCCTGGTGGCCCGGTGCTCCACCCCGATCGCGGGCGACCACGTCCGGCCCGCCCACCCTTCAGGACGCTCCCGCTCGTCGCCGCCCGCCGCGTTCCGCTCGTAGAAGTTGACCCGTTCCCAGCCCGACTTCTCGCCGAAGGCGGCCCCGTGGGCGGCGTGCCAGCCGTACGCGGGCGACAGGCGCAGCGGGCGGCCCCCCGATCGCTCGTGGCCCGGGTAGCGGATGTCGTAGTACGTCTCGTAGTTCTCGATCGCCCGCTTGATCGTGTACGACGGGGACCGGTACTGGCGGCCGAAGCGGCGGATGTCCATGTGCCAGAGGTCCATGCTGGGCTCGCCCTCGACGATCCACTCGGCCATCACCTTGCCGATCCCGCCCGCGCCCGCGATGCCGTGCGCGCAGAACCCGGCCGCGACGAAGAATCCGCCCACCTCCGTCTCCCCCAGGCAGAACTCGTTGTCGGGGGTGAACGCCTCCGGCCCGTTGATCAGCTTGCGGATCCCGACGTCGGCCATGGCGGGCACCCGGATGCGCGAGTTATCGGAAATTTCCTCGAATCTGGGCCAATCTTCGGACAGGAGGCGGCCGTTGAACTCGGCGGGGACCGCGTCGAAGGCGTTCTGGCCGGCCGTCCAGGGCGCGCACGTGCGCTCGTACCCGCCCATGACCAGGCCCTGCACCTCCTGCCGGTAGTAGACGAGCAGGTCGGGGTCGCGCAGTGTCGGCAGGCCCGTGTGGTCGTGGCAGGCTTCCGTCACCACGTACTGGTGCGACATGGGCACGATCGGGATCCGCACC
This sequence comes from Nonomuraea rosea, assembly GCF_039539705.1. Taxonomy (NCBI): domain Bacteria; kingdom Bacillati; phylum Actinomycetota; class Actinomycetes; order Streptosporangiales; family Streptosporangiaceae; genus Nonomuraea; species Nonomuraea rosea. Next base: position 34,493 of record NZ_BAABDQ010000009.1, on the reverse strand, counting down.
CCGGCCATGCGGCCGATCTCGGCGGCGAACATGCCGCCGCAGTTGACCACGATCTCGCAGTCGATGTCCCCCTGGTCGGTGCGGACCCTGGTGACGCGGCCGTTCGCCGTGTCGATGCCGAGCACCCGGGTGCGGGTCCTGATCACCGCGCCGCCCTCGCGGGCCTTGGCGGCGAGGGCGTAGCAGAGCTGCGAGGGGTCCACCTGGCCGTCCGTGGGCAGGTACGCCGCGCCGACGACCCCCTCGGGATCCATGAGCGGGAACATCTCGACGGCCTCGGCCACGGAGATCTCCTCCAGCGGCAGCCCGAACGTGCGCGCCCAGCCGATCTGGCGGCGGATCTCCGCCATCCGCTCGGGCGTGGCGGCCAGTTTGATGCCGCCGCACTCGGTCCAGCCGGCGTCGAGGGTGCGGTAGAGCTCGACCGAGTACTGGTTCATCCTGGTCAGCGTGGGGTCGGCGCGCAGCTGGCCGACGAGCCCGGCGGAGTGGAAGGTGGAGCCGCTGGTCAGCTCGTCCCGCTCCAGCAGGACGACGTCGCGTTCGCCGAGCTGGGTGAGGTGGTAGGCGACGGACGCGCCGCCCACCCCGCCGCCGATGATCACGATGCGGGCCGAGCCGCTCATGTCGCTCATGCCGCGAGGCTAACCGCCGGGCCGTAAAAGGTCTAGACCGTTTAGGGCCGTAGAGCTAGCATCGAACATGGCCGTGCCCGAGGTCCTCGATCGCATCCCCCTGCTGTCCGGCGTGCCGCGTTCCGTGGCGAAGCTGCCGGGCGGGCTCACCAACCACAATTACAAGGTCACCACCCCGCGTGGCACGTACGTCGTGCGCGTGTCGGCCAGCGACGGCGCGCTGCTGGCGATCGACAGGGACGCCGAGCACGCCTGCTCGCTGGCCGCGGCGGCGGCCGGGGTGGGCGCTCCGGTGCACGGTTACCATCCCGAGCTGGGGGTGCTGGTGGTGGGGTTCCTGCCGGGACGCACGTTCACGGAGGCCGACCTGCGGGACCCGGCGAACCTGCCGCGGGTCGCCCAGGCGTGCCGCCGCCTGCACGCGGGGCCGCGGTTCGTCCGCGACTTCGACATGTTCGACATCCAGCGGCACTACCTGGCCATCGTGGAGGAACGCGGCTTCCGGCTTCCGTCCGGATATCTCGACTTCATGCCCGCCGTAGCCCGGATCCGGAAATGTCTGGCGGTCCGCGACGAGGGCACCGTCCCGTGCAACAACGACCTCCTGCCGGGCAACATCCTCGACGACGGCGAGCGCCTCTGGCTGATCGACTACGAGTACGCCGGCAACAACGACGCCTGCTTCGAGCTGGGCAACATCTGGAGCGAGTCGGACCTGCCGCCCGGCCACCTGGACGAGCTCGTCACCGCCTACTACGGCCGCCGGCTCCGCCACAAGATCGCGCGGGCCAGGCTGCTCGGCCTCATGTCCAAGTACGGCTGGACGCTGTGGGCCTCCATCCAGGACGGCGCGAACGAGAGCATCGACTTCGACTTCTGGTCGTGGGGCATGGAGAAGTACGAGCGGGCGGTGACCGAGTTCACCGGGCCTGACCTGGCCGATCTCATGGACGAGGCGACGCGTGCCGATTAGTCGCGGCATGCCCGCCTCCGGGCGGGCAGACTGGAGTGCATGCTCGCCGCACTGACCGGCCTCGGACTGTCCACGGCCGCCGGGCTGAACGCCTACATCCCGCTCCTGGTCGTGGGCGTGCTCGCCAACCTCACCGACGAGATCCGGCTGCCGGACGGCTACGCCTGGCTGTCGAACTGGGGCGTCCTCGCGATCATCGCCGTCCTGCTGGCCGCCGAGGTGGTCCTGGACAAGGTGCCGGCCGTCGACAGCGTCAACGACGTCATCCAGACCGTGATCAGGCCCGCCTCGGGCGGCGTGGTCTTCTCCGCCACGAACGCCGCCGCCGCGCTCGACAAGTCCACCTGGATGGCCGAGAACCCATGGGCGGGCTGGCTGCTGGGCATCGTGATGGCGCTGGCCGTGCACGCGGTCAAGTCGGCCGCCCGGCCGGTGATCAACGCCGGCACGGCCGGGGTGGGCGCGCCCGTGGTGAGCACGGTCGAGGACGCCGGCTCGCTGGGCATGAGCCTGATCGCGATCTTCCTGCCCGTGCTGGTGATCGTCGCGTTGCTGGTGCTGGCCGTGCTGGCCTGGTGGCTGATCAGGCGGGTACGCCGCTTCCGTTCGCGCCGGCGGCTGGCCCGGGGTCATCCGCCAGGCTGACGCCCGCTCACCCTGCGGGCTGATGTGACGGCGGTGGCGCGGCTCGTACGGTCTCATCCAGGTTGCGAACGACCGGATGAGACGTGTGAGCGTAACGCGGCCCCCAACCCCTGGCACGCTCACACCGTTCAGGGCCCGGCGGCGGCACCCGCGCCGCCGGGCCCTACACGCTCATGCCGGGCCCTTCAGGGTCACTTGCGCAGGGTGCGCAGCCATCCGGCCAGCAGGTGCACGAACTCGGCCGGGCGCTCCTCGTGCAGCCGGTGGCTGGAGCCGTCCCAGCACACGACCCTGGACGCCGGATGCTTGAGCAGGCCGGCCTCCCACCTCGCCCGTTCCGGATCCGCCCAGATGGACAGCACCGGGCACCGCCGGCGCGCCAGGTAGTCGTCACTGGCCGGCCGCGTCCCGATGGCCTCCGGGCCGGTGAACATGGCCTCGAACGCCTCGGCGAGCACGTGCGGCGCCATCCCGTACAGACGGCGTTTGTGCCAGCGCCTGATGACGGTGGGGGTGGCGGCGTTCGTGCACCACTCGTCGATCGCCTCGGCGGCGGCGTGCGGATGCTCGCCGCGCAGGCTCGCGATCATCTCGGGGAAGCGCGCGGCGACACCGTCCGTCAGACCGTAGCCGGGATCGAGGGTGACCAGCGCGCGCACGCGGTCCGGGTGCTCCACGGCGAGGATGGACACCACCTGGCCGCCCATCGAGTGCCCGACGGCGACGACCTCGGGGAGGCCGAGCCGGTCGAGCAGGACGGCCAGGTCGGCGGCCATCAGGCGCGGCGTGTTGCCCTGCTCGGGAACCGAGGAGTAGCCGTGCCCGCGCAGGTCGGCGGCGATCACGCGGTGCCTGGCGGCAAGCGCGTCGATGTGCCAGGACCACTGGTGGGAGTCGGTGCCCCAGCCGTGGACGAGCAGCAGGGGCGGCCCGTCTCCATCATCGGTATAGAAGATCCTGACATTTCCGCCTACGTCGGCGTACGGCATCTCTCAGCGCCTCTCCGGCGGGGCCAGCAGCGAGCTCTCCCCCGCCGTCCACCCTCCGTCGATGGCCAGTTCGGCCCCCGTGATGTACGAGGCCGCGTCCGACAGCAGGAACGCGATCGCCTCCGCGACCTCCTCGGGCTGCCCCCAGCGTCCGGCCGGAGCCAGCGGGAACCCGCCCTCCTCCGGCACCAGCCCGAGCGACTGCGTCATCGGCGTGACGATCATCCCGGGATGTACGGAGTTGACCCGGATGCGATCCCGCCCGAACTCCAGCGCGGCGATCTTGGTGAGCCCGCGCACGCCCCACTTGGACGCGCCGTACCCGCCGGTGCCGGGCAGGGCGGTGAGCCCGGCGACGGACGACAGGTTCACCACGGCGCCGCCACCGGCCGCGCGCATGGCCGCGACCACGGCTTTCAAGCCCAGGAAGACGCCGACCAGGTTCACCTGGAGCACGCGCTCGAACTCCTCGATCGGCTGGTCCTCGATCGTCAGCAGGGTCGCGATGCCCGCGTTGTTGACGAGCCCGTCGACCCGCCCGTGCTCCTCCAGGGTGGCCTCGACCACGACCGCCCATCCCTCCTGCTTCGTCACGTCGTGCTCGATGAAGGTGGCGCCGAGCTCCTTGGCGGTGGCCGTACCTTCCTCGACGAGCACGTCGGTGAGGACGAGCCGCGCCCCCGCCCTCGCGCACCTGCGCGCGGTGGCCGCGCCCATGCCCCTCGCGCCACCGGTGATGATGACAACCTTGCCGTCAAGCACGCGCCACGCCCTCTCCTCGAACCCGGTCCAGCGGACATGTGAACTGAAACACACCCCTATCGCTCGATCAAGACTCGTTCAACCAAGGGCTTGCTTGGCACCGCGCGCCAGTTCCGCTCCGGCGCACTATCCTCTAGACAGCAGCACCAACAGGAGGTGGCGGAGATCAGCGAGTTCCTTGTCGTCGTACTGGTGATCCTGGCGTTCCTCCTGCTGCTGGGAGGTGTGGGCCTCTACCTGCTGATCAAGCTCGGCAAGAAGGCCGCGGTCAAGGCCAGGCAGGCCACCACCCGGCTCACGACGCACGTCAACGCGATGGGCACGGGCGACGCCGCCGAGGTCGAGCGCCTGCGGCTCGACCTGCGCCGCGAGGTGTCCCTCACCCGCCAGGCGATCGAGCACGCCCAGCGCCAGGGCTGGGGGCTGGGCGACCTGCCGCGCCTCATGGCCGACCTGACCGTCCAGGCCGACGTGCACGACGGTCAACTGGGGATGTACGCCCAGCAGCGCCGCCTGTCCTCCTTCGTCGACCACGTCACGCTCGACCGGCTCAGGGAGCACCAGGCCAAGCTGACGGCGATGTGCGCCCGCATCCGCGCCGACCTGCTCGGCGACCAGGTGCACCACACCTCGACGGGCATCGCCGACCTCACCTCGCGCACGGACCTGGAGATCGAGGCCCGCCGCCGCGCCCCGGACCCGCTGGACCAGATCGACGAGCTCTACCGGCGCACGATGGAAGAACGCAAAGACCTGCCCTGACGGCTACGCGGCGCGCCATGATGGTGACGTCGCGCGAGATTCGCCGCAGGGAGGTCCTTCTGATGAGCACAGCCGTGCCGGAGTGGTTCTCTCCTGGGCCGCCTGGTGGCTGGACCGCCGACATGCTCGATCATCTCCCTCCCGGCGCGCCCCGGCATGTCGAGCTGATCGACGGGTCACTCGTCGCGAGGTCGCCGCAGACCGGTTTTCACATGCTCACGCTTGGCCTGCTCGAACGATCGCTCCGTCCCCCCAGAGAGCTCATGGTCGCGCGCGAGATGACGGTGACGCTGGGGACGCGGCAGCGGCCTGAGCCGGACATCCTCCTGGTGAACCGGTCCGCCTTCAGCACGAAGATCACGTCGTTCGCGCCCGAGGATGTCCACCTGGTCGTCGAGGTGGTTTCAGCGGAGTCCGGACGTCGGGACCGCACCACCAAGCCGATCGCATACGCGACCGCGGGCATCAAGCACTTCTGGCGAGTGGAACAGGAGGCCGGTCTGCCGGTTGTGTACACCTTTGAGCTCGAATCCGCGATCAAGGCTTATGTCCCCACCGGCATCCACCGGAAGCGGTTGCTGACCGGCATCGGATTCGACGTGGACATCGATCTCCGGCTTCCCGCTTAGGCGGTCCCCCATTCCTCGTACATGAAGGCGATCAGCTCCGCCTCCGGAACGCCCTTGTTCACCATGGCCTTGGTGGCTTGGGCCTGCGCCTTGGTGGGCAGCCGTCCCTCCAGCAGGATGGGCAGGCTCAGCCGCCGTAACAACACCTCGGAGGCGGATATCCCGTACGGCCTGCGCGCCACCGACACGTTGACCCGCAGCGCGTGCTCGTTCCCCGGCGGGACGCCAGGGCGGTCGATCTCGATGGCCGAGTAGCGGAAGCCGTTCGCGAGGTCGCACGGGGCGCAGCCGGCCGGGCCCCTGCTCAGCCTGCCGCCGCATGCGGTGCAGGTCAGGCGGTCGTAGGCGGCGTCCACCACCCGCCACAGGTGCTTGTCGGGCTCGTCGACGACCATTTCGGCGATGAGGCGCTCGTTTTGCGGCTCTTCCGGGCCGGTGGCGCCGAAGTCGCGTTCGAGGAACGCGCGCCAGCCCTCCTCGACGATCTCGTCGACCAGCCCGGCGCACCGGGCGCAACCCGGGGCGCCCGCAGGCTCCCAGTGGGCGCAGTCGTCGCAACGTCGCATGCCCGCACGCTACAAGGTCACCTCGCGGGACCGCAGCCCATTATCCGCCCCCCGTCGGGCCGTCTGACCTGGGCCCGCGTCAGGCCACCAGCACGCGGGAGAGCGTTTCCTCGACGGCGGCGCGAACCGTGGCCGGGTCGTCGAGGTCGAAGCCGACCACGAGCCCGTCCCTGACCATGAGCAGCACGTCGGCGGTCCGCTCCGGATCCGGGTGGCCGTCGGCGGCCAGAAGATCGCGGTAGGTGTCGCGCGTCCAGCGCCGGTGCGCGGCGATGGCCTGCCGCACAGGGTGCGCGGGGTCGGGGTATTCGGCCGCCGTGTTGACGAAGGGACAGCCGCGATAGGTGGGACCGGCCCCGAACTCGCACATGAACGCGAAGATGGCCAGCAACCGCTGCCTCGGCGTCCCCTCGCGTATCCCCTCCGCCAGGGCCCGCTGGAACGTCCCCTGCTCCACGATGTACGCCCGGACCAGGTCGTCCTTGCCGGGGAAGTGGTGGTAGAAGGTCGCCTTGGCGACACCGGCCTCCGCGATGATCCGGTCGATGCCCACCGAGTGGACGCCTTCCCCGTAGAACAGCCGGGCTGCGGTCTGGAGCACCCGCGTGCGGGCCGGGCTCTGGCGGCTTCCCGGCGTTTCTTCGCTCACCCTCTTGACGGTACCAGACAGATCTGTCTAGTCTCATGTCCAGAGCCGAACAGACAGGTCTGTCTACCACGAGAGGTCCAGAGACCATGAGCATGTACACCGCCATCGCCACCTCAGCCGGCCGCGACGCCCGCGCGATCTCCTCCGACGGGAAGCTCGACGTCAAGCTCGCCCTTCAGAAGGAGCTCGGCGGCGACGGCCTGGGAACCAACCCCGAGCAGCTCTTCGCCGGCGGCTACGCGGCCTGCTTCGCCGCGTCGCTGCAGTTCGTGGCGGCGAGCAAGAAGGTGGACGTCTCGGACGCCGCCGTCACGGCCGAGGTCGGCCTGTCGTCCAACGGCAAGGGCGGCTTCCAGCTCGACGCCACCCTGCGGGTGGAGCTGCCCGACGACATCGCGCCGGAGCTGGCTCAGGAGCTTGTGGAGGCCGCGCACGCAGTGTGCCCGTACTCCAACGCCACCCGCGGCAACATCCCGGTCAAGCTGGTCGTCGAGTAGGCGCTGGTGGTCGAGTAGGCGCTGGTGGTCGAGTAGGCGCTGGTGGTCGAGTAGGCGCTGGTGGTCGAGTAGGCGCTGGTGGTCGAGTAGGCGCTGGTGGTCGAGTAGGCGCTGGTGGTCGAGTGGGCTCCGCCGACCCCGAGCGCGAGCGCGACCCGACCCCGACCCCGAGCCCTGCCCGAGCCCCGGCCGAGTCCCGGCCGGACGGCCTCTGCCGTCGTGGTCCGTTAATCGGTTGCGGGCTCCGTGCCCGGCCGGGCATACTCGTGGCCGAGTTGATCGCTGCAACGCGAGAGGAGGATGAGACCGTGATGACGACTGTTCGCGTGCCGTTTTCCGCGTCCTCAATCCTTCCCACCAGGCGTTCGCTGACCTGATCGACGAGCCGGTGGGCCTCATTCTTGGAGCAATCCCACCGTGCAGAAGCACTCGCAACACAGCAGCCGTGGCAAGCAGGCTCTCGACGCCGATGACATCGAATGGCTGGAGGGCACCCCTGACACGACCGACGACGGCCCGCCCGAAGGCGACCGCTGGTCCACCTGGGACCAGAGCACGCCGACGGAGAAGGGGCCCAAGCCGTACCCTGACTGGCTGGTCACCGAGCTGGCCGCCGTCGACACCGAGTACGGCGTGCTCAAGACCGGCAAGGAAGCCGACGTTCACCTGATCTCCCGGGGCGTCCCGGGCACCGACCGTGTGTGCCTGCTGGCCGCCAAGCGCTACCGCTCGTCGGAGCACCGTATGTTCCACCGCGACTCCGGCTACCTGGAGGGCCGCAGGACCCGCGAAAGCCGGATGAACCGGGCCATGGCCAACCGCACGGCCTTCGGCAAGCAGGTGATCGCCGGGCAGTGGGCGATCGCCGAGTTCGGGGCCTTGTGCCGGCTGTGGGAGTTGGGGGTGCCGGTGCCGTACCCGGTGCAGATCGTCGGGACGGAGATCCTGCAGGAGTTCATCGGGACCCCGGACGGGTACGCGGCGCCACGGCTGGCGCAGGTGTCCGACGATCTCGACGATCTCTGGGAGCAACTGGTCGCGGCCCTGGTCACCCTGGCCAGGGCCGGGCTGGCGCATGGGGACCTGTCGCCGTACAACCTGCTGGTCCATGAGGGCCGGCTCGTGATCATCGACCTCCCGCAGATCGTCGACGTGGTCGCGCACCCCGCGGGCCCGTCCTTCCTGGACCGCGACGCCCGCAACGTCGCCACCTGGTTCACCGCCAAGGGCCTCCCCTCCGCCGACCCAGAGTCCCTCGCCACCCTCCTCCGCAAGGAGGCCGGAATGACCCCCTAACCACCCCACGCCACCCAGCCGCATCGCCCGGCCACGCTGCCCGGCCACGCTGCCCGGTCGCGTCGCCGGCCACATCGCCCGGTCGCGTCGCCGGCCACATCGGCCGGCCACATCGGCCGGCCACGTCGGCTGGTCGCGGCGACGGGCCACGCCGATCGGTCGCGCTCACTGGTCATGCCCGCCGGTCGCGTCGATCGGCCCCTTCGACCGGTCATGCCGATCCGGTTGGGACCTCTACACGTCCTCTCCGGGTTGGCTGGGCTGCCTGCACCGCGTTGCGCCTGCCACCCTCGTGTGGGTGCCTCTCCTGGACGCTCTCGGACATCCGGTCGTAACGGCCCGCATGGGCCGCATGGGCCGCATGGGCCGCATGGGCCGCGATGAGTGGCCGTTCGGGTCAGGGTGGAGCGGGTGGCCGACCAGCGTGGATGGGCCGGACGGCGTAGGTGGGCCCGACGGCGTAGGTGGGCCCGACGGCGTGGGTGGGCCGGACGGCGTGATCAGCCGAAGGCACAAGCCGACGCGACCAGCCGGCGTGGCCCGGTCGGCGTGGCCCGGTCGGATAGCCGACTGGCGTATTCGGGCGAGCAACTGGCCGGGCCCAAGCACCAGGCCCAAGCGGAAAGCCCATGCGGACGGACCCGTGCGCCGTTCGCTTCAGCGGAGCCGTCCCCGAATGACGTCGTGATCCGACCCGTTATGGGAGGAGGTCCGTGAGGGTGCGGGCGAAGGCTTCGGGGTTGTCCAGCATGATGTTGTGGCCCGACTCGGGAATGCTCAGAACCTGGACGCCGGACGCACGCAACCCCTCGGCCAAGGCGGGCACGTCCCCTTCCGGGTGCAGGTAGGCCCGGGGTATGGGGAGGTCCTGGAGGAGCTCGCGCATGGTGGGTGTGGTGCCCTTGGCCAGGCTGACCGCCGTTCGGTGGAGCCCGCGCGGATCGGCCAGGCGCATCGTCGACCACCAGTGCGGCCCCACCCGATCACGGACCTCCTTCCAGCCGTCCGCCACGAAGGACTCCTCGGTGTAGGCCGCGATGCCACTGCCGCCGGGCTGCACCGGGGTCGGCGGGTAGGGGTCGAGGTTGGCGTCCACGAGGATCAGGTTGGCGACCAGCTCGGCGTGACGGGCCGCGAGGACCGTAGCCACCGCGCCGCCCATGCTGTGCGCGATCACCGCCGCACCGGCGACCCCGGCCTTCCGCAGAGCCTCGGCCAGGGCGTCGGCGTGGGCCTCAAGGGTGTAGGGGAAATCCTCCGGGCGGTCGCTGATGCCGAATCCGAGCAGGTCGATCAGGAGAGAACGGTTTCGCGGCAGCAAGGGGTGTGCGGCGACCTCCGCGTAGTAGGGGGCCGAAGTGGCGCCCAGGCCGTGAACGTAGACACGAGCCGGATCCGCGCCCGGCAGCTCTACCCAGCGCATACGGGCGCCGCTGGGGTGAACGATGGCATCGTGCATGACGGGTCTCCTCCTGTATCGGGACCAATATATATCGGCTCCGAGGTATGCTGATCGTCATGCTGGAGCTGGCGATGCTGGGGTTCCTCAGGGATCGGCCGTTACACGGCTACGACCTGCGTAGACGGGTGGCGGCCTTGATGGGGCACGTACGCCCGGTGGCCGACGGCACGCTTTATCCGGCGATCAAGCGGATGGTCGCGTCGGGCTGGCTCATCAGGAAGAACGAGCCGGGAGCGGCCGCCGCGCCCAGGCTCATGCTCTACCTGACCTCCGAGGGCCGGGAGGAGCTGGAGCGGCGGCTGCGGGAGCCGGACGAGCTCGACATCAGCGACGAAAACCGGTGGTTCACGCTGCTGGCGTTCCTGCGGCATCTGGAGGAGCCCAAGGAGCAGGCGGTGGTGCTGCGCCGGCGGCTGGAGTTCCTGGAGGAGCCCACGAGCTTCTTCTACGAGGGGGAACGGCCGATGGGGGCCGAGGAGTTCGGCGACCCGTTCCGGCAGGGGTTGCTGACCATCGCCCACGCCACCAGCCAGGCCGAGCTGGCCTGGCTCCGCGCAACCATCGACGCCCTTGAAGATCCCGGCAGCACGTCCCAGTAGGACTGCGCACCGACTTGCCACGAACCGCGCTGCCTGCCCAACGAATGCGCACCACCTCATCGCCACCGCACGCCACCTCGCCACAGGGCGCGCAGTGGTCGTCGCGGGCCGCGCGCCGGTGCGCAATGGCCTCCCACGCGCTAACCGCGAGTGCGAACTGGCTCTTGGGGGAGCCCTACTCGCCCGTCGCGGGCGCACCCCGGCTCATCGAGCGTCCGCACCAGCTGATCGCGGCCGTGCGCCGGTTCGCAACGGGCTCCCACGCGCTCGCCACGAGAACGAACTGGCCCAGGGGACGCATACTCGCTCGTCGCGCGTGCGCGCACCGGCTTGTCTCGGTGCCCACGCGTGCCGTCACGTCCCCGTCGTGGGCGAGTGGTCAGCTTGTGGCGCTGCTGCTGGTGACCGTTCCGCTCGTCGCGTCCACCGTCACCTCGTGCTTGGTCCCGTCCGGGGTGACCACGTCCGACTCCCAGACGGTCCTGCCCTGCTCCCCGTCCAGGTTCAGCTCCGTGATGCGCCCCTCCGGGACGGCGGCCGCGATCTTGTCGGCGGCCTGCGCGTAGTCGAGTTTGGCCGCGCTGACCCGGGCCTGGTGCTTGGCCTTGTCGGCGGCGTCCTCGATCTCGGTCGTGGGGCCGTTGACGACCTTGCCGGACTCCACGTCCATCTGGTGCTCGGTCCCGTCCTGGCCGACGACCTGCACCTCCCAGAGCCTGCCGTTCTCCTCCGTCTCGATCGAGATGAGCGTGGAGCCGGGCACCGCCCCCAGCGCGGCCTGCGCGGCCGTGCGCAGGTCGCCCGCCCCCGCGCGGCCGCTCGGGGAGCCCGTGGGCGTGGCGGGCGGTGAGGCGGTCGGGCTCGCCCCGGTCGGCGAGGCCTGGACGGCGAGCCGTTCGACCTGTCTCATGACGGTGCCGCAGCCGGTGGTGAGCACCGCCGCGCCCGCCAGGACCCCAATGATCGTCTTTTTCATACCATGACGCTGCCCGCCTGGAGCGAAACCATTCGCGCAGGTCAGAGGGATGATGGGTTATTCGATCCCGGCCTCGCGCATGTCGCGCAGCTCCCGCTTGAGCTCCTTGATCTCATCGCGCAGCCGCGCCGCCACCTCGAACTGGAGATCGGCCGCCGACTGGTGCATCTGCTCGGTCAGCGACTCGATCAGGGACTCCATCTGCGCCCTGGGCATCTCGCCCGCGATGGTCTTGGCGTGCTGGCCGGCCTGCCGGGCCGCGAACCCGGGCACCGGCGCCTTGCCGCGCGACTGCTGCCGCCCGCCGCCCAGGAGGCGGTCGGTGTCGGCGTCCTCGCGCTGCAGGGAGTCGAGGATGTCGGCGATCTTCTTGCGCAGGGGCTGGGGGTCGATGCCGTGGGCCTCGTTGTAGGCGATCTGCTTGGCCCGCCGCCGGTTGGTCTCGTCGATCGCCCGCTCCATCGACGGGGTGATCTTGTCGGCGTACATGTGGACCTGGCCCGAGACGTTACGGGCCGCGCGGCCGATGGTCTGGATCAGGGAGGTCTCCGAGCGCAGGAAGCCTTCCTTGTCGGCGTCGAGGATCGCCACCAGCGACACCTCGGGCAGGTCGAGCCCCTCGCGCAGCAGGTTGATGCCGACGAGCACGTCGAACTCGCCCATGCGCAGCTCGCGCAGCAGCTCGATCCGGCGCAGCGTGTCGACCTCGCTGTGCAGGTAGCGGACGCGGATGCCGAGCTCCAGGAGGTAGTCGGTGAGGTCTTCCGACATCTTCTTGGTCAGCGTGGTGACCAGGACGCGCTCGTCGCGCTCGGCGCGCTCGCGGATCTCGTGGACGAGGTCGTCGATCTGCCCCTTGGTGGGCTTGACGACGATCTCGGGGTCGATCAGGCCCGTCGGGCGGATGACCTGCTCGACGACGTCGCCCTTGGCCCGCCCCAGCTCGTAGGGGCCGGGGGTGGCCGACAGGTAGACGGTCTGGCCGATGCGCTCCAGGAACTCCTCCCACTTCAGCGGCCGGTTGTCCATCGCCGACGGCAGCCGGAACCCGTGCTCGACCAGCGTGCGCTTGCGCGAGGCGTCGCCTTCGTACATGGCGCCGATCTGCGGCACGGTCTGGTGGGACTCGTCGAGGACCAGCAGGAAGTCTTCGGGGAAGTAGTCGAGCAGTGTGTTGGGGGCGCTGCCCGCCTCGCGCCCGTCCATGTGACGCGAGTAGTTTTCGATGCCCGAGCAGGTGCCGATCTGCCGCATCATCTCGAGGTCGTACGTCGTGCGCATCCGCAGCCGCTGCGCCTCCAGCAGCTTGCCCTGCCGCTCCAGCTCCGACAGCCGATCGGCCAGCTCCGTCTCGATCCCGGTCACCGCGGCGGCCATGCGCTGCTCGCCCGCGACGTAGTGGGAGGCGGGGAAGATGTAGAGCTCGTCGTCCTCGGTGATGACCTCGCCGGTCAGCGGGTGCATGGTCGCGAGCTTCTCGATCTCGTCGCCGAACATCTCGATGCGCACGGCCAGCTCTTCGTACTTCGGGATGATCTCGATCGTGTCGCCGCGCACCCGGAACGTGCCCCGGGTGAAGGCCAGGTCGTTGCGGGTGTACTGCATGTCGACCAGGCGGCGCAGGAGCTGGTCGCGGTCGACGTCCATGCCGACGCGCAGCCTGGCCATGCGGTCGACGTATTCCTGCGGCGTGCCCAGGCCGTAGATGCACGACACCGAGGCGACCACGATGGTGTCACGGCGGGTGAGCAGCGAGTTGGTGGCCGAGTGGCGCAGCCGCTCCACCTCGTCGTTGACCGAGGAGTCCTTCTCGATGTACGTGTCACTCTGCGGGACGTAAGCCTCAGGCTGGTAATAGTCGTAGTAAGAGACGAAATATTCGACCGCGTTGTTGGGCAGCATCTCCCGCAGCTCGTTCGCGAACTGGGCCGCGAGCGTCTTGTTGGGCTGCATGACCAGCGTCGGCCGCTGCAGCCGCTCGATGAGCCACGCGATCGTGGCCGTCTTGCCGGTGCCGGTGGCGCCCAGCAGGACGTTGTCCTTCTCCCCGGCCTTGACGCGGCGCTCCAGCTCGGCGATGGCCGTCGGCTGGTCGCCTGAGGGAGTCATCTCGGTGACGACCTCGAAGGGCGCCACCTTCCGCTGCAAATCTGTGACCGGTCGCATGGTGCCAACTGTAGGCGGCCCGACCGACAGAAACCGTCAGGCCGTACGCTCCCCTATCCGTGGGAACGGGCTGGTGGAGAACACGACCTCCACGGGCACCTCGAAGTAGTCGGCGATGCGCAGCGCCAGGTAGAGGCTGGGGCTGTATTCGCCGCGTTCGAGATAGCCGATGGTCTGATAATGCACTCCCAGCGCGTCGGAGAGCTGCCGGCGGGTCACGTTCCGCTCTGCGCGCAGGAGCGCGATGCGGTTGTAGACGGTCTCACTCATCACCGCGTATCTTCTCAGCCGATCCGCTGCATCGCCCGGTCCCTGCGTTCCTGCATCAGCGAGCCCGACTCGCGCCTGGCCATCCTGCGCAGGATCGGCGGCGCGAGGAGCAGCCCCGCCACCACCCACGCGAGCAGCACCAGCACCGTCTCCACCGGCCGCCACGAGCCGCCGATCTCCAGGGCGGCCGCCGAGCCGGGCAGGAACGCCGAGCGCATGCCGAGCCCCAGCCAGTACAGCGGGAACACCTGCCCGAGCCCCTGCAGCCAGCCCGCGAGGGCGGAGATCGGGTAGAAGATGCCCGAGATCGCGACGAGCCCGCCAACAGTGAGCATCGAGAACCCCGCGGCCGTCGTCGGGGAGGTGGCCAGCGAGCCGATGACGGCGCCTAGGGGCAGGGTGGCCAGCAGCGCGAGCAGCAGGATGCCGATCATGAGGGCCCATCCGCCCGGCCCGATCCCGGTCAGCTCCGGCACCAGGAACAGTCCGGGCACGAGCACGATCACGAGCCCGCCCGCGGCCTGGATGGACAGCAGCACGACGCGGCCGACGAGGTAGCCGAGCATGCCCTGCGGGAGCGCCTTGGCGCGCAGCAGGGTGCCGTCCTCGCGTTCGACGGAGATCATGCCGACCGCGCCCATCAGTCCGTTGAAGGCCGCCAGCATGCCGAGCATGCTCGGCAGCGTGACGCTGGCCAGCGAGATCGTGGTGCCGGGGACGGTCGCGTCGCGCTGGAAGTACAGGACGACCACGAGGGCCACGCTGGAGAAGACGGTGAAGCCGATGTCCTGCGGGTTGAGCAGGCTGTGCTTGAACTCGATCCACCCTCTGGACAGTCCGAGCCTGACGGCGTGCAGCTGGGGATTCATGCCGTGCGCCTCCTGACGGCGTGCGAAACGAAGCTCATGCTGACGGCGTGCGTATAGAAGCTCATGCCTCGTGCCTCCTGACGATCTCCATGTAGGTGTCCTCCAGGGTCGCCCGGCGCACCTCGAGGTCCGCGATCTCCGCGCCGTGCTGCGCGAACAGCTCGCGTACGAATCCGGTGGCGTCCTCGGTCGCGTGCACGAACTGCTCGCCGCCCCTGCTCCAGCGCACCTGCGCGTCACGGGAGACCTCGCGGGACAGCCGGTCGGCGCTGCCGTCGGCGACGATCCGGCCGCCGGCCAGGATGAGGATCCGGTCGGCCAGCTTCTCCGCCTCGTCGAGGTCGTGTGTGGTGAGCAGGATGGTGGTGTCGTCCAGGTCCGACAGCCGGTGCACGAGGTCGTGGAAGTCACGCCTGGCCTGCGGGTCGAACCCGGCGGTCGGCTCGTCGAGGAAGAGCACCACAGGCCGCCCGACGATGCCGATGGCGACGTCGAGGCGGCGGCGCTGCCCGCCGGACAGGCGGCTGACCCGGGATCCGGCGTGCTCCGTCAGCCCGACCGCCTCGATCAGCTCGTCGGCGTCGAACGGCGGTCTGCCCGGCTCCGCGTACGGCTCGTAGTAGCGGCCCAGATGGTGCAGCAGCTGCCGCACCCGCCAGCGGCCGTGGTCGCGCCAGGACTGCAGCACCACGCCGAGCTTGGCCCGCCAGCGCTCGTCACCGCGCGAGGGCACCGTGCCGAGCACCCGTACGGTGCCGGCGGAGGGCACGCGGAAGCCCTCCAGGATCTCGATCGTCGTGGTCTTGCCCGCGCCGTTCGGCCCGAGCAAGGCGATCACCTCGCCGGGGGCGACGGTGAAGCCGACGCCCTGTAAAACGTCCTTCTGCCCGTACGCCATCCGCAGATCTGCGACCTCGATGGCGGCGGCCGTCTCCCCCAGGTCGACACCGCCTGCGAGCTCTCTTACCGCGCCCATCGCCCCTCCAAGTAGTAGGACTACTACATCAATAGCACACCTACTACAGGACGCAATAGATATGTGACACCGCATTGCAAGCGAACAGTAAGTCACACCCGATACGGTCGAAATCGCCTGTAGCGGAAAAGGAAGGTTCAATGTCACGACCCAGAGAGGCACTGATCCAGGCAGGTCAGGGCATAGCCCAAGCGGTGGCGCAAGGGGGTGACGTACGGCAGGCGATGGGCCAGGCCATGGGGCAGGTAGCCGACCAGGCGGGCCAGCTGGTGGGCCAGGGCCCGGGCGGCTTCACGCTGAACCCGCACGACTTCGCCGCGGCCCGCGACGGCGGCGTGTCCGTGGGCACCCTGATCGAGGCCAGGACCGCGTCGCTGAACGAAGCCGGGGAGATCGTCAACCGCAGCTTCGCCGAGAACGGCATGCACGTCATCTCGCCGGTGGTGATCCCCAAGGGGAGCACGGCGAAGGTGGTGGTGCCGCTGGGCATCCTGGTGGTGCTCGGCCTCATCGGCGCGCTCGGCAACGTCATCCCGAACACGGAGCTGTTCTTCGGCCCGCATTACTGGGTCGTGCTGGTGCTGGCGGCCGCGTTCCTGTGGTGGCGGCGCAGCGTGGTGATGGTGCCCGAGGGCTGCAAGGCGCTGATCACCAAGTTCGGCAAGCTGGTGCAGATCGCGGACCCGGGCCGGGTGACGCTGTTCAACCCGTGGAAGCGGGTCAGCTACATCGTCAACACCACCCGTGAATACCCGTTCAACGCGCCGATCAGCGAGGCACCCACCCAGCAGGGCGTCAAGGCGAGCGTGGACCTGTTCCTGCAGTTCAGGATCGAGAACCCGGCGGAGTTCATCTTCGTGCTCGGCTCGGTCAGCGGCTTTCAGTCCAAGCTCCAGAACGCCATCAGCGAGGTCACCCGCTCCCTCATCTACGCCCAGCGGGCCGAGGAGATCTACGACCTGGTGGGCGAGAGCACGGTCGGCATGCTGGACAGCCTCAACCAGCAGTTCCTGCCCGCCGTACGGCTCACCGACGTGAACATCACGCACGCCGAGCCGTCCAGCCAGGAGTACCGGATGGACCTGGCCGCCCCCGAGATGGTCAGGGTCGCCAAGGAGGCCTACACCTACGAGTACGAGCTCCAGCTTCGCAAGGAGCAGAACGAGGGCGACCTGATCAAGGAGCTGGCCGGGCTGCAGGAGACGCTGAGCGCCATCCAGGCGGAGATCGCCGGTTACCAGGCCCGCATGGACACCGCGCTCGAACGCGCCACCCACCAGGCCACGGCGCAGGCCGGGCAGCGCCTGGTCGAGGCCGAGTCCACGGCCAACGCCAACTCCGCGCTGCTGGAGGCGCAGGCGCTGGACATCAGGGCGCTGTCGGCCGCCGAGGCGCCCGAGATCCTCGACTACCGCTTCCAGCAGGACCTGCTGACCAAGCTGGAGTCGATCGCCACGAGGCTGCCGCAGGTGGTGCAGGTGGGCGAGCATACCGACATCGACTTCCTGGCCCTGGCGCAGCAGCTCATCGGCGGGAAGGGCGCGGTCCTGTTCTCGCCGGAGGACATGGAGGCCATCCGCTCCAGGCTCGACGCGATCGGCGCGCGCGTGCACGACCGCGCCGACGAGATCAACGCACTGCTCAAGAAGGCGGCCGCCGACGTGAGCGAGCCCCAGGAGCCGCCGGAGCCCGACCACGAGCTTGAGCGGACCGTCGAGCGCCTGCTCCCTGGCGGGATGCAGCAAGTACCAGGTGAGGGCCGATGAGCAGGGAATTCTCCAAGATCAAGGAGTCGCTGGCCTCCTGGGGCGACATCCGTCAGCTCCTGCGCGGCGGCGAGCAGGGCCAGCTCGTACCCGTCGTGATCCCCAAGGACCGGCGCGGGTTCGCGTGGATGGCGCTGGTGTTCCTGGCGCTCTACTTCGCGGGCATGGCCGCGGTCACCGACCTCACCCTCATGGCCGCGCTGGCGGCGCTGTTCTTCCTGTTCGTGGCCATGGTCACGATGTGGCGCAAGGCGATCATCGAGATCGAGGAGGGCACCACCGGCGTGCGCAGCCGCTGGGGCGCCATCACCGGCACGCTCCCGCCCGGCCGCCACTACCTCTGGCTGCCGTGGGACCGGGTGGACGCGGTCGTCGACACCTCGACCGAGATCCCGTACTCGGCCCCGATCGTGGCCTGCCCCACCGCCGAGAACGTGCCGCTGAAGTCGATCGACTTCTTCCTGAAGTTCCGCATCGTGGACCCCGTCGCGTTCGTCCGCACGATCGGCGCGGGCAACTTCGACCTGGTGCTCTCCAGCGCGGTGCAGGACGCGATCAGGCAGCGCAGCCGCCGGGTCAACACCGAGCGCGCGTACGACCTGCGCGGCTCCGACGTCGGCGACATGCAGGAGGCGCTCAACCGCCAGCTCGGCCGGTACGGCGTGCGCATCACGGGCGCCAACATCCCCGACGTCCAGCTCCCCGACCAGTACCAGCAGCACCTGGCCACCCGGGAGAAGGTCGCCAAGGAGCTGTCGGCGTACGAGCGGGAGTGGGAGCTGACCCGCAAGCGCCGCATCGACACCCTGCTGATGGAGATCGAACGCTCGAAGAAGACCCGTGACGCCCGTGTCGTCGAGGTCAAGGCCGCCCACAACAACGCGCGCAAGAACGTGGCGCGGATGCTGGAGGAGCAGGAGACCCAGGCGCAGCGGGTGACGTGGGAGATCGAGGCGCGTGGCAGGGCCGACCTGACCTCCGCCGAGAACGAGGCCAAGGCGCTGCGCCGCCTGGCCGAGTCCTACCGGGACAACCGGGCCGTGCTGCAGTACGAGCTGGCCCGCAGGCGCCTCGACGTGGGCGCCAAACTGGCGGAGAATGCACCCCAGCCGCTGGTCGTACGCACCCAGCAGGGACAGTCGGACTCCGCGCTCTCCACCCTCCTCCTGGCCCAGTTGCTCCCCCGCATCTCGGGCACAGGAAATGGCCATCTCAACGGCCACACACCTTCCGCATAGGAGAACCCCATGGTGTTCCGCAAGTTGATGGCCGCGTTCGGCGCGGGCGTCGAGGTAGACACGGTGCTGACCAACACGGGCGTGCGTCCGGGCGAGCTGCTGCGCGGCGTCGTCCACTTCCGTGGCGGCAACTCCGACTACAAGGTCGAGGGCATCTACATCGACCTGACCGCGGTGGTCGAGATCGAGCAGGGCGACAACGAGTACAAGACGTCCTACAGCTTCCTGCGCCACCAGGTGGCGGGCACGTTCCAGCTCGCCGCGGGCGCGCAGCACCAGCAGCCGTTCGAGGTCGCGGTCCCGTGGGAGACGCCGATCAGCGCGATCGCCGGGCACCCGCTGCACGGGATGCGGCTGGGCGTGCAGACGGAGCTGGCGCTGGCGGGCGCGATCGACAAGGGCGACCTGGACCCGCTGTTCGTCAGCCCGCTGCCGGCCCAGGAGCACGTCATCGGCGCGCTCGACCGGCTGGGCTTCGGTTTCAAGAAGGCCGACCTGGAACGCGGCACCCTGTACGGGTCGACCATGCCGTTCTTCCAGGAGATCGAGTACTACACGGGCGGCCAGTGGCGGCGCTACTTCAACGAGCTGGAGCTGACGTTCATCGCCGGGCCGCGGCAGATGGACGTCATCCTGGAGGCCGACAAGCGAGGCGGCTTCCTGACCTCCAGCCATGACGCGTACAACCGCTTCACCGTCCGTTACGACGACCCCCCGAACGCCGCCGACCAGGCGCTGCAGCGGGGTCTCGAACAGATGGCCCGCCATCGCGGATGGTTCTAGCCGGGCCGTTCTCCCGCCGGCGGGGCGTGCGGGAGAACGCGCCAGCAGACCGCTCCTTTCCGCGTGCTAGGCAGTCGCCTGGCGCGGTCGTTACCATGACGTCGGGAACTGACTGATCGTCGGACGGCGGGGCGAGCGATGGCACGGTTCATGGCGTCGGTGAAGCAGGTCGCGCCGTGGGCGGCCCAGAATGCCGACGGGGCCATCGCCCTGGTGCTCGCGATCGTGATCGGCATCCTCGGCATCATGCCCAACGAGGTCGTCCCGACCGCGGTCCAGACCCAGCTCGTCAACGCCGCCACGCTGGTGATCATGGCGCTGGTGGCCACCGCGCTGCTGCGCGACCGCGTACGCCAGGCGCCGGTCGAGGAGACGATCACCTCGGGCGCGCTGGCCCAGCTGCCCGCCCGCCTGGCCCGGCTGGAGGAGATCGAGACCCTGGTCGGCAGCACCCGTAAGGCGCTCGACGCCCTCCAGCTCGTCAGGGTGCTGGCCAGCAAACAGGAGATCGCCCAGTCCCACGCCGAGGCCCGCAGCGGCACCACCCGGTGGAGCTTCAAGGGCGGCACCGGCACCTATCTGCGCGCGGTCACCCTGCCCGAGTGCGTCGCGGCGGCCCGCAGGGTCAAGCGCCACCTCACGGTCAGGGTCGAGGTCATCGACCCGTCGAACGCCGAGGTGTGCGAGACCTACGCCCACTACCGCCGCTCGCTGTCCGACGTCCCCGACGGCACCGGCGAGACGTGGACGACCGACCGGGCCAGGAAGGAGTCGTACGCGACGATCCTGGCCGCCTTCTGGCACCGCCAGCGCTACGGCCTGCTCGACATCGGGGTGGGGCTGGCCTCGACGATGACCACGTTCCGCTGGGACCTGTCGGCCACCCGCCTGATCATGACGGTCGAGGACCCCAACGTGGCGATGACCGCGCTGGCCGACACCTTCTTCTACGAAAACTGCGACACCGAGCTGCGGCTCAGCTTCGAGCAGGCGCGGCACGTGCCGCTGGAGATGTACAAGAAGGTCCCGCTGAGCGACGAGCCCACCATCGAGGAGGTGCAGGAGCTGTTCGAGCGCATCGGGGTGCCCCTGCCCAAGGCGTACGACGGGCGTGACGTCGTCGACATCGCCCGCAAGGCGTTGCGCGCGGTCGACCCGTACGGCGAGCCGCTCCTGCCGGACGGGGCGTAGGGGCCGCTCATGAGCTACCGCGGGGTGTACGACCGGGTGCGCCAGGGCGAGGCCAGGGCGTGGGCCCTGGAGGCGCTCTCCGACGCAGGCGTGTGCGCGGTGCGCCACCCGCTCGGATTCGTCTGCCTGCCGCTGGAGCGCGACGGCGGCGAAGGGGTATGCCTCCACCTGTGGTCGGACTCGCTCGCGCACGCCGAGAGCACCACCTCGCAGATCCACTGCCACAGCTGGGACCTGGTCAGCCACGTGCTCTACGGCCAGGTGCGCAACGTGCACGCGGTGGTCACCGACGCGCGCTCCGACGCCACGCACCGGGTGTTCGAGGTGGTCAGCGGGTCCGACGGCGACCGCATCTCGCCCACCCCGCGCACGGTGCGGCACGACACGGGCCTGGTGGAGCTCTTCGGTCCCGGCGACACCTACACGCTGCCCGCCGGCCGCTTCCACAGCAGCGTCGTGCCCGAGGGCGGCGAGGCGGCCACGATCGCGCTCGGCCGGGGCCGTACCGGCAGCAGGGACCTGTCGCTCGGCCCGCTGGGCGCCGGCCCGCACCACGTGTCCAGGCAGCCGCTGGACGCCCGCGAGACCGCTCTGGCCGTACGACTGATCTCCGCGCACCTGACCTGAGAGGTACCCGATGGACCTGGACCACGCCCGATCGGTCGCCGTGGAAGCCGCGGAGGACGCCGGAGCGCTGCTCCTGGAGGGCATGCGGGGCACGGTCGGCATCAGGGCCAAGGGCGTGGCCGGCGACGTGGTGACCGATCTCGACCTGGCCTCGGAGAAGCTGCTGCTGGAGCGCATCCTGACGGCCTTCCCCTCCCACTCGGTGATCGCCGAGGAGTCCGGCCTGGTCGGGGCGGCCGGCGGGCGGTGGACCTGGCTGGTCGACCCGCTCGACGGCACCAACAACGTGGCGATCGGCCTGCCCGCCTACGTGGTGGGCGTGGCCCTGTGCGACGACGGGCGTCCCGTGCTGGGCGTGGTGCACGATCCCGTCTCCGCCCAGACCTGGTCCGCGATCCGGGGGCGCGGTGCCGTCACCTCCTCAGGGGTACGCCTGGCGCCCTCCTACTCGCCGAGCCCGCACGGCCCGGTGCTGGCCTGGACCCAGGGCTACGGCGTGAGCAGGGACGACGCGACCGTACGCGCGCTGAGGACGGCCCTGGAGCTCAACGCGCGGCGGCTGCTGCAGCTCTGGGCGCCGCTGCTGTCGTGGGCGATGCTGGCCCGCGGCGACATCGACGGCATCGTCGGCTACCGGGCCGAGGCGGTGGACCTGCCCGCGGGCGCGCTGCTGGCCAGAGAGGCCGGGATCGAGATCAGGAGCCTGGACGGCGGCCCGTTCGAGGCGTGCATCGACGGCTCCCCCGAGGACCGCAGCTTCGTCGCCGCCCACCCCCGCGCCCTGCCGGGGCTGCTGTCCGTACTCCGCTGACCCGGCCGCGTCAACTGAGGAAAAGTCCACACATTTTGTGTGTCCTACGTCGATGAGTTCTGCCGCCGTTCGTCGTCTATTTAGAGGGTGCCGGCGAACGGCACATGGGGAGAGGAACTCGACATGATCACCACCACCGAGCTGGCCCAGGTGCTCTTCACCACCACCCTTCAGCCCTCCGACCGTCTGTCGGCGTTCCAGATCCGCGACGCCGTGGACGAGCGGCTGTGCTCGTGCGGCGGCGACCCGGCCTGGTGCGCGGCGTACGTCGCGCAGGAGGCCGGCGATCACCCCGAGACGTACGTGGCGCGGATGCGCTGGGCCCTGGACACGGTCGCCGGCGCCTACGACAGCGCCCTGGCCGCCGCCTGACCCGCTCTCTCAGCTCGTGCTCAGCCGAACTCGACGAGGGCCCACACCGTCGCGACCAGCCCGACGACCGCCAGGCCCGTGCCGGTGAGCAGGAAGCGGCGCATCGGCACCGCGACGTCGTGACGGCGGCACGACTCGAACCACAGCAGGGTGGCCAGCGAGGCCCACGGGGTGATGACCGGGCCCACGTTCGTGCCGGCCAGCAGGGCCAGCAGGCGGTCCTGGTCGGCCGCCGGGATGACGGTCTCGACGGCCTGGTAGGCGGGCAGATTGTTGATCGCGTTGGACAGCCCGGCCCCGACGGCGGCCGTGCGGTAGGGGTCACCCTCCGCGCCGATCATCCAGGTCATCAGGTCGGACAGGCCGTGCCTGCTGAGCGTGGGCACCACCAGGAACAGGCCCGTCACGAAGACGACGAGCTGCCAGGGGATCAGGCGCCACGTCAGGCGCTCGCGGGCGCGCACCAGGAACGCCGCCACGACGATCACTGCGGCGGCCGTGGCGGCCGCCGCGACGTGCACCTTGAGCAGCAGCAGGGCGATGAACAGCAGGCAGGCCGCCGACGCGGCGGCGAACAGCACGCGGTCGGCGACCGGCTCCAGCACCGGCGGCGTGTACCGCAGGTCGCGCCGCTCGCCGCGGCGCCAGAAGAACACCCACAGGAACGCCATCGTCACCGCGATCGAGGCGAGCTGCGGGGCCCACATCCGGGCGGCGAACTCCTGGGCGTTCAGGCCGATCTTCTCCATGCCGAGGAGGTTGGTGAGGTTGGAGACCGGGAGCAGCAGGCTCGCGGTGTTGGCCAGCCAGATCGTGGTCATGGCGAGGGGCAGGGCCGCGATGCGGGCCTTGGGGGCGAGGGCGAGCATGACCGGGGTGAGGAGGACGGCCGTGGTGTCCAGATTCAGAAATATCGTAATAAATGACGCAAAAGCCGTACAAAGAAAGAAAAGGGCGACGTAGTTGCCACGCCCGAACACCGCCATCCGCGCCGCGATCGCGTCGAAGACCTGAGCCTCCTTGGTGAGCTCGGCCGTCACGATGATCGCCACCAGGAAGATCAGCAGCGGGCCGATGTCGTCGAGGCTCTCCACCGCCGCGTCCCATGGCAACAGCCCGGTCGCCACGAACACCAGACCGAGACCCAGCAGCCCGAACCTGATCAGGTCGAGCACACCAACACGCCGCAACACCCGTAGATGATCGCACATGTGCTCCAGAACGCCGGCGCACGCGGGGTGTTCGCCGCGCGAGGACAAAGCCCTTTTCCCGGGCCGACACGGGGACCCAGCCCCGTGTGGGAAGGGATACTGAGACGCATGGCACGTGACGGCAGGCCGACCGAGATCTTCGTCAGCTACTCCCCGGCCGACACGGCGTGGGCGACCTGGATCGCCTGGGAGCTCGAAGCGGCGGGCTACAAGACCATGATCCAGGCTTGGGACTTCGTGCCGGGCACCAACTTCATCGACTTCATGGACCGTGGCGTCAGCGAGGCCCAGCTCGTCGTGGCGGTGCTCTCGCGCAACTACCTGACCTCCCGCTACGGCCGGATGGAGTGGCAGGCCGCGATGCGCGCCGACCCCGACAACCCCTCCAACAAGCTGGTCACGATCAGGCTGGAGGACGTCCAGCTGGAGGGCCTGCTGTCCACCATCACCTGGGTGGACCTGCTGGGCGTCACCGACTCGGGCCAGGCCAGGGCGTTGCTGCTGGGGCGGGTCAGGGAGGCGATGGCGGGCCGGGCCAAGCCGGAGCTGGCGCCCGCCTTCCCCGACGGCTCCAGCGTGCCGGTCCCGGCGCCGACGCTGCCCCCGCCCGGCGAGCGGGGCAGGTCCCGCCGCGCGCCGGTGTCCGCGCCGAAGTTCCCGCCCGCGCAGAGTGCCCATCGCGGGCGCGAGTCGATCAGTGTGCTGCACATCGGCGGCCCCCGGTTCGGCCGGGCGCTGCCCGATCCCGGCGACCCCTTCACGCCCGAGGACATGCAGGCGCGGATCTGGGCGGATCTGACCGCCATGTACGACCGGGGCATGCCACGTCCCGACCTCATGATCGTCAGCGGCGACCTGACGGAGTCCGGCAGCCTGGGGCAGTTCGGGCAGGCCACGCGGTTCGTGACCGATCTGCGGCTGCTCATCGGGCTGGAGCCGCACCGGCTCGTGCTGCTCCCCGGCCCGCGCGACGTCACCAAGGCCGCCGCCAGCGCCTACTTCATGACCTGCGAGGCCGACGACGTCAGCCCGCAGCCCCCCTACTGGCCCAAGTGGCGGCATTTCGCCGGCCTGTTCAGGGAGGTGTACCAAGGGCTGGACGACCGGGTGTTCGACGGCGGGCAGCCGTGGACGCTGTTCGAGGTGCCCGATCTGAAGCTGGTCGTGGCGGGCCTCAACTCGACCATGGCGATGAGCCACCTCGAACGTGACGCGTACGCGCAGCTCGGCGAGGCGCAGGCGGCCTGGTTCGCCGAGCGGCTGCGCCCCTACGAGGAGAGCGCGTGGCTGCGGCTGGGCGCGATCGGGCACCCGCCGGGTGAGCTGAGGGACGCCCCGACGTTCGACCGGCTCCTCGCCCACCGGCTCGACCTGCTCTTCCACGGCGGCTCCCGCGAGAACGCCGAGGGCAGGATCGCCGCGCCGCGCTCCGGGCGGCACCAGGTCGTCGAGATCACGCCCGACGGGCTGCGTGTCTGGCGGCCGGAGGCGGGCGACCCCGAGCGGATCCCGCACCGGGAGAAGGCGGCGCGGGCCACGTTCACCGGTGAGACGCCGGACGTCCCGCCGCCCGCCCCCAAGCCGGACGAGCGCGCGCCCAGCCCGCTGGAGCTGCTGCTCGACCGCGTCGCCGAGGTCTGCGAGGCCAGGCACGAGCGCGCCAGGATCCGCAGGTTCCCCGCCCACCTGGTGGTCACCCACCCGGAGGACGGGTTCGTCCGCCAGACGATGATCGGCGCGTACGTGGGCGAGCTGCGCGAGGAGGACGCCGACGGGTTCGTCCGCCAGGCGCACGCGGCCGGGCTGTCCGCCGAGCTGGTCTACCAGGGGCCGCCCGCCTCCCGGGCCGTCCGCGACGACCTGATGCGCAAGGGCGTGCGGCTGCGCAGCTTCACCGAGTTCCAGGGGCTGCTCGACCTGACCGGCTACGTCGGCGAGCAGACCGCCAGGCTGACCACCGACCGCCGCTACCCGCCCGGCCTGTACGTCCCCCAGCGCTACCGCGAGCTCGACCGCCCGGGGAACCAGGTCAAGCAGGGGATCGCCGACGAGCTGATGCGGCTGCTGGCCGCCGACCACGGCAGGTTCCTGCTGGTGCTGGGCGACTTCGGCCACGGCAAGACGTTCGCGCTGCGCGAGCTGGCCCGGCGCATCCCGGCCGAGCTGCCGCACCTGACCCCGATCTTCATCGAGCTGCGCGCCCTGGACAAGGCGCACTCGGTGGACGCCCTCGTCGCGGCGCACCTGGCCAACCACGGCGAGGAGTTCATCGACCTCAAGGCGTTCCGCTACCTGCTGCGGCAGGGCCGGATCGTGCTGCTGTTCGACGGGTTCGACGAGCTGGTGACCAGGCTGACCTACGACCGGGCGGCCGACCACCTGGCCACGCTGCTGGCGGCGGCCGAGGACAAGGCGAAGATCGTGGTGGCCAGCCGCACCCAGCACTTCAAGTCCCACAGCCAGGTGCTGACCTCGCTCGGCGAGATGGTGGGGGTGCTGCCGCAGCGGCGGGTGTTCAGCGTCGAGGACTTCACGCCCGACCAGATCCGCTCCTACCTGGCCAACCGGTTCGCCGACCGCGACGAGGCCACGGCCCGCATGTCGCTGATGGGGGAGATCAAGGACCTGCTCGCGCTGGCCCAGAACCCGCGCATGCTCAGCTTCATCGCCGACCTCGACACCGACCGGCTCCGCACGGTCGCGGGCGCGCGCCACACCATCAGCCCGTCCCTGCTGTACGAGGAGATCCTCAGCTCCTGGCTGGCCTTCGAGGAGCGGCGGGCCAGGGTGCCCGGCTCGGCCGCCCCGCTGAGCACCGAGGAGCTGTGGCAGGCGGTGACCGCGCTCGCCCTGCGGCTGTGGGACACCGGCGAGTCGCTGCTGGGCGTCGAGGAGCTGACCGAGATCGGCGAGACGCTGACCGACCTGGCCAGCGGGCAGCTCTCGGCCGCCCACGCGGCGCACGCGATGGGCTCGGGCAGCCTGCTGGTGCGGACCGACGAGGGGATGTTCGGGTTCATCCACGCGTCGGTGATGGAATGGCTCATCGCCCGCCACATCGCCGCGACGATCGGCAATCCGGTCCTACTGTCACGCAGGCCGCTGTCCGCGCTGAGCGTGGAGTTCCTGTGCGACCTCGCCGACGTCCGCGCCCTGCGCGCGTGGGTGGCCGACCCGCCGGGCGACGACGTGTCCACGGCGAACGCGGTCAAGATCGCGGCCAGGCTGCGCACTCCCTCCCACGCCGACCTGCGCGGGGCCAACCTCAAGGGCGAGGACCTGTCGGCCAGGGACCTGCGCGAGGTCGATCTCACCGGCGCCGACCTGTCCGAGGCGACCCTGGCGGGCACCAACCTGTCCAGGGCGATCCTGCGCGGGGCCAGGCTCATCGGCGCGCGGCTCGACAAGGCGGACCTGACCGGGGCCGACCTGACCGGGGCCGACCTCTCCGGGGCCCGGCTGGCGGAGGTGGACCTGAGCGACGTGTCCGCCGAGGGCGCCCGCTGGCACCGGGCGTCGCTGATCAACGTCACCGGCACGCTGCCGCCCCCGCACGGGGCCGCCGTGGTGCCGGGGCAGCCGGTCGAGGTGGAGTTCTCGCCGGCCGGCGTCGGCGTCCCGTACGGCTACCACTTCAAGACCAGCCGCCTGCCCGAGCCGATCGCGTACGGTCCCGACGGCGCCACGATCGCGATCGGCAACGAGGACGGCGGCGTGCTGCTCTGCGTCGGCGGCGCGCCCGTGCGCACCCTCCAGGGGCACAAGGGCCGCGTCTACGCCGTCACGTTCGCGGGCGAGCTGCTGGCCACCGGCGCCAGCGACGGCACCGTCCTGCTGTGGGACGCCCTCACCGGCGAGCGCCTGCACAAGCTGACCGGGCACGCGGACGGCGTCTGGCCGGTACGCCTCAGTCCCGCGGGCGACCTGGTGGCCGCGGGCGGCGGCGACGGCGTCGTACGCGTCTGGGAGACGGCCACCGGCCGCCTGACCGCCGAGCTGAGCGGGCACCAGGCGCCCGTCTACACCGCGTCGTTCGGCCACTCGGCGCTGGTGACCGGCGACTCGGCCGGCGTCGTCCGCGTCTGGGACCTCGGCACGGGAGAGGTGAAGGAGCAGCTCGACGGCCACCGCGGCAGCGTCTACCGCGTGGTGCACAGCCCCGACGGCCGCCTGCTGGCCACCGGTGACGAGGCGGGCGCCGTCCGGCTGTGGGACACCCGCACGTGGCGGCTCCTGCACACGCTCAGCGGGCACGCGGGCAGCGTCTACTGCGTGACGTTCGCGCCCGGCGGCTCGCTGCTGGCCAGCGGCGACACGGCCGGCGGCGTACGCCTGTGGGACACCTCCGGCGAGGCCCGCGGCGTGCACACCACGCACGCGGCGGCCGTCTACCAGGTGACGTTCAGCCCCGACGGCCGGCTCCTGGCCAGCGGCGACTCGAGCGGCACCGTACGCCTGCAGCGGCTGGACGACGGGCACCGCGTCGAGCTGACGGGGCACCGCAGCTCGGTCTGGCCGTTCGCGTTCCGCCCCGACGGGCAGCAACTCGCCACCAGCAGCAACGACGGCACCGTACGCCTGTGGGACCCCGGCTCGGGCAAGTGCCAGCGGGTGCTGCGCGGCCACGGGCGGCGGATCTCCTCCGTCCGCTTCAGCGCCGACGGCTCGATGCTGGCGACCAGCGGCAACGACGGCACCGTACGCGTCTGGGAGCCGCACACGGGCCGGCGGCTGCGGGAGTTCAGCGGCACGGCCGACCGGCTGATCTCGGCCCTGTTCTCCCCCGCCGGGCCGGTGCTCGCGACCGCCAGCAACGACGGCGGCGTGCACTTCTGGAACGCCACCACCGGCGACTACGAGCGCGAGCTGAACGCAGAGACCGACCACGTCTGGGCCGAGGCGTTCAGCCCCGACGGCACCATGCTGGCCACGGCCAACGACGACGACAGCGTCAGGCTCTGGTACCGGCCGACCGGGCGGCTGGCGGGCAACCTGATGGACCATCACGGGCGGGTGCGCTCGATCGCGTTCAGCCCTGACGGGAACTACGTGGCCACGGCCTGCGACGACAAGCTCGTCCGGTTGTGGCACGTGGCCTCCGGCGGCCGGGTGGCCACCCTCGAAGGGCACACCGACCGGGTCTATTCCGTGGCCTTCTCCCCCTCGGGCCAGTACCTCGCCAGCGCCGGCAACGACGGCCGGGCCATGATGTGGGAGCTGCGGCCCGGCCAGCCGTGGCAGCCGCGGCTGGTGCACACGCTGGGGCCGCTCGAAGGGCGGCTGTGGAGCGTGGCGTTCAGCGCGTCGGGCGGCAGCCTGGCCACCGGGGGCGACGACCTGATCGTGCGGGTGTGGGACACCGCGACCGGGCGGCTGCGGCACACGCTGGCCGGGCACGCCCGGCGGGTGTGGTCGGTCGCCTTCAGCCCGGCCTCGGACCTGCTGGCGAGCGCGGGCGACGACGGCGTGGTGATCCTCTGGGAGGGCGGTGAGCGGCGGATGACGCTGCTCGGGCTGCCCGAGGGCTGGGCGGCCCTGTCGCCGGACGGCCGGTACAAGGTGCACGGGGAGACCGGCGGGCAGTTCTGGCACGTCATCGGGATGTCGCGGTTCGAGCTGGGCGAGCTCGACGCCTACCTGCCGGGGGTGCGCCAGGTCCCGCTCGACTCACCGTTCTGAGGATCCGGGCCTTGAACAACGGCCCCGCTCCGGCCCGCCCGGCGCAGCGGCCTGCCGGTTAAGCGTGCCCGGCTCAGCGGCCCGTTAGTTGGCCGGGTCCTGCTCAGCGGCCTGCTCGTTGGGCGGGCCCGGTTCTGGCGGGGCGTCCGTCGAGGCGCCCGACATGGGGCGGCCCAGCAGGCCGGTGGCGACGGCCGCCACGTGCGGGGCCAGGTCGTCGGCACCGGCCTTGGCCAGGGCCGGGGTGGCGACGACCGAGCGCAGGATGCCGATCCCGACCAGCCAGGCGCTGAGCAGCTCGGCCCGCAGCTCCGCGTCCCCGGTGCCGGGGACCCCGCCGCCCGCCCGGCCGTCCGGTGCGCCGCCGGGACCGTCCTCCGCGAGGTCGGCCAGGGCGCGCACGTAGGTGTCGCAGACCTCCTGGCGGATGCGCTGCCTGGCGTCCTCGTGGGCCGAGGAGCGCAGCATGGCGACCAGGGGGTGCTCCCCGCCGTACGCGGTCCAGTCGGCGAAGACCACCGAGCGCACCATGCGGGCGACCAGCTCCTCCGGCGGCCCGTCGAGCAGGTCGTGCGGGATCTCGGGAGCGGCCGTGGCCGCGTCGAAGAGCTGCTTCTTGGAGCCGAAGTAGCGGAAGATCAGGGTGGCGTCGACGCCCGCGTCCCCGGCGATGTCGCGCACGCTGGTGGCGTCGTAGCCCTCGCGGGCGAAGCGCACCCTGGCGGTCTCCAGCAGCCGCTCCCTGGTGGCCTCCCGGTCCCTCTTCCGCGTCACTCCGGCACTCCCGTCCGCTAGTCATCGACCGTTGACATCATACGCCCGCACTGTGCTACCTTCCATCAAGTCAGCGTTCGATGACTTAAAGGACGAAAAATGAGGACTTATGTTGTGGCGGGCGGCACGGCCGGCATGGGCAAGGGTCTCGCCCTGCACTTCCTGAGCAGAGGCGACCAGGTCACGGTCGTGGGCGCCGATCCCGCGAAGGGCCGGCGCTTCCTCGACGAGGCCGCCGCTCTGGGGGCCGCCTCGCGGGCCGCGTACATCCAGGCCGACCTGACCTCGGTCGCGGCCAACCTGCGCGTGATCGAGGAGGTCAAGGCGCGCCACAGCGCGCTGGACGGCCTGGTCCTGACCGCGGTGCGCCACTTCCCGCAGCGCGTGGAGACCCCCGACGGCTTCGAGGGCACCTTCTCCCTCTACTACGTCAGCCGCCTCCTGCTCAGCTACGGCCTGACCGGCCTGCTGGAGAAGGGCGCCGACCCGATGATCGTGAGCATCTGCGGCGTCGGCATGACCAAGGGCGAGATTCACTGGGACGATCTGTCACTGCGGCAGGGCTACGGCTCCGTCAAGGCCATGCTGCAGGGCGGCCGGGCCACCGACCTCCTCGGCGTCGCGTACGCCGCCAACCACCCCGGCGGGCGTACGCGCTATCTCCTGCACCACCCGGGCTTCACCGACAGCGGCACGGACAGCCTGCGGCAGCCGGCCAAGACGATCATCAAGCTGCTCGCCAAGGTCATGGCCCAGCCGGTCGGGAAGAGCATCCAGCCGATCATCGAGCTCATGGACGAGCCGCCGGCCGGCCGGGGCCTGCTCGCCTACGACCGGCGTACCCCGGTGCCGGCCTCGACCCCGACCCTCGACCCCGGCAACGCCCGCCGCCTGTACGAGCAGACCCGCCACCTGCTGGCGGCCCTGGATCAGTAGACCTCGATGCGGTCCATGCTGATCACGGTGCTGCTCGACGCGGCGTTCCGCTCTCCCGTGACGCGCACCCGCAACGTGTGCGGCCCTCTCGTCAAGGCCGGGCTCAGGTAGTTGAGCTGCTCACCGACCCGGATGCCGCTGTAGAGGTCGACGCGCTGCTCGGCGCCGCCGTCGATGGAGACCGCGGCGATGCCGTTGCCCGTGTCACGCACGCTGAGCAGGGCCACCCGCGCGCCGGTGAAGCGGATCGTGGCGGTCGCGCCGGTCTGGCCGCTCCAGTGGTCGTTGCTCCAGAAGCACTGGTTGCCGCAGCCCGAGCCGGACTGCCACGTGCCGGTGTACTCGACCTGGTTCTGGCCGGTGCCCTGGTCGAAGTCGTTGATCACCGAGGTGGTCGCGCCGGGGTCGCCCGAGGGCAGTTGCTGGGTGGCGCCGGCGGCCAGGGGGCGGCCGAAGTTCGGGGTGCCGTCGGCGTTCCAGGTGAACTTCTGCACCCGCGCGGTGCGGAAGTCGTAGGTGTAGGTGCTGGTGTTCTTGCCGTGGTAGGCGATCCAGTCCTCGGTGCCGTCCGGGGAGCGGAAGAACGAGTGGTGCCCGGGACCCCACACGCCCGTCGCGTCGTTGCGCGCGAACACCGGCCCGGCGTGCTGCGTCCAGTTGGCCGCCACCATGGGGTCGGCGCCGTTGGCGATGCTCTTCATCCAGAGCTGGTAGTCCGGCTTGCCGGTGTCGCAGGTGGAGTACGTCAGGAACGTCCTGCCGTTGCGGTAGAGCGGCGTCGGCCCCTCGCGGACCTCGGTGCAGCCGCCGTTCGCCGGGATGGCCACCCGGGCGCCGGTCACCGTCCAGGCGTTGCTCATCCTGGCGATGTAGAGCTGCGCGGGGCCGCCCTGGCCGCGCCCGGGGCCGGTCCAGACGAAGTACTGCTGGCCGTTGTGGGTGATCGGCTCGCCGTCGATCGCGTACTCGCCGAAGTCGGCGATCTTGGCCTTGAACGTGTACGGGCCCATCGGGTCGTCGCCGGCCGACTCCAGGACGTACATCCGGTGGTTGGCGTCGACGCCGTCGGAGGCGGTGTAGTAGACGTACCAGCGCGATCCGACGTGGCGGAAGGCGGGCGCCCACATCTGCTTGTCGCGGGCGGCGTTCGTGTCACGCCAGACGACCTGCTCGGGCGTGGCCAGCAGGGTGGCGAGGCTGGGCGACTTCCAGATCCCGATCCGGTCGCCGCGCGTGGTGGCGACGTAGTAACTGCCGTTGTAGTGGATCATGCTCGGGTCGGCGCTCGGGTTCACCGGGTTGCGGAACGACTGCGTCAGCGCGGCGCTCCCGGCGGCGGCCACCGGGCTCGCCGTCCCCACCACGCTCAGGGCCAGCACCAGGGCGGCGCACCAGGGGAGTAAACGCGGCATCGGCGGTCCTCTCACGATCCGGGCGATCTTTTCGAGCGATCTTTCAGATCGTCACGGACGAACGTCATCCCGTCAACGTCCCGGCCGCATGACGGGGTCACCCACGTGCGGCGCGGGCCGCCAGCTCCTCCCAGACCTCGCTCACCCGCGCGTCCAGCTCGTCGAGCGCCCCCTCGTTGGGGATCACGACGTCGGCCACCGCCAGCCGCTCCTCGCGGCCGGCCTGCGCGGCGATGCGCGCCTTGGCGTCGGCCTCCGCCATGCCCCGGTGCTCCGCCAGGCGCCTGACCCGGACCTCGTCGGCCGCGTCCACGACGATGACCACGTCGTACATCGGGGCGAGGTTGTTCTCCGCCAGCAGCGGCACGTCGTAGACCACGATCGCGTCGTCGGCCGACCGATTCTGCAACTCCGCCACCCGCTCCCCCACCAGCGGATGGACGATCGAGTTGAGCGCCGCGAGCTTCTCCGAGTCGGCGAAGACGACGCTCCCGAGCCGCTCCCTGTCGAGCGAGCCGTCGGGCCGGAGCATCTCCTCCCCGAACGCGGCCACCACCCGCGCCAGCCCCGGCGTGCCGGGCTCGACCACCTCGCGAGCGATCTTGTCCGCGTCGATCACGACCGCGCCCCTGGCCGCCAGCCGCTTGGACACCTCGCTCTTGCCGGATCCGATCCCGCCCGTGAGCCCAATCATCAGCACCGCGAAAGCCTATCCACCATCGACCCGTACGGGGTCATCATCGGAAGCACGCTGACCCCCATCGTACGGATCGCGCACGAGCAGGCCGCGGCGGCCGCCGATCCCGCCGCCCGTCCATGTGCCGTGGCGGGGCAGGCACCAGGTCGTGGTGCGCGCGGCGGCGCTCCAGCCCGCGCTCGACCGCCTGAACGCCGAGCACCCGGCCGGCTCGGAGTGGAGCTGGGGCTGGAGCTGGGTCGACGACGGCATGGGCCGCGCCATGATCACCGCTGAGGAGGGGATCGATCCGGCTGCCTGCGCAGGTGGACCATCGTCAGGTGATCGTCCATCCGCTCGCGATGCGTCTCCCGGTAGCCCAGGCGGCGGTAGAGCCGCAGATTCGCCTCCGAGAGATGCCCCGTGAACAGGTCGAACGCCGTCGCCTCCGGCACCTGCTCGTGCAGCGCGTCCATCAGGGCCGTGCCGAGGCCCTGCCCCTGACGGTCGGGCGCCACGACGAGCCGCCCGACCAGGCAGGTGCTGCCGGCCACCTGCCCACGCACCGAGCCGACGATCCGGCCCCGATCGGCCCACTTGAGCACGACCGCGCCCTCGATGATCTTGCGCACCTGCTCAAGGGACTCGACCAGCGGCGGGATGTACGGGTCGCCGTACAGCTGGGCCTCGGCCACGTAAGCCGCCCGCTGCAGGGTGAGGATCTCCCCCGCGTCCGCCGCCACCGCCCGCTCGATCGTCACGCGCAGCACCTTACCGGGCGAGCCCGCTCCAGGAGCCGGCACTCGTCGTCAGCTCCGCCGGACAGACCGTGCGGGGCTCGGGGCGCACGCCGCTGACGAGGTAGTCGTGCACCCGCGTGCGCAGGCAGGTGGCGCGCAGCTTGCCGGCCCCCTGAAGCAGATACGCGCTGTGCCCGTCGCCGTGCCACAGCACCGCGGCCCCGGGGATCCGGGCGGCCACCCGGGCCGCTCCGGACGACGGCGTGGCGTCGTCCAGCCGCCCGATCCCGATCAGCACCGGCGCGTTCCTGGCCGGGCTCAGCGGGCCGGGCGGCCAGCTCGGGCCCTGCCGCACGCCGAGGCACCGGCCGACCTCCTGGCGCCCGCGCGTCCAGCCCACCCGGGGCGCCACGGCGCGCAACCGCGACTCCATCGCGAGGAAGCGCCGGTAGCCCGGCACCACGGGCATGAAGTCGTGGCACAGCATCGCCCTGTCGGCCGTGCCCGGCGACGGCGGCGCCGCCGCGGCGGCCAGCGCCGCCCGCCTGGCGGCGGC